>NZ_CP034183.1:0-300000 GCF_003860465.1 Deinococcus psychrotolerans
ATGCAGGGGCATGGACGAATTTTGTTGGTGGACGACAATCCCAACGATTTGGAGTTGGCGCTGGTCGCCTTCGAGAAATCGGGCCGTGCTCCTGAAGTGACGGTGGCCCGCAGCGGTCAGGAAGCCATGCGGGCTGCTGACGCGGGCGGTCAAGCCGGCTGTCCGCGCTGAGCAGGCCGTAACCCACTTGCCGGATGTGGTGCTGCTTGACCTCAACATGCCGCAAATGGACGGCTTGGCCGTGCTGGAAGCGATTCGGGCGCAGCCGGGCTTGGAAGGCTTGCCGGTGGTGATCTTATCGACCAGCCGCGAGGAGCGTGATATTCGGGCCTGCTACAAGAGAGGCGCGAGCGCTTACGTCGTCAAGCCGGTCGAATTTGAGCAGTTTCTGACCACGCTCAGCGCCACCTCTGACTTCTGGACGCGCCTTAACGAGCATCCGCAGCCGATCAAACAACCCGAGAGTGCCGAGGTGTCGGGCAGCAATTGAGGCACACTAAAATGAAGCGCAGCGCGTTTTAGGCGTCTAGAATACAACTTCATGCCCGCTTCTCCGCTCTCCACTGCCCGCTTTCCGCTGCTGGCCATCGACATCGGCAACACCAGCACGGTGCTGGGCCTCGCTGACCCAGACTTGAAGCTCCGCCAAACCTGGCGCGTCCGCACCAACCGCGACCTCTTGCCCGACGATCTGGCGCTGCAACTCAGCGGCCTCTTCCACCTTAGCGGCCTCGAACCGCCGCACAGCGCCGTGCTGAGCAGCGTGGCCCCGCCAGTGGGCCAAAATTATCTGCTGGCGCTGCGCCAACACTTCGGGATTAAGGCCTTTGAAGTTAATACCCAAAATCTGCCGGACGTTCACGTGGAACTGAGCCAGCCCAGCAACGTGGGCGCAGACCGCCTGTGCAATCTGTTCGGCGCTGAAAAGTACCTCAACGGCTTTGAGTACGCTATCGTCGTGGATTTCGGCACCAGCACCAATTTCGACGTGATTGGTAAGGGGCGGCGCTTTATCGGCGGCGTGTTGGCCACCGGAGCGCAGGTGTCTGCCGACGCGCTGTTCGCCCGCGCCGCCAAGTTGCCGCGCATCAGCTTGGAAGCGCCGGTGAGCGCCATCGGCAAAGACACGGTTCACGCGCTGCAATCTGGCTTGGTGTTTGGCTACGCCGAGATGGTGGACGGCCTGCTGCGCCGCATCCGCGCCGAATTACCCGCGCCCGCCGTGACAGTGGCGACCGGCGGCTTTGCCCGCACGGTGGAAGGCATCTGCCGCGAGATCGAGCATTACGACGATACCCTGACCCTGCGCGGTTTGGTGGAGTTGTGGGCCAGCCGCTGAAGATGGATTTGAGCGCAGTCAACAGCCCGTAAAAAAGAAAGGCAGGAGAGGAATTGATTTTCCCCTTCTGCCCCGTTGTAAAAGCTGATTAAACGCTCGTTAGAGTCCGAATTCGCTCGGCTGGAGCTTTAGCGCATAGATAATATCGCGCATGATCATCTGCTCTTTTTCGTCGAAATCACCATCGGCATTGGCGATCACCACCGCCAGTTGGACGACGGCCCGCGCTTCTTCCTGCTTCTTGGCCGCCTTGCCGACGACTTGAATCAATTCAATTTTGCCGAAATCAAAGTCGTTGGTGACTTTATCGCAGTAAGCGTCGTACTTGTCGCGCAATTTGCCCACGTCAAAAGACTTGAGCTTGTCGCTGCTGGTGATGAAAGCGGCGGTGCGGCTGCGCTCCTGGGTGTCGATCTTGCCGTCAGCGGCGGCGATCAGGGCGCAGGCGGCCATGCTGGCGTCGGCGAAAGTGGCGTTGTTGAAACGCGAAAAGCCTTCTTGCGTGGCGGCGACGCCTTGGTTGGCCAGCGTTTTGAGTTGATCCAGAAATCCCATGTTGTCTCCTTTGACTCAGGTGCTTGATCCTCAGGGTAAACGGGCGCGGTCTGGGAGTGCCAAGTTTGCCGCCCGATGTTCTGGTCAATCCTTAATCTTAAGTACGCCAAAGTTTATCTTGAGATAAACCGAGCGGAGCGGGCAGGCCCGAGAGGTGCGGTCAAGCGTCGTCATCGGCGCTGCTCTGGTCAAGACGCCGCTCTGCCCAAGATGCGGAATCCCGAAACGGTAATCTTGCTGTACTTAGCTTTCCAGCTCGGTGCGTGCCCGCTCCCAATCGCTGACCCGCGAAATCTCGGCCAGATCTTTTTCGCTTAGTTTGAGGCTGACCGTGCCCAGCAGTTCTTTAAGCTGAGATACGCTGTTGGCCCCGATGATTGGCGCGGTCATAGCGGGCTGCGCCAGAAGCCAAGCCAGAGCGACTTGGGCGGGCACGGCGTTGTGAGCTTCCGCCACCGCTTTGAGTGTGTCGATGGTGTCGAAATTGGCGTCACTGAAGCGCCGACGCGCGTTCTCATCGGCCCTTACGCTTTCGGGGAGCGCCGTGCCGCGCTGATATTTGCCGGTCAGCATTCCGCCGCCGAGGGGGCTCCAGGGAATTACCCCGACGCCGTATTCCACCGCTACTTTTTGAAGTTCGCGCTCGAAGTTAGCGCGGGTGGGCGAAAGCAGGCTGTATTCCGGCTGAATGCTCACAAAGGCTTCCAAGTTCTTTTTGTCGCTGGTCCAGAGGGCCTGCATCAGCCGCCAAGCGCTGTAATTGGAGCAGCCGATATAGCGCACGTAGCCGCGCTGAACCAGTTCGGTGAGGGCCGACAGCGTTTCTTCAATCGGGGTGAGTGGATCGATGAAATGCGTTTGGTAGAGGTCGATGTGATCGACTTGAAGGCGCTTGAGGCTGTCTTCGCAGGCCTTGAGAATCCAGCGCCTCGACAAGCCTTCGCGCTGATGCACGGTGTTGCGGCCCTGCGAAAAGCCTTCGCCCATCGCGCCCCGCACTTTGGTGGCGATGACCATGTCGTCCCGGTTGCCCCGCGCCTTGACCCAGCGCCCGACAATCTCCTCCGAGATGCCGCCGGGGTTGCCTTTGGCCCAAGCCGTATACACGTCGGCGGTGTCGATGAAATTGCCGCCTGCCGCGTAATAGGCGTCCATAATTTCGAAAGCGGCTTCTTCGCCAGCGCTCCAGCCAAACTGCATGGTGCCGAGGCCCAGCGGAAACAAGTGCAGGCCGCTTTTGCCCAATCTGCGGTAAGTCGTCATGTGTACTCCCCCTTTACATTGCTCGTAAACGCTCACAAGTCTGGCCGCCCCTTGGCGCAGGCTTGGGAAGCTGGGCGGGTTTGTGGAGGCTTGGACAAGACTGCTTCCTGCGTAAAGTTACGGCGTCGCCAACCTGAAACTGACCCCTACCGCGATACTGCTCGCGCCTCCAGCGTAATCGACCCCGAAATCGTGCGGGTTGAATTTGAACTGGGTCGCCACCGCGATGGTGTTGCCCTGGCGCGTCAGCTTGACCGGAGCGTTGAGCGTTTTACTGACACCTCTGAGGCTAAACTGCCCCGTCACGGTGCTGCTGACGGGTTGGCCTTCGGGCAAACTGCCCAGCCCCTGAACGCTGGTCAAGGTAAACACGGCGTCTGGAAACTGCGCTGCGCCCAGCGCTCCACGCATGTGTTCGTCGCGCAGGCTGTTGCCGGTCTTGAGCGAGGCGACATTGACCTTTAGCGTGCCGCCGACACTCGCCAGATCGTCAGGATTAATCTCAAGCGCCGCGCTGACTTGGGCCGTCTCGCCGTGTACTGGAATGATAATCACCCGGTAATCAAAGGCGGCCTGACCGCCGCTGGCTTTGTAAGGCGCGGCGCTTGCCAAACTGCTCAGGAGAAATAACCCGCCGAGCATCCAGCTTCCGACTCGTGTATTCATGCTTTAGTTTGTCAAGCGGTTGTGAGATTAAATCCTCTATCGCCCGCGCCAGCTTACAGTGCTAAGTATGTGGTGCTCGGCACGGCTTTGGGCCTGAATTGCAAGCGGCGCTGCGGGGGCGGCTGACCCGTCCCTGACCAATAAAAAACCCCCGCCAGCAGCAGAGGTCTTTTTTTCTGTGAGCTACAAATTACTTTCTACAATCCTACTTACCACTTCCCGCCCATCAGTCCCCAAGCGGCGGCAGTGGCCAGCGCCGTGATCATCCAAAAGCGCACCGTGACCTGGGTTTCTTTCCAGCCGCTGAGTTCAAAATGGTGCTGAATCGGACTCATCTTAAAGACGCGCTTGCCGGTGGTCTTGAACGAAGCCACCTGAATGATGACGCTCAGCACCGCGACCACCGGAATAATCGCAGCAATCGGCAGCAGCCAGGCGTCGGCGTAGAGCACATAGACGCCTGCCGCCACCGCGCCGATGGCGTGGCTGCCCATGTCGCCCATGAAGACGCGGGCCGGGTGGGCGTTGTACCACATGAAGCCGGTGACCGCGCCGACGAGCAGCAGCGCCGCGGCTGAAACGCTCAGAAACGGCAGCAGCACGATTAAGCTCACCCCGCCCAGCAGCCCGTCTAGGCCATCGGTGAAGTTAAAGGCGTTGACGGCGGCCACCATCACCAAGGTAATCAGTACGGTGTCCCAGATGGGGCCGAAACTCTGCAGCAGCAAGTGAGACGAGAGCGGCGCGGCGAAGTAAGCGAACACTGCCCCGACGATGAGTTGCAGCGGAAACTTCTCGCGGGCCAGCAGCTCTTTTTTGCCGCCCACCATCCGGGAGCGGATCTTGAGTAAGTCGTCGATAAATCCGATCAGGCCCATGCCGATGGCCGCTGCCACGATCAGGATTTCGCGCTCGGCGCTAAAGTTGGCGGCCCGCGCCCCGCTGAAAAAATACACCAGCCACATGGCCGCGAACGCCAGCACAAAGGCCACGCCGCCCGCTGTGGGCGTGCCTTCCTTTTGTAAATGGGTCTGCGGGCCTTCTTTGCGAACCGGCTGGCCCCAGCCACGCAATTTGGAGACGTGAATAAAAAAACCGAGTAAAAACCACGACAGCAGCGCCGTGAGAATCATCGCGGGCCTGAGTGTGTACGGCCAAGTGTACGGAGAAGTTTTGGAAGATTAAGCACAATGCCAGAAGAATACCACGAAGCCATTTGACCTGAACTTCGTTTGAAATCCCTGTGAAAGTGGGCTGGTTTAAGGCCGCACTTCCCGCAAGTCTGGTAAAAAGACTCGAATCTGGCCCGCCGCGCTGAGCGTCACGATTCGCCCGTCCACTGCGCCGATCAGTCCGGGGCCGTGCGGCACACTGGCGACAGGCTGATCGCCGCTGCCTAAGCGCTCTAGTGCGCTGCCGGTGAGTCGGTAGAGGCCCTGTCCGGTTTGGACGCTGGGAAGGCCGCTGACCGCCACGCCGCGCCCCGGCAGGCGGTAGAGGTAAGCGGGAGCGTCTATTCCCATCCGTGTAGGGCTGAGCAAGCTGGCAGGGCTGCCGGGGCGGTACAAGTTGCCGCCCACCAAGGCGTAGTCTTCGCCGTCGCCGCCGGTCAGCACGGCGCTGGGCGTGCCGAGAACGCCGCTTGCCGCCCCGCCGGAATAATTGAGGGCGGTGCCGTCCTGCAAATAAATGCGCTGCTGGCTGAGTTTGGCAACCCGCCCGACCACCCGCGTCTCCGGCGGGCCGTCTAAAGTCACGATCAGTCCGGCACTCGGTAGCGCCCCCCACGCCACGTTGCCTACCCAAGCGGCAGCCACAGCGGGCGCGGGCAGCGGTGCGAGCTGCGCCCTCAGGCTGGGAGCGCGGGCCACAAAGGCTTGCCCGCCTGACACCCAGGCCACGCCCACGTCGCTGAAATCGGCTTGAAAGGGGAGAGGAGCGCTCGGCTGCCGATGGGTTTGGGCAGGGGCGCAGGCGGTGAGCGCAGCCAGGAAAGGGGCGGCCAAGAAAGGGATAGACAGCCAGCGCTTCACTTTTTTCCTGTCCAAACTGGATCGGCCCGCAGTTCCAGCAAAGCGTCCACCACGCTGTCCAAACCCACGCCCTCCGCCAGCCGCTTTTCCGGCGTCCACGAGATGCCCCGGCTGGCCTTGACCAAAATCACGTCGCCATCCCTGACTTCGGCTCTCAGGGCGTCCAGCAGAGGCGGCACGCTGGTAAAAGCCCACTCGCCCAGCAGCTCGGCAAACGGGCCGACGCCGTAAGTCAAATCAGCGTGCTGGCGAGCCAGCGTTCCGACTTCGGCGTGCATGGCCCGCTCATCCTCGCCAAGTTCCAGCATTTGGCCCAGCACGCTGATCTTTCGGCCCCCAAACGTGCCCAGCGCTTCCAGTGCGGCTTTCATGCTCAGCGGCGAGGCGTTGTAGGTGTCGTCAATGACGGTGAAGCGCCCCGCCAGCACGCGGTAGCGGCCCCCCGGTACGCTGACCCCGCTCAGGCGCTCGGCGGCCCGTGTGAGGTCTAGGCCCGCCTGCTTGGCCAGTGCCAGCCCCAGCACGGCGGCTTCGGCCTGCACCCTGGAAGCGTGGGGCAAGTTCACGGGTACGTCTCCGAAAGTAAAAGAAGCTCCCTCGGCATTGACCGTCAGGTGCTGGCCCGCGAAACTCGCGCCTTCAAAACCGTAGGTGTCCACGTCCGCGAACCACTCGGCGGCCTGCGGTGAGACGAGTCGGCGGGCCGCTTCCAAGATCACGCCTTTTTCCCTTGCCACGCCCGCCACGCTGCCCAGCGCTTCCAAGTGCGCCGCGCCGATGCTGGTAATCACGCCCACGTCCGGTCGTACCAAGTCCACCAGTTCGCGCATTTCGCCGGGGCGGTCAATGCCCATTTCCACCACCAAAGGAGACCCGGAGCGCCCAAATTCCAGCAAAAAGCAGGCGATGGCGGGCAGGGTGTTGAAGACCGGCATAAAGTGCGCGTCCAGCGCGGCGGCGGCGTAACTTTTGGCGGTGGTTTTGCCCACGCTGCCGGTGATGCCGACGACCAGCGGATTGTGGCCGCGCTCGGCCGTGGCCCAAGTGAAGAGAGCGGCGCGGGCGTCAGTGACCCGCACGGCGCGGGGCACGTTCAAATCGGTGAGCACGAAGGGTGCGCCGCGCTCCAGAGCTTGCTCCACGAAGGCGTTGCCGTGCATCTGTTCACCGGGCAGCGCCACGAAGGCCGTCTCGGGGTCAGCTTGGCGCGAGTCCCAGGTCAGGCGGGCAGCGGGCCGCGCCTGCGGGTGAACCTCGGCGGCAAAAGGCAGATAGGTGGGGGAAAGCATGGAAAAGAGTATAGGCAGGACGCTTGAGGCTCAGGCCAGCGCTTTCTAAGTTCCTCGCTTCTCACATCCCAAATTCAGGGAATCACCACGTCCACCTGCGCTCCGGCTTCCAGCGAGAGCAGCAGCTTTAGCGGGGCGTCGCCGTGCTTGAGGAGGTAGGTCAGGAAATTCATCTCGCGCTCTTGGAGGTGGCCAGCGGGCAGCAGGTGTTTTTTGAGCCGGGTCAGTTGGCCGCTCTTGTCGTCCTCAGCGCGGGAGAGGGCCGAGTAGGCTTGCTGGCGGTGACGCTCCAAGCGGCTCATGGTGCGGTTCTTACTGCGCTCCACGCTGCTTTTCAGGGTCGGATCGAGCGCCGAGAGTTCGTTCATCAAAGCGCTGAACTCGCCTTCCAGATGATTGATCCGCTCCTGACTCAGCGCGGCGGCTTGCTGCTGACTTGCCAACGCCTTGCCGAGCGTGCCTTCAGGGCCTTGCTGAAACTGAGCCGCCGTGACGCCGAAACGCTCCAGCAGTCGGGCCACGTTCGGCTCCAGCCAAGTCACGCTCAGGCGCGGCCACAAGACCGGCTGCTCCAAGCCGTGAAGTTCGTAGACCCCGCGCAGCTCGGCAGCGTAGGCCAGTTCACCCGGCCCCACCACGAAGGCGGCAGTGGGCAGCAGGTAATCTTGGATGATGGGGCGCAGTCCAGCGGCGGGGGTAATCCGGCTCGGGTCGCTGTCTAAAAGGGAGAGCAGCTCGGCTTTGGTGTAGCCCTCGAAGGTTTTGCCGCCCTGCTGCGAGACGCGCAGCAAGGTGCGCTGGCCGCTCTCTTCTTCCACAAACAAGTTCGTCGATCCGGGCGGGCGGCGAAGCTGGGCGGTGTAGCCCTGCGCTCCGAGTTGCTCGGCGGCAGCTTCGATGCGCTGCGGGCCTTCAAGGGGGCGATCGATTTCGGCAGCCAGCGCCGGGGCCATCAAGCGGGCCAGCGCCGGATGCAGCGGGTCGAGCACGATCAGGCCGTGTTCGCCCAGCAGGGTGTACATCAAGCGGGCGAACACGTCGGCATACGCCCGGCCCTTGAAGGCAAAATCCAGACGTGAGCGCACCGCCGCTTTGTGCGTTTCGGGGGCGTCAAATTCGCTGATCAGTTCCAGCAGTTGCGCCGACCACTCGGCCCGCCAAGCGATGCGGCCCACCGGCACGCCGCGCGGCAAGTCGAGGCGCGGCTCAAATTCGCGCTCCGAAAAGTCGAGCAGATGGGTGGAGGCCACTTCATCGGCGTCGTGATCCTGGCTGGCGATCCAAAACACCGGCAAAACCGGGCGCTCCTCAGTGCTGAGCTGACGGGCCAGTAAAATGGCGTCGGCGGCTTTGTGGACGCTGTACGCCGGGCCGCCCAGCAGTCCCGCTTGTTGTCCGGCCACCACCACCCGCGCTTCTGGGTGCGAGAGCTTTTCGAGTTGCGCGGCGAGCATTTTGGCGGCTGGGTCGGCTTTCTTGGCCGTGCCGTCCGGCAAGCCCACATCAAGGTGGTAAGCCCGCAGCGCGGCGGCCAGAGCGGGGCGGTCAAGAACGCGCTGCGCCTGCAAAAAGGCAGGCAAGTCGGCGGGCGTACGAGCAAAAAAATCGCTCAGGTGGCCCGCTCGGTAAGCGTCGAGCAGGGGCAGGCGGGCAGGCGCGGAAGTCATGCGGGTATCATCATGCACCCTGCGGCGCACGGTTTGTGTTCATGGCTTCCAAACGCTTTCCCGCTAACGGTGCTCAGGCTCCCAGCGGCTGCCGAGCGGCCTTTTCCAAGCCGCCTCTGTCCATTACCACGATGCGGCGGTAGCCCAAATCGAGCAGGCCGCGCGAGCGGAACTCGCCGAGCAGCTTGGTGATGGTTTCGCGGGTGCTGCCCACTGCGTGCGCCAAATCCTGATGCGAGATGCGCCCACGCAGGGCGACTTGCTGATCGTGGTGCTCGCCGCTTTCGTTGGCCAGCTCCAAAAGGGCCAGCGCCAGCCGCTGCGAGACCTCCAAAAAGACCAATTGCGAGAGCCGGTCTTGCAGGCCGCGCGTCTGGCGCACCACCTGGGTGCTGAGCGCCACGCTGAGGTCGGGCGAGCGGCTCATCAAGTCGCGCAGGGCCTCGCCGCCGATCATCAGCGCGGAGAGGTCATCCATCGCTTCAGCGTAGAGGCCGTATTTGCCGTTGTCGAGCAGGGCGGTCAGGCCCAGCAGGTCGCCGGGGCCATGCACGTTGACCGTCACTTCGCGGGCACTTGCGCCCAGCCGGTAGAGCCGGGCGTGGCCGCTTTGCAGCATGTACAGCGTTTCAGCCGGGTCATCGGCGTGCAGCACAATGCTGCCGCGACTCCAGTGGTGTTGGCGAGTGGTGGAGAGGAGCGAAACGCGGGCCGCTTCGGGAAGGGCCGCAAGGAAGCCGGGCAACATGCTTCATAGTATTTTCATGTATTGCCGGAGTAAAGGGAAGGCAAAGCACATTAGCAGCTACCAGTCAAGCGAGGCGCTGGATCAGTGCGCGTGCTAAACTGCGGCCCACAAGGACTTAGCCCCTACCTATGACCAAACACCTATGACCCGCCCCCGCCTGACGCTGCTCGATTTGCCTCTTGACCCCGTCACCCTCGACCAAGCGCTCGAGCGCCTCAGCGTGTGGGTGCAGCCGGGTCAGCGCTCGGCGCACACGGTGGTGACGCTCAATCCTGAATTCATCATGCAGGCGCGGGCCGAAGACGCCCAAACCGCAATGACCCAGGCCGCAACAGATCAGCCTGCGGTGACCAGCGCTTTTACGCAGGCCATGCAGCAAGCCGACCTCGTCACCGCCGACGGAGTGGGGATCGTCTGGGCCGCCCGTAAACTGCTGGGCCAAGAAGTGCCGCGTGCGCCGGGCTTCGACCTCACCAGCGGCCTGATGGCCAAGCACGGCAGCGCCCTGCGCGTCTTTTTTCTCGGCTCCAAGCCGGGCGTGGCTGAAGCGGCGGCGGCGGCGGCGGTCAGCCGCTACGGCATTCAGGTGGCGGGCGTGCATCACGGCTACTTCGATACCAGCGAAGATCAGCGGGTGGCCGAACTCATTCGCGCCAGCGGCGCAGATCTGCTGCTGACCGGCATGGGCGCGGGGCGGCAAGAGACGTTTAACGAATACTGGCGCGGCGTGTTGGGCGTGCCGGTGATGATCGGCTGCGGCGGCGTCTTGGACGTGCTGGCGGGCAGCGCTCAGCTGGCCCCGGCCTGGACACGCAAGCTGGGCGTCGAGTGGATCTGGCGTGTGGTCGGCGACCGCAAGCGCTGGGGCCGCGCTCCCAGATTGGCCCGTTTCGTGCTGTTGGTCAACCGGCAAGCCAAAGCGGCAGGCCACCGCACCAAGCCCTGAACTGGACACCAAAAAAAGTTGAGCTGAGCCTAGAAACCTAAAGACATCTAGATCAAGCGCCCTGCTTCTCACCTCCGCTCATTTCTGACAGTAGACTAGGAAAGCGCAAACCACGTTCTACATCCACTATGCTCGAACTTCCTGTGTTCTGGTTGCTGAGGGGGACTTATGAAGCCACGCGTTTTGGGAATGATTCTCGCCGGCGGTCAAGGCTCACGGCTCTCGCCGCTGACTTTGCGCCGCTCCAAGCCTGCCGTGCCGTTTGGCAGCAAATACCGAATTATTGATTTTGCCATCAATAATTTCATCAACTCCGGCTTTTTCAGCATCTACGTGATGACCCAGTACAAAGCCCAAAGCCTCACCGAGCACATCCAGCGTGGCTGGCGCTTTGGCACCTTTCTGAGCGACTACTTCATCACTTTGGTTCCGGCCCAGATGTACCGCTTCGAGGAACTCGGCCCGGTCTGGTACAGAGGCACCGCCGACGCCGTCTACCAAAACCTGCACCTGGTCGACAACCACAACTCCGATTACGTGGCGATTTTTTCCGGCGATCACATCTACAAAATGAACGTCGAACACATGCTCCAGCAGCACATCGATTCGCGGGCGGACGTGAGCATTGCCGCTTACCCGATGCCGCAGAGCCAAGCGCACCAATTCGGCATCATGCACGTCGACGAAAAGTGGAAAGTCACCGACTTTTTGGAAAAACCCGCCAACCCGCCGAGCATTCCCGGCCAGCCCGGCATCAGCCTGACCAGCATGGGCAATTACATCTTTTCGCGCCGCGCACTCGACGAACTGCTCGAAACCAGCATGTCGAACGGCGAGGAGGGTTTTGACTTTGGCAAAGACGTGATCCCGCGTGCGCTTTCAGACGGCTATAACGTGATGGCCTACGACTTTCACAAAAACCCGATTCCCGGTCAGGATCGTCCCAACTTGTACTGGCGCGACGTGGGCACGCTCGACGCTTACTTTGAAGCCAACATGGATCTGGTGACGGTTAATCCGGAGTTCGACATCTACAACGCCGATTGGCCACTGCGAACCAGCAGCGAGTTTTCACCGCCGGCCAAATTCGTCCACGAATCCGAAGGGCGGCGCGGGCAAGCCTTTAACAGCATCATGGCGGGGGGCACCATCATTTCCGGCGGCACTGTCCGTGACAGCGTGCTGGGCCGCGCCGTACACAGCCACTCGCATTCGCTGGTGGAAAGCTCGGTGCTGTTTGACAACGTGCAAATTGGCCGCCACAGCCAGATTCGCCGCACTATCATCGACAAAGACGTGATCGTGCCGCCCGGCACCCGCATCGGCTACAACGCTGAGGAAGACCGTGCCAGGGGCTTTACTGTCACCGAAGCGGGCGTGGTGGTGGTGCCCAAGAGCTACACCTTCTAAGTAGAACAACGTTTATCTTTAGATAAATCGAGCAAAGCGGGCAGGCCCAATAGGTGCCGTTCTGCCCAAGACGCGAGAAGGTGGAAAAGTACGGCTAGATGGGAGTGGAGGGATGGAGCGTTTTTGGCGGAATCCCAAAACGGTAATCTGGCCGTACTTAGGTTATCTTCCAGATTCAAAAAGTACAGAGCTGACACTCAGCGCCGGATGAACTCATTTATCCGGCGCTGTCCTGAATCTGGAAGCGTTGCTCAAAGGCAGGCTGTTCTTCCAGTGCTTCAAACTCCACGTCTTGGCCCAGCGCGGGGCGCAGGAGTCCGGCGTATTCGGCGGGCGTGATCTCGTACGTGCCGAACTGCTCGAGGTGCGGATTTTGCATCTGGGCGTCCAGAAAGCTGTAGCCTCTGCGGGTCAGGTGCTGCGACAACCGCACCAGCGCCACCTTGCTGGCGTGTGTGACGGCGTGAAACATGGTTTCGCCGACGAACGCGCCGCCCAGCGCCAAGCCCAGCACGCCGCCCGCCAGTTGGCCACCGCGCCACGTTTCAAAGCTGTGAAGGAGGCCAGTTTCGTTGAGGTGCAGGTAAATACCGGCCAGCTCAGGGCTGATCCACGTTTCTTCGCGGGCCATGCAGCCGGCCAGCACGCCGGGAAAGTCGGCATTGATCCGCACCTCGAACCTGCTGAGGTGCTTTCTTAAGCTGCGTGGGATGTGGAGCGCTTCGCCCAGCGGCACCAGAGCGCGGCGGGTGCTGGAATACCATTCCAAGCCTTCGCCGTTGTCCATCAAAAAGCCGCCGCCCGCGTAGCCTCTGGCGATTTCACGGGTCAGCGGATCAGGATGGTTGAGCATTGACATGGCGGTTGGCACTTCACTAAAGTAGCGGGTTTTGGGCTTTACTGGGTAGCCCCCGCCGCTTTTTGTACCCCCGAAGTCCTAAGAAAAATGTCACATTGCCGCCCTCAGCTTTAGCGCGGATACAAAACAGCCTGAGTGCAGCGGAAGAGCGCCAGCGTTTTGCCTGCGGCGCTCACCTGCGCGTCCCAGACTTGGGTGGTGCGTCCGGCATGAATCAGCTTGGCTTCCACTTCAATCTGGCCGCTGCGGGCAGTCGAGAGAAAATTGCTTTTGAGTTCGATGGTCGTAAAATTGTGCGCTCCAGCGGGAAGCGCCAAAATGGTGCCGTACCCGCAAGCCGTGTCGGCCAGCCCGATGACGGTGGCGGCGTGCAAAAAGCCGTTAGGAGCCAGCACTTCTTCCCGGATGTCGAGGTGCGCCCGCATCAGGCCCCGCTCGGCGTGGGTAAAAATGACGCCGAGGAGTCCCGGTAATCGGCCCTGACTGCGGGCGTTGATTTCGCTCAACTCTGGCGCGGCGGAGAGGGGTCTTTGCTGCTCGGTCATGCGGGGAGTGTAGCTCAGCAGCACGGGCCAACGCCCAGCAGCAACCCTTTACCCTTTTCATGCGGCCTGCTCTTAGGGTAAAGCTGTGAATCGACTGTCTTGCAAGGGCCAGCGCCGCAGCCGAATGGGTTTTGCGGCGGTGCTGGCGCTCCTGAGTACCCTCAGCGCCGCGTCTGCGCCCTCACCGCCCGCACCGATGACGTATGTGGCCCTCGGCGACTCGCTGACGGCTGGCTTTCAATCCGGCGGCCTGACGGCTGAAGATCAGCGGGAAGCGTATCCGGCGGTGATCGCCCAGCTTGCCCGCATTCCTTTCGGCGTTCCAGCGGGCGGCGGGCCGGGTTGTCCGCCGCCGCTGGGCGCAGCGGGCCTGAGCGCGGCGTCTTGTCTGCGGCTTGACCCGGCAGTGCGCGGCTCTAATTTCGCGGTGCCCGGCGCAAAGGTGGCCGACTTGCTGAGCCGCAGCGCCAAAAACGCGGGCGACGACCTGACCCGCCGCCTGTACACGCTGATTCTGGGGCCGGATCAAACCCAGGTGCAGGCGGCCCTCAAATCCAAGCCGCGTTTTGTCTCGCTCTGGATCGGCAGCAACGATGTGCTGAACGCTGCGGCGTCCGGCGACCTCAATCAGGCCACGTCGCCGCATGACTTTGAAGCGGCTTACCGCCAACTGCTCAGCGCACTGGCTCCTGCCAAGGCCCAACTGCTGCTGCTGACGGTGCCGGACGTGACCACCGCGCCGGTGTTGGTCGCGGGCCAGCTGCTTTACGGGTACGGCCTCGCTGACGTTTCATGCCAGCACAGTCCTAACAAAGTCGCCGCCACTTGGGTGATCACTCACGCGCCGGTCAGTTGCGGCGCTCCGTACGCCCTGACGCCGGCCAAGCTCGCGGCCTTGCAGCAAATTGTCGCCGCCTACAACGCCAGCATTCACCGCTTGGCGCAGGAACGCGGCCTGCCGGTCTTTGATGTGGCTCCGCTGCTTGCCGGGTTGCAGCGCCCCGACCCCAACCCGGCAAGCCCCCAGCCGTTCGGCCCCGATTTCTCGCAGGACGGCGTGCACCCCTCGGCCCAAACCCAGGTCAAACTGGCCCGCGCCATCGTGACCTTCGGGAACGCTGAACTCAAGTTGGGTGTGGCGCTGCCATAGAGCATTTGTCCGTTGCATTGTTGTGGAAAAGCACCCCACCAATTTCACTCCCATCTGCTCTAGCAAGTATTTCACTCGCTCCGCTCGGTCATAAAAGTTTTGCAACTTTATACGACAAATGCCTTAATCAAACCAAGACACCAAGAAGCGGGGGCCAGATTCAATGTCTGGCCCCCGCTGGTGTGGCTGAAGTGCTTAGTTGCGTCCGCCGCCGCTGAAGATACGCAGCAAAAAGAGGAACATGTTGATGAAGTTCAGGTACAAGGAGAGTGCGCCGTAAATCGCGCCTTTCTCGGCGTTGTCGCCCTCGACGCCGCTCAGGGCGATGTTGCGCAGGCGCTGGGTGTCGTAGACGGTCAGGCCCGCGAACAGCAGCACGCCCACGCCGCTGATCATCAAGTTGAGTACGGTACCGCCGATCCAGATGTTGACGACCATCGCCACCACGAGGCCGATCAGCGCGAACAGGAAAAAGCGGCCCATGCCCGACAGATCACGCTTGATGACGTAACCCAGCACGCTCATGGCCCCAAAGGTCAGCGCGGCGGTGCCGAAAGCCGAATACACGGCTTGGGTGGAGTAAACCATCAGCAGGCCCGAGAACGTCAGGCCGGTGATGGCGGCGTAGACCATAAACAGGATGCCCGCCACCGCCGCGTTGATGCGGGGCAGCAAAAAGCTCATACCGAAGACGACGCCGAGCTGAACGATCAGCAGCGGAAAGCGGATGCTCAAGACCTGGTAGGCCAGTTCTTGGTTAGACGCGGTAATGTAGGCGATAGCGGCAGTCAGCACCAGCCCAGCAGCCATCCAAGAGTAGGTGCGGTTCATGAACGAACGCACGACAGATTCAGTGCGAGTGGCAGTCATTTGCATACATCAATGATACGTCAGCCACCTGAAAAAGGTTCCCGACTTGTCCCCCACCGGCCTGATCTGGTCTTTACCTTCTTAGCGCTGCGGACGCTGAACTGCTCCTCACTCCGCTTCTATGGTTTTGTTCACCTTCTCGAAGCGCACGCTCAGCACGCCGCTGACCAAGCTGGCCTCGCCGCTTTGGGCCACCACCGGCTCCGGAAAACTGAGGCGGCGGCTAAAACGTCCGGTGCGGCGCTCACGGTGCAGGCTTTCCTGATCTTCCGGCACCGCGCCGCGCTCGCCGCTGAGCGTCACCGCCTCGCCGTCGTCCTCCAGGGCCAGGCTTTCGGGAGCGCAGCCCGGCACATCCACCATCAAGGTCAAGTGGGTACCGGAGCTGAGCCAATCGGCGTCGGGAGCAAACGGGCCGCCGCTGGCGAGCGTTTCGACTTCCTCACGCAGTTGCATCACTTTTTGAAGGCGGGCGAGTACAGGCTTATCCATCGGCCCAGCGTAGCAAAGGAGCGGACAGGATAAGCAGCTTTACACGCCGCTGGCCGCCAAAGCCCCCAAGAGGGCCAGCGGCGCAGTTTCGGCCCGCAGAATGCGGGGGCCAAGCGTGATCGGCGTGGCTCCGAGGCGGCTGAGCTGGGCCAGATCTTCCGGCGCGAAGCCGCCCTCGGGGCCGCTGATAAGGGTCAGGGCGCTCGTCCACGTCACCTGCTCCAGGAGCTTGCCGGGGCTGCCGGGGTGGGCATAAAAGCACTGGCCCGCTGCGCTCAGGGCCGAGAGCGGCAGCGGAGCCAGCACGCCCGGCACTACCGCCCGCTGAGACTGCTTGGCAGCTTCCTCGGCCACCCGGCGCAGGCGGGTCAGCTTACTGTCCCCGATGTCGGGCACGTCGGCGTAGCGGGTGCGGAGCAGTTGGAAGGTGCTGACGCCCAGCTCGGTTCCGGCCCGCACCACGTCGCTGAGTTTGTCGCCCTTGAGCAGCGCAATCGCCAGCGTCACGGGTTGCGGGTACTCGGCGGCGCTGTCTTGTCGGCTCAGCAAACGCAGAGCAGCGCTGAAGGTGTCGAGGTGAATCAGCTCGGCCTCGCCTGCTTCACCGCTCCCATCAAACACGTCCACGCGGTCGCCCACGTTCAGGCGCATTACTGCCAGGTGCTTGAACTCGGCGGCGCTCAGTTCCATCCGCTCGCTGAGGGTAGCGACTTTGACGCGGTGGCGGTGACGGGCCATTAGAGGGGGGCCATCAGCTTGAAAGGGCCGTCACCAGGGCCCACTCGCCGTCGAGTATTTCGGCGATGTCGCTGAAGGCTTCGCGTTCTAAGGCGGCGCGAACCATCGGCAGCCTGTCCTCCAGAATGCCGGTCAGAATCAGCGGCGAACCCGGCTGCAAAGCGGCGCGGTAAGCTCCGGCCAGCAAATCGTGCAGCTCGGCAAACAGGTTGGCGACCAGCAAGGTATAAATCGGCTTGTCGTCGAGCAGATCGAGGTCTAAGCTGCCTTCCTCGAATCTCAGCGTGCCGCCTTTAATCTGTACCACACCGTTCTTGACGCTCAGCCCGTTGAGTTCGGCGTTCTCGTACGCTGCCGGAATGGTGATGGGGTCGATGTCGAGGCCCAGCACCTCAGCCGCGCCGCCGAGGGCCGCTGCCAGCGCCAGCACGCCGCTGCCGGTGCCGACGTCCAGCACCGTGCGGCCCGTCAAGTCGAGTTGACCGATGGCTTCCACGGCCAGCCGGGTGGTGGCGTGGTGGCCGGTACCAAAGGCCATGCCGGGGTCGATCAGCAGCGGAATCTGGCCGGGCGGAACTTCGTGCGCCAGCCACGAGGGCGCAATGGTGAAGCGGCCCGCCGTCACGGGGGTCAGGCCTTTTTTCCAATCGGCTTGCCAGTCCTGGTCGGGTTCGTTCGTCCACTCGCCGTTCAGGGCCAGTGGCACCTCGGCGTCAAAATAGGCCCGCAGGTGGCCGCCGCGCTCCTCCAGGCCGGTTGCGCCGGCTTCCCACAGGGCGTCGAGGTCGACTTCACGGCTCTCCAAAGTTCCGGGCAAGATATACACCAACATGCCGAGTATGGTAGCAAGCGGCGCGGCCCATGATTTAGGGCCCTAGCTGAGTGCCCGTATACTGCCCAGCATGAAACTGGCGATTGTGGGCGTGGGAAAACTGGGTTTGGCGATTTTGGAAGGGGTCTTGTCACGCGGTCTGCTGCAACCCGCAGACATCGGCATCATGGACACCAACGCGGAGCGGCTTTCCATGATCGCCGAGCGGCTCGGCACGCCCGTTTTGCCGGTGGGCGAGCTGGGCGGCGCGGAGCGGGTGTTGATCAGTTTGCAGCCCCGCGTCTTTCCGGAGGCCAGTGAGTGGCTGCGGCAACCCGGTACAGGCTACATCAGCACCATGGCGGGCGTCAGCGTAGCGACCCTCTCCAAACGCCTCCTCACCGAGCGGGTGGTGCGGGTGATGCCCAATCTGGGGGCCACCATCGGGCAGTCGCAAACCGCCATTACGGGTCTGGACGAAGCCCAGCAGAGCGGCGACATGCAGTACGCCCATGAGGTCTTCGGCTCGGTTGGGCAGGTCTATGACCTCGCTGAGCATTTATTCAACGCTTTTACCGGTATGGTCGGTTCCGGCCCCGGTTACCTGGCGGTCATTGCCGACGCGCTGGCCGACGGCGGCGTGCGGATGGGCCTGCCCCGCGCTCTGGCCCACGAACTGGCCGCCCGGCTGTTCAGCACCAGCGGCGGGCTACTGCTTCAGCGGGCGCATCCGGCCATGCTCAAAGACGAAGTCTCCAGCCCCGGCGGAACCACCATCGCGGGTCTAGAAGTGCTGGAAAGCAGCGGCGTGCGCGGCGCGATCATCAGCACGGTGGTGGCCGCCACTCTCAGGAGCGCCGAGTTGGGACGCGATCAGGAGTAACACGGATTTTGGCCCGTTTTGTGCATCTCAAGTCAGAGTGCCTCAGCTACAGTGGAAGGCATGAAACGCGGCCTTCTGCTCGCCCCTCTCCTGGCCTCGCTGCTTTCCAGCACGGTGCTGGCGGCGGGGAATTATTTCCCCAATGCGCCCTCGACGATTTGGCGCTACAGCAGCGGCGAAACGCAAGTGATCGGCCAGCCCGTCACCGTCAACGGTGTGAGCGTCATTCCCACTGCCCACCAGATCGGAGGAACCACCGTCTCCGAAGATTTGCTGGAATACCGGGGCGGCGGCGTGTACCTGCGCGGCGTCAGAATTGGCAAGCAAGTCATCTGGTATACCCCGCCGCTGACGGTCTACCCGTCCTCGCCGCTGAGCTTGGGCCAGCGCTGGGAGAGCAGCAGCGGGGGCCTCAAGCTCAGCAGCCGGGTGATGGGCAATGAGCCACTGAGCTTGCCTGCCGGAAATTTCAACGCCCTGCTGATTCGCAGCGACGTGAGCAGCGGCAAGAGCACCTCCACCCAGTACAGCTACTTCGTGCCGGGGTTGGGCGTGGTGCGCTATCAGGCGGCAGGCGGGCAAGTGGTGGACTTGGTGAAGTGAGGAGTGGCGTCTTGTAAGGCGTCCGTTCATGACGATGGAGGAGTGGCGTCCTGAAGGGCGTCTATTCACGACGAGAGGAGCGGGCGTCGCTGGACGCATCCCACTTTTCTCAGCCGCCCTTCTCGGCCTTTTTCTTGCGGCGCTTGAAGCCGAACAAGTCGATATACATTTTGGTGCGGTAACGCGCTCCCTTCCAAAAGCCGCGCTTTTTTTCTTTCATGACCTGCTTGAGATTGGGGAGTTCGACGTAGTCCCATTTGATGTGCTGCTCTTTGAGGGCCGCCGTGATCGCCGGTTCGGGCCACCGCTCCGCGCCGAGGTGCGGCACCGAAAGCAGCCACGCCCGCGCACAGGCCCGCTGTCCGCTGAGGTGCGGCGTCAGCTTGTTGCCGAGGTCGGTGATCAGGCCGCCGCCGTCAAAAATGCCGATGCTCATGCCGAGCTTGCCAGACAGCACCGGACTCAGCAAAATGTCCAGGTGCTCGCGCTTAAGGCCCACCAAGTCGGCGTCGAGCATCACCACATAATCGGCGGTGGTGGCCTGAAGCGCGGCTTTGAGGGCTGGCCCTTTGCCCGCATTGTGAGGCAGCTCGACCACCTGAGCGCCCGCCGCCCGCGCGACTTCGGCGGTGTTGTCGGTGCTGCCGTCGGAGGCCACCACCACGTCGCCGGTTAAGCTCAAAGCCGCCTGAATCACGTCTGTTACGGTTTCAGCTTCGTTGAAGGCGGGAATGACGACGGCGACACTTGGCACACGGTCATGGTACACGCAAACCGCACGGCTGGGGCCGTAGCCTTCAGCACAAAAAACAGAGAACAGCGCGGGGCCATTCTCTGTTTTCGCTCTGTCTAAAGCGGGCGTTTAGTTGGTTTTGGTGTCTTTGCCAGCGTCGGTTTTGCCCGTCTCGGCACTCTGCGTATCTGCTTTGGGTTCCGGTGAAGTCGTGGGTGCAGGAGTCGCCGGTGCCGCCGCCGGAGCGTCGGGAGCGACCGAAGCGCCCGCTGCGCTGCCGGTGGCCTGAGACGGCTTGGGCGAGGGCGCGGCGGCGGCGGGAGCATGGTTGACGTCTTCCATACGCTCCAGCCAAGCCGTGCCGATCAAGTTGCGGACGCTGCGGCCTGCGCCGCGCAGCCAATCCTCGGCTTCGGGGCTCACCGCTCCCACCGCGTTCAGGATGCCCTGACGCGCCGCCGGAATGCGGGCCAGCGCCACCCCGCCGCCGACCAGGAACAACACTGGCATCACGGCGCTGGTGCGGCGGCGCTTTTTGAGACCGGCCTTCTTGAGCTGCTTGTCGGTGGTTTTGGCCAGCTCTTTGTTGAGAAGCTGAATGTGCTTTTCGTACTTCTTGAGCTGCTTGCCGCCGCCTTTTTTCAAGTCCTTGAACTGGGCCTCGGCGGCTTTGAGGGCGTCCGCTTTGGCCGACTGCACTTTATTGTGCACGGTGTCTTGGGCGTCGTCGGCAAACGACAGCCAAGCGCGGCGGCCTTGCTCGGCGGTCTTACCGGCCTGCTTGGTCACTTTTTTACCTTGCTGTTTGATTTGTTTTTTGGCTTTCTTCCGCACATCTTTTTGGACGCCTTTCAGCTTCTTCTGAGCGGCTCCGCGCACGTCTTGAACTTCATCTTGAGCGGTGTCGAGGAGACCTAACCAAGTCTTCTTGGCATCTTTTTGGGTGCTGACGGCGGCTTTTTGTGTTCTCTGAGCCACTTTTTGCGCAGTCGCATGAGCAGTCTCGGCCACGCCGCCGAGTTTGTGACTCAACGTGTCCTGAACGTCGCTGGCGCTGTCCAGCAAGGCGTCCCGGCGTTTGGCAGCTTCCTGCTGAACGTCTGAGAAGCGGTCTTGCACGCTGCTCTGAACAGTGGAAGCCGTTTTGGCGGCGGCGGCAGCAGCCTCAGCGGCGCGGTGGGCGATGTCGCCGCGCAAATCTGAAGTGCTGTCAAAAAGCTGCTGGCCGCGCACGGCGGCTTGCTCGCGCACGTCGGCCAACAGACCGGGCAAATGGTCTTGGGCGTTAGCAGCGACTTTTTTGGCTTCCTCGGTGAGTTCGCTGGCCCGCACTGCGACCGTGTGGGCGGCTTGCTGGGCAGCGGGGGCCACCGTTTCGTCGAGCAAGGTATAAGCGCCCGAGGCCGCGTCCTGTACGAGTCCGGCGATTTTGGCGCGGGCCGAGGAGCTGGCCAGCAGCGCCGTTAAGCCGCCGAGCAGCAGCAAGCTACTCTTGGAAATACCGCTTTGAGGTTGGGGCATGTGTTTCTCCTTTGGGGGGTGGTCATCTGGCTTTTTTGTGCTGAGCCGCTCCTGTTGGTGGGTAGACCCAGCGCTCCATCCCACCATTGTGGGGGCAAAGATGAGAAATGAAGCTCCATTTTTCTTAGGATCAGCTTAAGAACTCATTTTTTAGCGGGTGGGAAAAGGAGAGAGGGCATTGACCTTGCCTCTCTCTCAGCGCGGCAATGATCCCAAGAAAAATTTTGAGTCAACTCCCGTTCTTCTCCCTTAATCCTGCTCACTGAGGCGGCTCTCGATGGCGCGGGCGTGGGCTTCCAAGCCTTCGGCGCGGGCCAGCACGGTGGCGGCGGGGCCGATTTGCGCCAGTTCGGCGGCGTTGACGCCAACAATGCTGATAATCGTTTGAAAATCGCGCACGTTGACCGGACTCATGAAGCGGGCGGTGCCGCCAGTCGGCATGACGTGGCTGGGGCCAGCCACATAATCGCCCAGCGCTTCCATGCTGGCCTCGCCCACAAAGACGCCGCCCGCCCGCCGCACCCCGCCCAGCAGACTCCACGGATCGCGGGTCAGGAGGCACAGGTGTTCGGGCGCGTAGAGGTTGGAGAGTTCCAGCGCTTCAGTGAGGTCACTTGCTAGCACGATCTTCATACGGCTCTGAATGCTGTCACGCGCCCAACTTCTGTTGGGTTCCGGTAAAGCTTCGAGCTGCCCGCCGATTTCGGCTTGCACTTGGGTCAGCAGTTGGCGGCTGGTGCTCACCAGAACTGGCTCAGCGCCGAGGTGCTCGGCTTGGGCCAGCAGATCGGCGGCCACGTAGCGCGGCGAAGCGGAGTCGTCGGCGATCACCAGCGTTTCGGTGGGGCCGGGCAGACTTTCGATGCCGACTTGTCCGAACACCAGTTTCTTGGCGATCACCACGAACAAATTGCCGGGGCCTGCCACCTTGTCCACCCTCGGAATACTCTCGGTGCCGTAAGCCAGCGCGGCAATCGCCTGCGCTCCGCCGACCCGGAACACCTGCGAGATGCCGAGTTCACGCGCCGCCACCACAATGGCCGGGTGAATCTGGCCGTCGCGGTTAGGCGGGGTGGTCACGATAATCTCGGGCACGCCGGCGACCAGTGCGGGCACGGCGGTGTGAATCAGGGTGCTGATCAGCGGCGCGAGGCCCCCCGGCACATACACGCCCACCCGTGAGAGGGGCCGTACCAACTGGCCCAGCGCTCCGCCCGGCCCATGATCGATCCAGCCGTGGGCAGGCTGCTTTTGGTAAAAATCGGTGACGCGCCGGATGGCCAGCCGAATGGCGGCGTGCAGTTCGGGGTCGATCTCGGCGGCAGCGATGTCCTCGTCGCTGACTTTCAGGGTGGGCCGGAAGCCGTCCACCTTTTGCGTCCAGTCGAGCAGGGCTTCGTCGCCGCGCACTTTGACGTCGGCCAGAATGCGCTCCACAACTTGTTCGGGCGTCAGGCGCTCACCGTAAAGCTGTTCGTTACGCGCCAGGACGCTTTCTGGCACGGGGATTTCGCTGAAGTTGCGGCTGAGTGCGTGCCTTGCGGCGTCGCCCTGAAGAATTTGCATCGGGTACGTCTCCTTGCGGGGTGGGGGAGGGGTGAAGTCAGCTTTGAGCCCATTGAGAAAGGCTGGGCAGCACCGGCTTCTAAGATAGCGGCGGCTGAAGTCGTCACGGCTTGGATGGCCTTTGCTGGCGCTTCTTCACAGGATCTTCACAACCGCTTCTCCTCCTCTTCACGCCCGACCCGTACTGTCGCGCTATGCCGCTTTGTGCCATGATCTCCCCCCAATACCACCGCCGCCAGTGCTTGACAAAGCAATGGTAAGTGAGTCCATACTTACTTATGGCCCGACCACGCACCATCAGCGATCAGCAAATTGTGGACGCGGCCCGTGAAGTCTTTTTGGAACATGGTTTTTCGGCCACGACCGCTGAAATCGCTCGCCGCGCCGGCGTTTCGGAAGGCACGCTTTTTAAGCGCTTTGCCACCAAGGAGGAACTGTTTGCCCAAACTGTCGGCCTGCATCACGTTCACGACTGGCACAAAGAGATGCGGGCGCTGATCGGTAGGGGCGATATGCGCTCCAACTTGGAGCAAGTTTCTTTGCTGATCGTCACGATGGCCCGTCAGGTGTTGCCGCAACTGATGATGATGTGGTCGCGCGGCCAAGTCCCGCCAGTTCATTTCAAGGGAGGCCACGACCCGGTCAGCGCCGACACGGCCGTGATCGCTCAGTATTTGCGGGCGGAAGTCGGGCTGGGCCGGTTGCGCCCGGTGGACTGCGAAGTGGTGGCCGACGCCCTGATGGGAGCGCTGACCAACCGCATTCACCGTGAACTCTTACAGGGCAGCGGGATTGACGCCGAGTACTTCGTCAAGACGATGCTGGATTTCTGGTGGCCGGGCTTGGCACCGCCGGCCCCCCAAGATGCTTCATCCAAAAGTGAGTAGACACACGCTAGACCAAACCGTTAGAACAAATTGTTGCGCCCGAACTGCCTTCCCGCCCTCCTTCTTTGTTTTGACTGCTCCGCCGAGGTGAATGCGCTTGAACGCTCTCCCACGAACTTCCCCGCTTGTCCGGAGCCGCACGGCCAACCCGAATGCCGCGCTGCTGTGCGCGTCGCTGCTCGGTTCGGCGCTGTTTGGCTCTGCGCTGGCCCAAACGGCTCCGTTGGCTGCGCCGCCCGTGACGGCCACTCCCGCCGCTGCGCCCGCCCCGCCCGCCGCGCTGGTCAACCCGGTGCTGAGCTTTGACCAGGTGCAGCAGGCCATCAAAACCTCTCCCGGCTGGCGCAGCGCCGAGGAAAATTACCGCGCCGCGCAGTACAACCTCGACGCCGCCCGCGCCCGCACCGGACTCAGCCTCAGTGTGGGAGCCAGCGCGATGGCAGGCAAAACCCCGCTGGACGGCGGCGATTACAAGGCCGCTGCCACCCTGACCGGCCAAGTCGGGGCCGCCGTATTGCCGTGGGGCAGCGCCTTTGATCCGCTTCACGCCGCTGAGCGGGCGCTGAGCCGCGCCGCCCTCGATTTGCAGGAGAGCCGCCAAACGCTGCTGCTCACCGCCCTGCAAAATTATCTGGCCGCCCAGAGCGCCGCCGCCCAAGAAACCCTCACTGCTGCTCAAGCGGCGCTGGCCGCCAAGCAACTCGACGCCGCCCAAGTTCAGCGCCAAAACAACTTGCTGAGCTTGGAAGGCCTGCTCGACCGCCAGGGCAATTTGGAAAACGCCCAGGCCAGCGCCATTGCAGCACAGGCCAACCGCGAAATCACCCAGCGGCAACTGCTCAGCGATCTGGGGTTGGACGTGGGCCTGAATCTCAAGTTGGTGCTGCCCAGTCTGGCGGCCTTGCCCGACGCGCCCGCACCAGTCGAAGACTTGCTTGCCCAGGCTTTGCAGGGCCGCAGCGAAATTCAAAAAGCCGCCTCGCAACTCGAAGACGCCCGCGCCGCTGTGGTGAGTGCCCAGCGTGACCGATTGCCGGGGTTGTCGGCCAATGTCAATTACGGCGAACTCGGCGGCACGGGTGGGCGCAGCGTGAGCGGCAGCCTCGACTTCAAAACCGGCGTGACGGGCGCTCAAATCAGCTTTCCGCTCAAGGGCAGCGAAACGCCGCTTCCCACTTCGCTCTCGCTGGGCCTGAACGGCAGCTTCAACGTGCTCGGCAGTGCGGCGAGCGCGGCGATTGCCAGTGCCCAGAGCAGCCAGCGCAGCGCCGAGCTGGCCCTGCAAAGCGCCCGCACCAGCGTCGAGCTCGACGTGCGGCGCAAAGACAACGACGCGCTCAGCACCCGCCGTTTGGTGGAAGTGCAGCAGACCGCGCTGACCCGCGCCCAGACCGCGCTGGCCTCGGCCCGCGCCCGCCTGGACGCCGGACTCGGCACCGCGCTTGACGTGCAAGTTGCCGATGTGGCGGTGCAAAACGCCCAAACCAATGTTGATCAAGCCGTCAGCAACGCCTACCTCGCCAAATTGCAACTCGACAAAGCCGCCGCTCGCCTCAACGCCGCCCTCATTCTCACTGCCGGAGCCAAGCCATGACCCCACACACCCCAGTCCGTCACACCGCCAGCCGTCCCCGTCCGTTTGCCCTCAACACCTTGGCGCTGCTGGCCACCCTCAGCCTCGCGGCGCAGGCGACGGCGCAAACGAACGCCGTCACGCTCGACCTCGCCAGCGCCGTGACCCGCGCCATTGCCAACGGGCCGGACGTGAACACCAGCCGCGCCAACTTGCAAAAAGCGCAGGCCAACAGCAAAGCGGTGCAGGCCGATCCGACCAGCATCATCACCGATCAGCTGGCCGCTCAGCAGACGCTGCAAAGCGCCACGGTGGGCATTGCCAACACCAAACTCAGCGTGATGCAAACGGTGATCTCGCAGTACCTCGGCATTTACGAAGCTGACCAGCGCACCAGCCTCAACGCCGCGCAGGTTAACTTTTACAGCCGCAGCCTGCAAATTGCCCAGGCCCGGCTTGCCGCCAAAGTCGCCACCCAACTCGACGTGACCAAGGCCCAAAACAGCCTCAGCAGCAACCAGCAAGAACTGGCTGACGCCAAAGCCCAGCGCCCGATTGCCGCCGCTCAGCTTGCCAAAACCTTGGGCCTGGGCCAGACCGCCGTGACGGTCAAAGACCCGGCTGCGCCGCCCGCGCTCAGCTCCACCTTGGCTTCGCTGCAAGCCGGCCTCGATGACCGCTTGCCAGCGCTGGTGCAGGCGGCCAACGCGGTGCAGACCGCCCAACTTCAGGTCAAGGTTTCCGACAACGACTACACCCCGGCCCGCACCCTACAAGACGCCCAGACCGCGCTCAGCAATGCCCAGCGCGACCTCGACAGTGGCCGCAAAGTCGCCCTGACTGCCCTGAACGACGCTTACCGGGCCGCCCAAAACGCCCGTGAACAAGTCGGCATCAGCGCGGCCAGCTTGGCAGCCCAGCAAACCAGCCTCAATCAGGCCCAGGCCCGCCTCAAAGCTGGAACCGCCGCTGCCATTGACGTGCAAAATGCACAGGTTCTGCTGCTCTCGGCTCAATTCGCGCTGGCGCAGGCCCAAGACAACTCCTGGAAAGCGCTGGCCGCGCTCTCGGTGGCGGCGGGTAAAGATGTCACCGGCTTGGTGCAGTAATGCTTACGGCGAGCCGATTTGCAACTGCTCCGCTCGCGTTGACCTTGCTCAGCGCTGCCCTACTGCTCGGGGCCTGCACCAAGCCTGCTGCCGACACACAAAAAGCGGACGCCAAGCCCAGCACCTCCAGCACCAATAATCTGGACGCCGCGCCGCCCAAAACGAGCGCCCTCAAAGTCAGCGCCATCACGCCCAAGCAGGGCAAGCTGAACGTGAGCCGCACCTCCAGCGCCACCATCACCGCTGCCCAAGACAGCCAGGTGGCGGCCCTGACCGGCGGGGCGGTGACGCAGGTGCTGGCGGTGGCGGGCCAGAGTGTCAAAGCGGGCGACGTGGTGGTGCAGCTCGATACCTCGGCCCTGCGCCAAACCCTGGAGAGCGCCCAGCTTCAGCTGCAAAGCGCCCAGATCAATCTGGCCCAAACCCAGCGCAACACCAATCAGGGTGATCCGCAGCTTCAATCGGCGCTGGCGGCGGCTCAGGCCAACTTCGACAAAGCACAGCAAGACGTCACGGCCAACCGCAATTTGCTGAGCCTCGGCGGCATCAGCGCGGCTGATCTCAAAGCCAGTGAGGCCGCGCTGGCCCAAACCCAGTCGGCGCTCTCGCTGGCCAAAAACAACCTGACCCAAAACGGCCAGAGCGGCAGCGGCAGCCTCGCCCTGCTGCAAAATCAGGTCAAGAGCGCTCAGGTTTCGGTGGGGCAAGCGCAGGAAAACCTGACCAAAGCCAGCGTCCGCGCTCCCTTTTCCGGCACCGTGGCCAGCGTCAGTGCCAAGCTCGGCGAGTATGTCAACACCGGCACGGCCGTGTTTAGATTGGTGGACGGCAGCAGCCTGACCGCCGACTTCAATGTGTCGCCCAGCGACGCCGCCGCGCTGGTGGCTGGAAGCAAGCTCAACTTCGATTACGGCGGCAAAACCTATCTCGCCGTGATCAAGGAAGGCGACCGGGTAACGGGCAGTGACCGCCTGGTGCCGCTGACCACCCGCTTGTTCGGCGCGAGCGCCAGCAACTTGCCGGTGGGCGGCGTCGGCCAGATGCGTTACCGCGTTTCGCTGGCGTCCGGAGCCCTGCTGCCCAGCGGCGCGATTCAAAATGACAGCGGCGACAATGCTGTTTATCTGGTGGGGGGAGACGCGGCCCAGCGCCAGACCGTCAAAATTCTGGCCGAGTCGCAGGGCCAAGTGGCGGTCAGCGGCGTACCGAGCGGAGCGCAGGTCATCTATCCGGTGCCGCCGAGCCTTCAGGACGGCGCGAGTATCAAGGTCGGTGAATAAAGTATGGCGGATCAGCCCAAAGGCGATGGCGGCAACTTAATCGGCAATATGCGCTCCCGGATGAAAGCCCGACAGGAGCAGAGCGCGGCGGCTGAGTCCGTCAATTTGAGCAAGGGGAATCGAGCTGCGCCGACGGACTCCCGTTCGGCTAATACACAGCCGCCTGTCCCGCACTCCTCTGAGCCGCTGCCCAAGATCAATCCGGCCATCCGGTTCAGCGTGTCTCGCTACGTTTTCTCGATTGGCGTGTTCGTGGCCGTGGTGCTGCTGGGTCTGCTCAACACCACCCGCCTTGGCGTGGAATTGCTTCCAAACTTTGAAGTGCCGATCTTGGCGGTGTCCACCAGTTACAGCGGCGCGACGCCTGACCAGGTCGACCGTGAAATCTCGCGCAAGATCGAAGACGCCATCAGCACCATCAGCGGCGTCTCCGACATCCGCTCGACCAGCACCAGCGGCCAGAGCGCCGTGATCATCACCTTTCAAGACGGCACCAACATCGATTCGGCGGCCAACAGCGTTTCTCAGTCGGTGGCGGCCATTCGCGGCACCTTGCCCAGCGACGCCAACGCGCCGATCGTGCAAAAGTTCGATCCCAACGCCCAGCCGATTTTGACATTGGCCCTTCAGGGCGGCACGGCGCGGGCCGCCGACGTGACCACCTACGCCAGCGACGTGTTGGTGCCGCGCCTTCAGCGGGTGGCAGGCGTGGCCGACATCACCGTATCGGGCGGGCCGACCCGCCAAATTCAGGTGCTGATCGACCCGGCCAAGTTGCAAAGCTACAACCTGACTCCGGCCCGGCTGACTCAGGCCATCAGCGCCTCGGCGCTCGACCTTCCCGCCGGATCGCTGACCCAGAACGGGAACTCCATTGGCTTTTCGACCCGCAACACACCCACCAGCGTGCAGGGCGTGGGGCGCATCATCGTCGATCCGCAAACTGGCCTGACCGTCAGCGACGTGGCCACCGTGCGCGACACCTCGGCGGCCGCCACCAGTTACGCCCGCTTCAACGGCCAGCCCGCCGTGCTGCTGGGCGTCCGCAAGGCGTCGGGCACCAATTCGGTCTCGGTGGCCGACAGCGTGCGGGCCAGCATGGAAAGCGTCAAGCTGCCGCAGGGTTACAGCCTGTCGCTCTCCGAAGACTCGACCCGCACCACCCGCGCCACCGTCAATGACACCTTCAAGGAATTTTTGATCGGGATCGCGGCGGTGGGCGTGGTCGTGCTGCTGTTCTTGGGGCGGCTCAACACCGTCTTCGCGGTGGTGCTGGCCATTCCCATCTCGATCAGCGCCGCGCCGCTGCTCTATAACCTCTTCGGCTTTACCTTCAACCTGATTTCACTGCTGGCCATCATCGTGGCCATCGGCATCGTGGTCGACGACTCCATCGTGGTGGCCGAGAACGTGCAGCGCTACCGCGACCTCGGCTATGACCGACTCAAATCGGTACTTTACGGCGGCTCGGAAGTGTTTAGCGCCGTTACCGCTGCCAGCTTTTCCTTGTTGGCCGTGCTGGTGCCGCTGAGCTTCATGCCGGGTATTCTGGGTCAATTTTTCCGGCAATTTGCCATCGGCCTGATCGCCGCGATTGCCCTGAGCTGGCTGGAATCGCTGCTGTTCCTGACCGTCCGGATGGCGTACACCAGTGACCCCGACCCGATTGGCTGGCCGCAGTTTGGCCGCTTGCTGGGAAGGTTTTCTGAAATCATCAAGTGGGGCTTTGCCCGCAAGACCTTGCTGAGCGCCTGGGGCATTCTCGGCCTGGTGGTGTTCGGTATCGGGCTGGCCGTGATCTCGCGTCAGGCCGGAACCGGGCCGGTCATCTTCGTGGCGCTGCTGCTCTACCCGCTGATTATCGGCGTCGTCCGCTACGTTTTGATGGTGCTGCTGGGCCTCCTCGAAGCTGTCACCACTACGCTGCACGGCATCGTCAACGGCGCAGTTATCCGACTCGCTCGCGCTTACGCCCGCAGCGTGGCGTGGGCCTTGCCGCGCAATTTGCTGATTATTTTGCTGGCAGTGGCGTTTCTCTTTACCATCGCCATTCCGATTGGCAAGGTGGGCTTTGCCTTCGTGCCCAAGAGCGACGGCGGCATTCTGACGGCCAGCTTGACGCTGCCGGTGGGCACCAGTCTGGATCAGACCAACCGCGCCGCCCGCAAGATGGAAAGCTATTTGCTGGCCCAAAGTGAAGTCAAACTGGTTTCGACCAGCGTGGGCAGCGGCTCGCTGCAAGGCACCGGGGCCAACGGCAGTGCCGTCACCGTCACCCTCATCGACAAAAAACTGCGCCCCGGCATCGACGATTTGGTGGCCAAGTACCAAGTCGGTATCAAAAAAGCGCTGGCGGGCGTGCCGCTCGACACCCTCAGCGTGGCCGCTCAGCAAAACGGCCCCGGCGGCTCGTCGGATATCAGCTTGGCGCTCAGCGCTCCCAACCAGAGCATTCTGGAAGCCAAAAACCGTGAGCTGATGCGTCAGCTCGGACAAGACGGCAACCTCAGCAGCGCGACCAGCAGCCTGAGCGCCACCCGTCAGGAGCGCAACTTCGTGCCGAATCAGGCTCAGCTGGTCGGCTCCGGCCTGACCACTTCGGACTTGGCGCAGGCGCTGAGAAGCTACAACGATGGCAGCAAAGCCGGGAGCCTGCGTGACGGCGACAACAGCGTGGACATCGTGGTCAAGCTCGATCCCAGTTTGCTGCAAACCGAGCAGTCGCTGCTCTCGCAGACGGTGTATTCCTCGGCATTGGGAGCCAACGTGCCGCTCTCCAGCCTCGGCAGCTTCCGGCTTCAGCAAGCGCCCGCGACCCTGAACCGCTTTAACAAGGCTTACACCGCCACCATCGACATCAACCTCAAAAAGGGCGGCCCCAACGCCTTTGCGTATCAGCAAACCATTGTGAGTAACGCCACCAAAGCGGGCATTCTCGGAAACGGAGTGGCGCTGGGCAATGCTTCGAGCTTCGGCTCGGCGGGCCTGACCGGCAACTTGGTGGTCTACGGCCCCGCCGTGCTGGTGCTGGCCATCCTCATGACCTACTTGGTGCTGGGCAGCCAGTTCAACTCGTTCCGTTACCCGCTGTACTTGCTGCTGCCGGTGCCGCTGGCTATCGTCGGCGCGGTCTGGACTCTCTTTTTCTTCAAGACCTCGCTGGACGTGATTACCATTCTGGGTATGGTGATCTTGCTGGGCCTCGCCACCAAAAACTCGATTCTGTACCTCGAATTCGTGGTGGAGCGCATGAAGCACCTGCCCATCAAGGAAGCGCTGATCGAAGCCGCCGAGTTGCGCTTCCGGCCCATCATCATGACGACCATCACCGTGCTGGTGATCTCCATTCCGCTGATCTTCGGCGGTGGCGAGGGTGCGGAATTTCGGCGCGGCTTGGGCATCGTGATCATGGGCGGTGTGATTACCGGCACACTGCTGACCTTCTATGTGGTGCCGAGCGTGTTTTACCGCTTCGAGCGCAACAGGCAACAGCCGCGTGAAGTGCAGGCCGAAGTTCTGCCGAGCGGAATCGCGCCCGCGACGGACTGAGCAAAAATCTTCTTGACAGCCTCCACCTGATGAGGGGTGGAGGCTTTTTATTGACTGCCGCTCAATTGCCTGAGCGCACTGGCAAAGGTTCGAAGACTTTCTTGCTGACGCCGCCGAAATCGAGTTCACCAATAACGTTCAAGCTGGTATAAACGCGGTTGCTGCGGGCACGCACATTCAGCGGCAAGGTAAAGACGAGCTTGCTGCCCTCACGCCGGAACTTTACATTCTCGCTTCCAGTTTGCCAGCCGTCTGCGCCGCCGAGTTTGAGCTTGCCTGCCTGTCCATTTTCACGGTATTCCAGTTCGTAGTTGAAACGGGCTGAGGTTGGAAAATTTCCATTGGGTACAGTGTCGATGACCAGATCGCATAGGTGCGCCCGGCCCGCTATCAGGCCCGTCCGAACGACTCCGCTCTCGGCGTCCCGGCAAGTCGTGAAGTACCACTGGGTAAATTTGGGGGCCGCTACGCCTGAACTGGACGTCTGGGTCATGGATCGAGCCGGGACAGCGCTGGCCGCTCCTCCGCAGCCGCGCACGCCACTCCAGGCCGTGTTAAACCCGGCAGCAGGAAACAAATAAGTCAGGGCCTGACCGCCGCTGGGCCTGTTGATCCGCACCGCTAGGCGCTTGCCACTTTGCAGGCCGCGCACCAGTTGGCCGACGACCGGGCCATAAAAACCCAGACTGCGGGTCTTGAGATTGTCCCTTTCATCCACCACGCTCACCAAATCGCTGTCGCGCAGGGTGATGGCTGGATCATTGCCCAAGCGGATGGTTACAGCAGGCTTTAGACCCTGATCAAGCTGACCTTCGGTGATCAGGTCGTTTTTGCTCCGCAGCGCAGCCCACACATCAGGCTCCCCCCGGTTGGCACACTGCACCGTTAAGCGCGTGTCACCATACTGGTCGTACTGTTCGTCTATGGCTACCACACTGGTATTGACGTCGCTGATCGGGTCAAGCGAATACGAGTAGACGGTGTTGGTGCCAGCCACGCGGGTTGCGGCCAGAGTACCGGAAGTCAGTAAAAGAGCAAGGAGAGCAAGAGGTTTCATCTTGCTCTTATTTTATGTCTGAGTTGCTTACACCTTTATTCGTGCCGCTATCCTGAAGACCTATTGCCCGGAGATTAAGTTCACTCGCCTCTGGGCCACTCGCTGACCGGCACGAACTCCACGCCCTCAGCCTCGGTGCCGGTGATGCGGTACTTGTCGTCAAAATACACGGCGATTTCGCCCCGGTCAAAATGCTCGCTACTGACAATGCCTTTTCGCAGCACGTAGCCTTTGCCTTCCTCGGCCACGCCGATATGGGCCGCTTTGGTAAAGCGCAGCGTTACGGTATCGCCGTGCCGCAAAGTTCGCAGCCGCACGTTATAGACGCCGCCGCCCAAGTCTTTCACGTTGGGATTGGCGGGTGGTTTCTTGGCAAAAAGATTAAACATGGTTGCTCCTGAGTGACCAGCAGTTTAACCCGTAGAGGTTCTAGACTTCGCGCAGCAGCGCCGTCAGCAGCCGCACGTGGTCGGGCCAGCGGTCTAGGCGGATGTGTTCGTGGGCCGCGTGTGCGCCGTCGCCGGGTGCGCCGAGACCGTCGAGGGTGGGCACGAACGGCGCGGTGAAATTGCCGTCGCTGCCGCCGCCGACCACTTCCTCAGTCAAATCGAAGCCGAGGCCAGCCGCCAACTGTTTGGCCTGAGCAAAAAGCTTCATCGTGGCGGGGCTGCGCTCGAACGGTGGGCGGTTGAGCCCTCCCGAAACCTTGATCTCCACGCGGCTGTCGTGCGGCGTCAGGGCCTGCATGGCCTGAGTGATCCGCTCGCCTTCTTCCAACGTGCTGACCCGCAGATCGATTTCAAAGCGGGCTTGGGCCGGAATCACGTTGACGGCCCCGCCGCCCGACACCGCGCCCACGCTGACCGTCGTGCCTTTTTCCGGGTCGGCCAGCGCCTGCACCGCCAAAATCTGATGCGCCGCTTCGCTGATGGCGCTGGCTCCCTCGAGGGGCTTGTTGCCCGCGTGGGCCGCTACGCCGCGCAGTTCCACCAGAAAGTGCCCGACGCCTTTTCGCCCCGATTTGAGGGCGTGGCTGTCGGCCACCGGCGGCTCTATGACCAACACCACGCGGGCACGCTGAGCGGCTTGCTCGATCACGGCGCGGCTGTGGTGGCTGCCGATTTCCTCGTCGGGGGTCAGCAGCACCTCGATGCCGCCCGCCGGATAATTCCCCTCCAAGCTCCTCAGCGCGTAAAACAAGCCCACGATGCCGCCTTTCATGTCGTAACTGCCGGGGCCGTAGACCCGCATCCCCTCAACTCGGAACGGCATGTCGCTGAGGCTGCCTTGCGGCCAGACCGTATCGGCGTGGGCCAGCACCAAAACACGCTTTCGCTGTGCTGAGCCGGTGTCTTCTGAAGTCCCGAACAAAAACTGCCGTGTGCCGCCGGGCAGCGCGTGGGTGTGGGCGTTGAGGTCTTTGGCCCACTGCTCCACCGCGTCCTGCACGGTGCAGACGGCCAGCATATTGGAGGTGGGCGATTCGAGCTTGACCAACTGCTCTAAGTCGCGCAGCAAGGAGACGAGCGGCTCGGCTTGAAGGTCGGGGACTGAGGGCTGAGCAGAAGAGGTCATGCCGGTAGCTTATCCGGTTTGCGTTCAATCTGTTCTCGAAATGGTGGGATTTCATTTCGGGAGCGCCTTTCTCGGTGCCTCTTGGGCTTTCTTGCCGGCTGGGTCAGCAGGGTTTTCTTAGGGGTTTGACTGGAACTCTTATTTCTTTTGGAAGGGGAGAGGGCGGCGCGGTCACGCAAATACAAATCAGCCAAGCGCCATGCGCCGAAGACATTCAGCCTACCTACGCCTATAAAAAGAAACAGATTCGTGTGCCTTTGACTGACCACCATAAGTTTAGAGGTTAAGCAGAAGTCTCAGACTGCGCCGCACTTTCGGTGAGAAGCTCCGATAAACGCGATAGAGCGCGGCTGTATTTCTTTGCGTACCCTCCGTGCCGGTAATTGGAATCGAAGAGTTGGTTCAAGCTGACGCCCGTAAAAGCGGCGCTGAGGCCGAGGTCATAGAGTTTGTCGACAAAATGCACGAAGCGCAGGGCCACGTTTTGATCCGGCATCGGCACCAAGCCGCGCACGCCCACTGCGCTGACGCCCGAGAGCAGTTTGGCGAAGCGCGAGGGATGCACTTCGAGCAGCAGGTGGCTGAGGTCGCGGTGCAGCAGCACAGCCAGCGTGGCCTGATCTTGCCGCTGCGCCCACGCTCCGAACTCGGCGTCGCTCATGACCTGGGCGGGCGCTGCGCCGCGCTGCCGAAAATCGGGGCCGTCTAAACCGAGGTTTTCAAAGCGCGAGGCGATGCCTTTGATCTGGCGCTCGAAGTCGCGGGCATTGAAGCGGCCCTGACCGAGTGCGCCGGGTTCGGTGTTGCTGGTGGCCACCACGCTCACGCCCTGCGGCATCAGTTGGCCGAGGAAGGTATTGGCCATGTGGGTGTTGCCGGGGTCGTCGAGTTCAAATTCGTCGATCAAGAGCAGATCATGGTCTTTGAACGTCTCCACCGCCCGCGTCATGCCCAGCGCTCCGATGAGGTACATCAGTTCTTGGAAGCTCATCAGCGCCCGCTTGCCGCTTGCCGCGTGATAAGTGCTGGCCAGCAGGTGCGTTTTGCCGACCCCGAAGCCGCCGTCCAGATAAAGGCCGCGCCCCTCAGGCTTGTGGCGTTTAAAGAGCCGGAAGCCGCTGGGTTTTTGCTTGGCCTCAGCCGCGAAAACGGCCAAAGCGTCTCTGGCCCGCGCCTGTGAGGCGAAGGCCGAATTGGGCTGGTAGTTCTCGAAGCGCACCCCCTCGAAGCGGGCGCTGGGGGCCAGCCCTTCGCTGAGCTGCTGCGGCGTGAGGCTGGGGCGGCGGGCGGTGAGGTCAAGCATGGGAGGCGGCTGGTGGGGTAAGCAGGGCGGCGGCGCTCACGGCGTCTCCTGTTCTGGCGGCAAACTGGAGCGCAGCAACTGCACGTCTCCGTCTAAGGCCCACAGCACGTAAGGGCCGGTGTGGGCCGAGATCAGCACCGTCTCCAGGGCCGATAAGTGCAGCGTTTCATGGGCGGTTTCCAGTTCCAATCGCCCACTTTTGACCGTCAGGGCGTGGACACTCTGGCCGCGTGTGTGGCTCTCCAAGCGCTCGCCCGCTGCGATTTCGGCGACTTCCAAGCGGAAGTAGGGGCACTCGGCCAGCGTCGCCGCTTCCGCCGATCCCAGCTTGGGCAGGGGCAGCACCTCGGCGCTGAGGTCGGAGCGCGTCACCTTGAGCGCTTCCTCAAGGTGCAGGGTGCGCCCCTCACTGGCGGGCCGATCCCAGTCGTAGACGCGGTAGGTGGTGTCGCTGCTCTGCTGAACTTCGTAAAGCAGCGTGCCCGGCCCCAGCGCGTGCAGAGTGCCCGCCGCGATGAACACCGTGTCGCCCGCTTGCACGGCTTGTTCGTCGGCCACCTCCATCACACTGCCTCCGCCAATGGCCTGTGCCAGCGCTTCAGGCGTGGTGCCCGCTTTGACGCCCGCCAGAATCTTTGCGCCCCGGTCGGTTTTCAAAAAGTGCCACGCCTCGGTTTTGCCGAATTCGCCTTCGCCCACCAGCTCGCGGGCCTGCTCGTCGTCGGGATGCACCTGCACGCTGAGCCACTCTTCGCAGTCGAGCAACTTGATCAGCAGCGGAAAGCGCCCGCCGAAGCGCCCTGAGACGCCCTGACCCAAAAAGGTGTCGCCCAATTCAGCCAGCACGTCTTCAACGGTTTGACCCTCAAACGGCCCGCCCTCGACCTGATTGCCGTCAAACACCACCCAGGCTTCACCGACGGGCGTTTGTCCGTAAGGCACACTTTTGAGGTGCTGGCCGCCCCACACGCGGGTGTGGTACTGGGGGCGCAGTTTGTAGAGAAAAGGGGGCAGGGCGGCGTGGTGGGTCATACCGAGCAGTCTAGAGCAGTTGTTTGTTTGCTGCGGCACCTGTCGGCGGCCCAAGCGGCTTATCATGGCCCCATGAACCTACTCGCTCGAATCATTGGGATTGTCGGCGTGGTGCTGATCGTGGTGTCGCTGGCGCTGCTGTTCGGCAACGTGATCACCATCAACAAGCTCGACGCCATCGCCTCGGCGCTGCGAACGAATGTCACCACCAATCCGTCGCCCAGCGTCATGCTGACCTTTGGCCTCGGCACCATCGGCGGGCTGCTGGCAGGCGCAGGCGGGGCCATGATGGTGCGGGGACGGCGGGCATAGGGTGAAGCCGTTCAGCGACCTGCCGATGGTTGAAGATGTGCCGTCAATCTAAACGGGTCAGCACCGCCTCCACCACCTCGCTCAGACTGCCCGATACATCCGCCAACCCCAATGGGTTTTGAGCTTGCCCGGCCCGCTCCACAAAGCCCGTTTTCATGCCCACGGCCTTTGCTCCGGCGATGTCCCAGCCGTGCGCGGCGATCAGCCAACTGCCGCTTGCCTCGGCTCCGGCCCGGCGCAGACCGTACTCGTAGGCGGCTCGGTGGGGCTTGAGGTGGTGGGCTTCGTCAACCGAGAGTGCGCCGTCAAACAAGTCGTGCAGTCCAGCGTTCTTGAGTTGGGCTTCGAGTACGGCCAGCGGATTGTTGGTCAGAGCGTAGAGCCGCGCTCCGCCTTCTCGCAGACGCATTAGGGCCTCTGCGGTGTCGGGGTGTGGCGGGAGTTGACGCATGGCGGCGGCCACCTGAGCGGGCAAGTCGCTCGGTATAACTTGGCCCCGTGTTTGACCCAAAGCACTCAGGGCTGCTTCACCTAACATTTTGAAGTCGTGATAGTCGCCAATGACCGTCTGGGTCAGCGCCAGTTGCAACAGCAGCCCGAACCACTGCCTCCGCGCTCCGGCGTCGCCCAGCGCGTCTTCGAAGAGTGAATCGAGCGCCGAGAGGTCAAGCAAGGTTTCGTTGACATCCAGAAAAACGGTGGAGGCAGAGGAAGACATGGCCCAATGCTAAAGCGCCCAGGCGGCCAGTAGGGGAGGCGGCGCTTGGGCGTTGTTCAACTCAAACGAGCGTTTTTATACCAATCACCGAAAATTCGGCTCCGTTCAGCCGAATTTTCCGAGCGGAGCGAGGAGTGAAAAATACCAGTCACAGAAATGGAGGAGGCGCTTTCGGCGTTTTTCCGAAAGTGCATTCGGAATTTTGGTGACTGGTATTAGACTTCCAGCGCCAGCTTATCGGTGTCGTTAAACAGCGGAATGCCCGCCGGATACTCGCCGTTGAAACAGGCCAGGCACAATCCCGGCCCGCTGACCGCTTCCTTCAGCCCGCGCTCCGAGATGAACCGCAGGCTGTCCGCGCCGATCAGCTCACGGATTTGCTCGATGCTGTGGGTGCTGGCAACCAGCTCTTTGCGGGCGGCGGTGTCGATGCCGTAAAAGCAGGGGTGCTTGATCGGCGGGCTGCTGACCCGGAAGTGAACCTCGGTGGCTCCGGCCTCGCGCAGCAGGTTGACGATCTGGCGGCTGGTGGTGCCGCGCACGATGGAGTCGTCAATCAGCACCACCCGCTTGCCGCGCACGGCGCTGGTGGGCGAGAGCTTCATCTTGACTTTCAAGTCCCGCGCTTCCTGGGTGGGTGCGAGGAAGGTGCGGCCCGCGTAGGGGTTTTTGTAGAGGCCGTAGTCAAAGGGAATGCCGCTCTCGCGGGCGTAACCAATCGCCGCGCCCATGCCCGAATCCGGCACCGGCACCACGATGTCGGCGTCCACCGGAAACTCGCGGGCGAGCTGCTCGCCCATGCGGATGCGGCTGGCGTGGGTGTCTACGCCGTCAAGTTGGCTGTCACTGCGGGCAAAATAAATCCACTCGAAGGCGCAGGGTGTCGGCTTGGCCGGATGCACCATCAGGCTGTGCAGGCCGTTGTGATCCACCCAGACCAGTTCGCCGGGCAGCACGTCGCGCAGCAACCTCGCTCCCACCGCAAACAGAGCGCACGGCTCGGAGGCGATCACGTAAGCGCCGATGCCTTCCGGGTGGTCGCGCTGGCCGATCACCAGGGGCCGCACGCCGTTGGGATCGCGGAAGCCGATCAGAGCGGTGCGGCTCATCAGCACGCAGGCGTAACCGCCTTCCAGTTGCTGCATGGCGGCGGCGGTGGCCTCCACCAGATCCATGTGCGACTCGCGGGCGATCAGGTTCAGCATCACCTCGGAGTCGTTGGTGGTGGCAAACAGTGCGCCTTCCATCAGCATCTGGTTGCGAACCTCACGGGCGTTCACGAAGTTGCCGTTGTGCGCCAGTCCCAGAATGCCCTTGTTGGTGCGGGTGGTCAGCGGCTGGGCATTGAAGCGCAGGTTAGAGCCTGTGGTGGAGTAGCGCACGTGCCCGATGCTGACGCGGGCGTTGGCGAGCCGCACCGAATCCAGGCGGCGTTCGTCGAAGACCTGTGTGACCAGGCCCAGATCTTTCTCGACGTGGAACTTGTCACCGTCGCTGACCGCGATGCCCGCCGCTTCCTGCCCCCGGTGCTGGAGGGCGAAGATGCCGAGGTAGGTCATCCAGGCCAGGTCGAGCGGCTGAGGCGAGTACATGCCGAAAACGCCGCATTCGTCGTGGGGTTTGTCGTCGCCGTCGTAGAAGGCAAGTTCTGGGGAATCATACAAAGTCATTCGTCAACTTTCCTTTGAGCGTTCTTCCCCAGAAATGAGGGTGACACGAACCATACAAGAAGGCCCGCCACTCAGGCCAGCACAGCTTTCAGCGGATTGTCGTAAGCATCTCGCAAGTCAGCGAGGGTTACGCTCAAGTTTACATTCTGCTCCCTGAGCAAAATGGTCACGCTCTCACCGCCGCTGATGCCGAGGCGCACGAACGGCACGGCCAGGTCTGTCAGCAGCGCTTCGGCTTTGGCCTGCTGCTCGGTGCTGATCGCCACCACCACGCGGCTGTGTGCCTCGCCAAATAGCAGGGCGTCGGCGCGGGTATCGGGGTGCTTGAGTTCGGCGTGCAGGCCAACACTTCCGGCCATCGCCATTTCTGCGAGGGTCACGGCCAGCCCACCTTCAGCACAGTCATGCGCGGTGTCGGTCAGGCCAGCGCGAATCAGGGCCAGCACGCCGTCAATCACCTTCTGTTCCAGCGCCAAATCCAGCGTCGGCACCTGCCCCGCTTCCAGGCCGTGAATGGTTTCCAGGTACTGCGAAGCGCCGATAGAGTCGCCCAGCTCTCCCAGCAGATAGAGCATCTGCCCTTCGCCCTTCAGCCCCAGTGTGGCCCGCTGGCTGATGTCCGGCAGCACGCCCACCATGCCGATAGTCGGGGTGGGGTGAATCGCCACCGTGCGCTGTGTTCCATCTGGATTGGCTTCCACATACTGGTTATACAAGCTGACATTGCCGCCCGTGACTGGCGTATTGAGTGCCCGGCAAGCGTCGCCGATGCCCTGAACGGCCTGCTGCATCTGGTAATACACCTCGGGCCGGTGCGGGTTGCCGAAGTTGAGGTTGTCGGTGATCGCCAGCGGCGTCGCGCCCACGCAGGCCAGGTTGCGGGCGGCCTCGGCCACGGCGGCGGCGGCTCCCACATACGGATCGAGCTGCACGAAACGCGGATTGCAGTCGCTGGTGGCGGCCACGCCCATCGAGGAACCCTTGACGCGCATCACGGCGGCGTCGGCGGCTCCGGGCAGCACCACGGTATTGGTCATGACTTGCTGGTCGTAGCGCTCGAAGATCGGGCGCTTGCTGGCGATGGTGGGGTGTGACAGCAGCTTGAGCAACACCTGCCCCAGATCGGTGGGCACCGGCACGCTGCTGAGGTCGCGTTCGCGGGCGGCTTTGATGGCTTCCGACTCCACGCCCTCGCGGGTGTATTTGGGCGCTTCGTTGAGCAGGGCCACGGGAAGGTCACAGACCACTTCGCCCTTCCACATCAGGCGGTAGTTGTGGTGCTCCTCCACCTGCCCGATCTGAACCACGTCCAGTTCCCACTTGGCCAGCAGGTCGTAGAGTTCCTGTTCGCGTCCCGGCACCGGCACCAGAATCATCCGCTCCTGCGACTCGCTGAGGCACAGTTCCATCGGCACCATCCCGGTTTCGCGGGTGGGCACGTCGTCGAGATTCATGGTGATGCCCAGGTTTGCCCGGTAAGCCATTTCACAGGTGGAACTGACCAGACCTGCCGCGCCCATGTCCTGCACGCCCGCCACTACGCCTGCCTCGATGGCCTCCAGCGTGGCTTCCAACAGCAGTTTTTCCATGAAGGGGTCGCCCACCTGCACGGCAGGTCGGTCAGCCTGCGAGGCGTCACTTAAATCAGCCGAGGCGAACACCGCGCCGCCCAGCCCGTCGCGCCCCGTTTTGGAGCCGACATAGACGATCACGTTGCCGACCTCGCCCATCGTTCCTTTTGCCAAATCTTCGTGGCGCAGCAGGCCGAGCGCCATCACGTTGACCAGCGGGTTTTCCTGATAGCTGGGATGAAAAGTGACCTCGCCGCCCACGGTGGGCACGCCAATCGCGTTGCCGTAGTGCGATATGCCCTCCACCACACCGTTGACCAAAAACTTGGTGCGGGGGCTTTCGGGGTCCCCGAATCTGAGCGAATCCAGCACCGCGAAAGGCCGAGCGCCCATCGCGAAGATGTCGCGCAGGATGCCGCCGACGCCGGTTGCCGCGCCCTGCACGGGTTCCACCGCCGAGGGGTGGTTGTGCGATTCCATCTTGAAGGCCACGCCCCAGCCCTCGCCGATGTCCACCACGCCTGCGTTTTCGCCGGGGCCTTGCAGGACTTGCGGGCCAGTGGTGGGAAAGGCGCTGAAGAGGGGGCGCGAGTTTTTATAGCCGCAGTGCTCGCTCCACATTGCGCCGACGATGGCGGCTTCCAGGGCGTTGGGGTGGCGCTCCAGTTGCGAAACGAGCAGGTCATATTCGGTGTCGGCGAGGCCGAAGGTGGCGGCGCGGGTTCGGAGAGAGGGGTTTAGGAGGGAAGGATTGGGGGTGTGGGTTTGGGTCATGGAGTGTCCTTGAAAGGCCTCTGGTTGAAGTGGTGGCAAAGTATTTTGATGGTGTAGAGGAAGTTAGTGGTCGGTCTTCTCGATCAGATCAGTGATGATGACTTTGCGGCCTTCGAGGCGGCTCAGCTCATCAAGCAGCTTGCTCACAATGTCTAAATCAAGACGGTAAATAGAACGGCGAGTTTTGGCGCTGGAGAGAGCTTCCAAGATCAAAACGCATCTCCATACCTCAAGCCTTCTTCCCCAACTGCACCTGGCCCCGGTGATAGGCGATGTGCCGCAGATGCATTCCCAGTGCGGCTAGGCGGGGGCGCTCGCCGTTCGGAGCGCTGGGCGAAAAGGCCATGCCGCTCAAATCAGCGTCGCTGGCCCCGCGCAGATAAGCCACTGCCTGAGCGCCCACGCTGCCGAGGTGCGCCAGAATCGCAGCCTGATCAGCGTCCTCGTCGACAGGGGCAAGTCCGTTCAAGTTCTGCGCCCAGGCTTGATCTTCCCAGCCCAGAAAATTGTAGGTAGAGGTTTTGTCCTCCAGCACCGTCAGCCGCAGCCAGTCGGCAATGTGCAGCGCGTGCCAGGCTGGAGAGTGGCCGAGTCTGGCCGTGCTGAACGTTCCCTCGGGTATGCTTTCCAGCACGGCGCGAAAGGCGCTGAGTTCTATTTCGTACTGATCGGCCAAAAAGGTCTGAATAGTGGTCATTTGGTGCTCCTTGTGCTCAGCTTCCTAGTCCAAATCAGAAGCCATTGGGCGGTGCAGACGAAGAGCAGAGCGAAATCCAAACTCACGAGGAGGACGAACAGCCCGCCGTCTATGGACTCGAATGCAGGAGGCCGGTAAGGATTGAGGCCAGGAAAGATGCTAGTCAGGGCGCTGAACACCAGAGCCAGAACCAGGGTCAACACGAAAGTGGTTCCCACACCCGCAAAGATGAATCCCAGTGCCGCTTTCCAATCCAGCCTCCGGGGAAATTTGACGAGGAAGTAGAGGGGAATCAGCAACACCAGAGCGCCCAGCACGAGAGGCAATCCAACTAACAAAATATTCCAGTTCATCCCCGCCGCCCCTTGCCTTTACACGCCAGATTTAAGCGACTGAAACAACCCCTGACCGTCCTCGCTGCCCAAAAGCGCTTCCACCGCCCGCTCGGGGTGCGGCATCATCCCCAGCACGTTGCCCTTTTCGCTGATGATTCCGGCGATGTCGTTCAGCGAGCCGTTGGGGTTGTCCAAGTAGCGGAAGATGACCCGGCCCTCACTTTCCAGCCGCTCGATGGTGCCCGCGTCGGCGTAATAGTTGCCCTCGCCGTGCGCGATGGGCATTTCTAGGGTCTGGCCCGGTGCATACGCCGAGGTGAAGGCGGTCTGATTGTTGTTTACCCGCAGGTGTACCGGCTTACACAAGAAATGCAGATCGCGGTTGCGGCTGAGCGCTCCGGGCAGCAGTCCCGATTCGGTCAGCACCTGAAAGCCGTTGCAGATCCCCAGCACGTAGCCGCCGCGTTCGGCGTGCGCCTTGACGGCCCCCATGATCGGGCTGCGGGCGGCCACCGCGCCGCTGCGGAGGTGGTCGCCGTAGCTAAAGCCGCCGGGCAAAACCACCAGATCGGTGTTGCTGGGAAGGCCTTCTTCGGTGTGCCACACGAACCGGGCAGACGGATCAAGATTCATTTGGGCGGCGTGGAGCGCGTCGGCGTCGCAGTTGGAGCCGGGAAACTGAATCACGGCGACGTTCACAGGTGTTGCAACTCCTTCACGGTGCGTCCGCTGACGACGTTGCCGGTGTTGAGGGTGCTGGCGGGTTCAAACATCATGATCCAGGTTTCTTCCGTCTGGGCCACGGGCAAATGCTCCACGCCGCGCGGCACGACGAGCAGTTCGCCCTCGTTGATGATCCGCTCGCCGTCTCTGAAGTTGAGTTGCAGCACGCCTTTAATCACCATGAACAACTCGTCTTCATGTTCGTGGGCGTGCCACTCGAATTCGCCGCTGATGCGGGCAATTTTGACCTGCTGGCCGTTGAGGTCGGCCACCACTCTGGGCGACCAGTGCTCAGTAAACAGAGCGAACTTTTCTTGCAAGTTGATTGTGTCAGGCGTGCTCACGCTGGCTCCAGCGCCGCTTCTTCCAGCTCCCAGCGCACATTTTCCATCACCGGATTGCTCAGCACGTTTTCGGCCATGTCTTTCAGGCGACTTTCCACCTCGCCGCGCTCGCCTTCGAGTTGCAGCTCGATGTATTTGCCGACCCGCACGCCGCTGACCTGCTGGCCGAGGTGCGAGAGGGATCGCTCAACCGTGCGTCCCTGCGGATCGAGGATGCTGGGCTTGAGGGTGACGAAAACTTTGGCCTGATAGGTTTTGGTTTGATCTTGAGGCATGGAATTCCTTTGAAATGGGCGTGTGGCTTGCGACTTGTAAAAGAGAGTGACGGGCCTGTTGCTTACGGCTCAGAGCTTTAACTCAGCACCCGCCGCAGCATCTCCCCATACGCTTCCTCGACCCCGCCCAGATCGCGCCGGAAGCGGTCTTTGTCCATCTTCTCGTTCGTCTCGGCGTCCCAGAAGCGGCAGGTGTCGGGGCTGATCTCGTCGGCCAGCACGATCTGACCGCTGGGCAACTTACCGAATTCCAGCTTGAAATCAATCAAGCGGATGCCACGTTCCAAGAAGAACGGCGTCAAGAACGCGTTGACTTGCAGCGTCAATTCACGGATGCGGGCCATGTCGCCCTCACTGGCCCACCCCAGCGCCACGGCGGTATCGGTGTTGATCAGCGGGTCGCCCAGCGCGTCGGATTTGTAGCAGTATTCCACCACGGGGCGCGGGAGCGGCGTGCCTTCCTCCAGTCCCAGCTTCTTGGCAAAACTGCCCGCCGCGACATTGCGCGTAATCACTTCCACCGGCACAATCGTCACCGCCTTGACCAGTTGCTCGGTGTCGCTGAGCTTGGCAACAAAGTGGGTGGGAATACCCGCGCCCTCCAATTTCGGATACAGCGCGGCGGCGATGGCGTTGTTGGTGGCTCCTTTGCCCGCCCAACTGCCACGCTTCTGGGCGTTGAAGGCGGTGGCCTCGTCTTTGTATTCCACCAAATACTGCTCGGGGTCGGCGGTGGCGTAGACCCGCTTGGCCTTGCCTTCGTACTTGAGTTCAGCTTTGGTGGAGGGATGCTGGCTGGGCTGGGTCATGGACGCTCCTGTCAGGACTGTGAATAAAAAACTTTGACTTCAAACTTGCGCCGGAAAATGGGAGCAGCGAGCGCTTCCGACTGGGGAAAGAGGCTCGCTGTATTGGCTGCTGAAAGTACTGAATTGTTCGGGACGTTGCTGAATTGAAAACCTCTCAAGCCACTTTTTCAGGCTGGCGAGACGGGGGCCGCTGGAATAAAGGAAGGGCCGAACCAACACCGCTTCGGTATCCAGAGCAAAGCTTAACACCCGCGCGGCTGCCGCAGACGGCCTTGGCCGACCCAGAGCCTTTATACTGGCGGTGCTTATGGCCTGCTCACCCGAGTTTACCCCTCCCACTGCGCCGAAAGCGGACGTGTCGTCTGCCGATTTGGCCGTGCCCGCTTGGGTGGTGGCCGCCCTTTACCAGTTCAAAGCGGTGGAGAATCCCAGCGAATGGCGTCAGCACCTGCTTGGAGTGCTGGAGCCGCTGGGCCTGTGCGGCACGCTGCTGATCGCTCCCGAAGGCGTCAACGGCACACTGGCCGGAACCCGTCAGGCCGTGACCCAATTGCGAACCGAGTTGGCCAAGCTCGGCTTCGACGATCTGGAGTACAAAGAATCACTCAGTCAGCACAGGCCCTTTCGCCGCCTCAAGGTGCGTCTCAAGCGCGAAATCGTGACGCTGGGCGTGGACGTCGCGCCGCGTCAGCGGGTGGGCCGCTACGTAGAAGCCCAGGACTGGAACGCCTTGATGGCCGACCCCGACGTGCTGCTGATCGACACCCGCAACACCTACGAAATCAAAGCCGGAACGTTTGAGGGCGCGGTCGACCCGCAGCTCAGCAGCTTCGGCGAGTTCCCGGCCTGGGCAGAGCAGCACCTCGCCGCACAGAAGGGGCGCAAAATCGCCATGTTCTGCACCGGCGGCATTCGCTGCGAAAAATCCACCAGTCTGCTGCTGGAACTCGGCTTTGAAGACGTGTATCACCTCAGGGGCGGCATTCTGAGTTATCTCGAACACGTTCCGGAGACTGAGAGCCGCTGGAACGGCGAATGCTTCGTCTTTGACGAACGGGTCACCGTCGGGCACGGCCTCAAGGTCGGGGCGGGGGAGATGTGCCTAAGCTGCGGCTGGCCGCTGACACCCTCCGAAGCCCAGCACGCCGAGTTTGAGCGCGGGGTGAGTTGCCAGCACTGCTTTACGCGCACCACTGAGCCGCAAAAAGCCAGCTTCCGGGAGCGTCAGCAGTGGTACGAGCGCCGAGCCGACGAAAATGGAGCGGTTGAAAGGCAGCCGTGAGACCAGGGGCACTACACTGAAGGTATGGTTTCTCTTTCTGCTGCCTCACTTTTATTGGTCGTTGACCTGATTGACGAAGACACCGGCCTCGCCGAAGTGGAAGACGATCAGGGCCGCACCTACGCTTTTCCCGCTGCCTGGTTGCCCGAAGTTGCTGACGGCCAGGCCTACCGCGCGGTGGTGTCTGAGAGCGGCCTGACGTTCGTCGCCGAAGCAGGCGGCGCGGCGCTCTTGCGCGAAAAAAGCAAGCAGACTTTGCTGGACTTCAGTGATGATTTCAGCGCCGAAAACTCTGACGCTGAAGACTCGATTGACCCATCGGAACGGCCATGAGCGAAGTCGTCGTGATTCCCGATTTGCACGGGAGGCTCGATCTGCTCAGGGCCGCCGTGCGTGAATTCCCCGAGGCTCACTTTTTATCGCTGGGCGACGCTATAGATAGGGGGCCGCAGAGCCTGGCCACTGTGGACGAACTGCTCAGGCTTCACGAGCAGGGCCGCGTCACCCTCCTGATGGGCAACCATGAGCGGATGGCCCAGGAAGGCCTGCGCTGGTACACCCAGTACACCGGCACGCACGACATGGGCAATTACCGCAAAGCCATGGAAGGCTACCAGTGGTGGATGCAGGCGGGCGGCGACACCATCCGCAAAGAAATGCCCAGCTACGCCGCAGAGTTTGGCGGCCCCACCTCGCTGACCCTCGAAAAGTTCCCGCCGAATCTGGCCCGCTACCTCGACTTGCTCAAACGGGTGGTGTACGTCACCGCTGACGGCATCATCCATGATCAGGTGCCGGACGAACCGAGCGTCTTGGTCGCCCACGCCAGCCCACCGGTCAGCCACCCGCAGTACCCCAACCCCGAGTCGGCGGCGCTGTGGCTGCGCCCTTTTGAAGGCCCGTTTGCGCTGCCGCCGCAGGTGGTCTACAGCGTTCACGGCCACACCCCCGTGCGCGTGCCCACCCGCATGGGCCGCCACCTCTACCTTGATATGGGCGCTTACGAAACGGGGCGGCTGGCGCTGCTTCCGCTGCAAGTCCACCAGGTCAAAGCGGTGACGGTGCTCAGCGGGCGCGGCGATCCGCTGCGGGCCAGCCGTTATCCGGCTTTCGGTGAAGCGCTGCCGACCCGCGTCGTGACGCTGGACAATGCGCCTACACGGCGCTGAGGGGAAGAGTGAGGGGACAGATTGCCGCTCCCCTTTGCGGTATGCTGGCAAGCCATGAAGCTCAGGCCGCCCCCCATCACCCGCCACCTGTGGCTCGGCCTGGGGTTTGTCTTTACCGCTGTGGGCCTGGTCGGCACCGTCTTGCCGCTGCTACCTGGCACCGGATTTCTGGTGCTGGCGGCCTGGTGTTTTTCGCGCAGCAGCCCCAAGTTTGAAGCGTGGCTGCTGAATTTGCCGCTGGCCGGTCAACTCATCCGCGATTACCGTGACGGCTTGGGCATGCCACTGAGAGCCAAAATCGTGGCTTGCCTCAGCATCCTGCTGGCCGTGAGCCTGAGCATTGGCCGCATTCCGGTGCTGGTCGGTCAGGTGACCTGGGTGCTGATTGGCCTTTTCGGCATCTGGTACATCATCTGGCGGGTGCCGCTGCGGCGCGTACCCTGAGCATCTTGCTTACAGCACCGCTTCCATTCCCGACAAGCACTCCTGAGCAATAGCGCGGGCCAGCGGATCGCGGGTCGAGCGGGCGTAACTGACGCCGAGGTGCAGGTGCTCGTCGGCGGCGTCTGCGCCGATGATGGCCAGCGTTTGAAAAAAAGCCAGATGCACGTGCGAAAGCAGCACGTCGCGGGTGCGCTCTGGCGGCAGCACCCTTAATGTCCCGAGCGCCTCGCTGAGCAGCTCCAGAGCCGCTTTGCTATCACTTTCAATGGCCGCTTCCCGCCCCAATTGCAGGGAACGGGCTGCACTGAGATAAGCCGGACGCATACTCGGCAGTCTAGCGCGGCCTGATGAACTTGACGCGGTATTGGCCGAACGTAAGATTTGCGTGAGGAGGTACACGTTACCTTTGCCTCGGCATGAACAGTACGGTCACGATTTCTCTCCTGAGCAGTTTGACCCTTTTTCTGGGCCTGACCGCCTTGGCCCGTTGGCGGGTTTTGGGCCGCCGCCGCAACCTTGGCGGCGCAGCGTTGGCGCTGATCGGGGTGCTGGGCGCAGGCTGGTTGATGTTTAGTGGCGCTGCCAACCTCGCGGTTCCTGCTGCGCTGATCGGCGTACTCGGCTACTTTTTTGGGCATGTCACCACACCGCGCCCCGCCGACTCTTCAAAAAGTAGCCCCTCGTCCCAACTCCCTGAAGTTTGACGTTATTTCTGGAGCGTAAGCAATGCTCTCAACACCCCTCCTCGTTCTCCTGACTCTGGCCGGAATTACCGCGACCTGCACGGGCGGGTATCTGCTCTTTTCACGCATCAAGTTCGGCCCAGACCGCCAGATTGACCCCAGACTGATTCTCTGGCCGTTTATAGCCATGGTTTTGGGAGACGTTGGAGCTGGTGCGCTTTTCTTTGTGTTCAAAGCGCCGCTGTGGATGCCGATCAGTGTATTGGTCGCCGGTTATGTGGGCGTACAACTGGCTTTGCTGCGCCGCCGCTCCAGGCCCGGCTGAGTTTTAGCCGTCGGCCAGCCGCAGCCAGGGCCAGCGCCGCTGATAATCCGCCGCTTTGGCCGCGTAGAGTTCGGGCGTGTGGTTGAGCGGATTGGGCCGTAAAATACCCGCGCTGAGGTCGTCAAAGCCGTAGGGAGCGTACACCCCGCCTTCCGCGTCCATGCCCACGCAAGTGCAAAGCACCAAAAACTGCTTGATGCCCTCTTCCGCACTGCTAATGGGGGGGCGCGGGTGGCCGTACTTATCGCCAAACCACAGATGCACGCGGGCTTGGTTGCGCACTTCGATCCGCACGCCCAAGTCGGCATACAGCGTTTCAGCACGGCGAATCGCGGCGTCCTCGGCTTCGTAGCTGGTGTCTTCATCCCAGTAGAAGATGTCGTAATCGCGCAGCCCCTCGGCAGGCGGGCGGTTTGAGCGCACATTCCAAACGGTCTGGAACAGGCAACCCGCCACCAAAAAGAGCTGCGGCACCGCCAACTCGCCCAGCCGCTCCAGCAGAGCAGCGTTGACCGGGTTGCTCAGCGCCGCCGCCCTGAATTCGGCCTCACCCATGTGAGTTGGGTTCATGCCGGTTGAATTTAGCGTCTGGGTGGCCCGCGCCGCTCGCCGCCGTCACGTGGCGCTCGGGCTTCACGCGGAGCAATTTTGCCTTCGAGTTCAGGGCGGATCAAATCGATCTTGCCCCGGTCGTCGATGCTCACGATCTTGACCCGCAATTTGTCGCCCACGTTCAGCGCGTCCTCGACGGCATTGATGCGCTCCTCGCTGATCTGCGAGATGTGCAGCATCCCGTCTTGTCCGGCGAACAGGTTGACGAACGCTCCGAACGGCGCAGTCTTGACCACCGTGCCGTCGAATTCCTCGCCGACTTTGGCGCTGCGGGTCACGGCCTCAATCTTTTCCTGCACCGCTTTGGCCGCTGCGCCGTCGCTGCTGAAGATGCGGATGGTGCCGTCTTCTTCGATGGTGACCTGAGCGCCCATCGCTTCGAGTTCGCGTACCTGCTTGCCGCCCGGCCCAATGACTTTGCCGATGAGTTCAGGATTGATTTTGATGCTGATGATGCGCGGCGCGGTGGGGGAGAGTTCGGGGCGCGGCGCGGCCAGTACCTCGGCCATCTTGCCCAGAATGTGCAGGCGGGCGTCTTTAGCCTGGCTCAGCGCCTCGCGCATGATCTGCGGGGTAATGCCCTGAATCTTGATGTCCATTTGCAAAGCGGTCACGCCCTGAGCGCTGCCGCAGACTTTAAAATCCATATCGCCTAGCGCGTCTTCTGAGCCGAGAATATCGGTCAGGATCTTGTATTTTCCATCTTCCATGACCAGGCCCATCGCCACGCCCGCCACCGGAGCGCTGATCGGTACGCCCGCGTCCATCAGTGCCAGCGTGCCCGCACAGACGGTGGCCATGCTGCTCGACCCGTTGCTCTCCAGCACCTCGCCCACCAAGCGGATCACGTAGGGGAAGCTCTCGAAGCTGGGCAGCACCGCCCGAATGGCCCGCTTGGCGAGGTTACCGTGGCCGATTTCGCGCCGCGACTGCCCGCCCATCCGCTTGACCTCGCCGGTGGAGTAGGGCGGGAAGTTGTAGTGCAGCATGAACTTGTCGCCGGTTTCGGGGGTCAGGTCATCAATGAGAATCTCGTCGCGCTCGGTGCCGAGGGTGGCTACGCCCAGAACCTGCGTTTCACCGCGTGTAAAAATAGCCGAGCCGTGGGCACGGGGGAGGGGCCGGGCCTCGATCCAGATGGGCCGGACGGTGCGGGTGTTGCGTCCGTCGGCGCGGAGGTCTTCTTCCAGAATCAGGCGGCGCAGTTCCTGTTTTTCCACTTTGTAAAAGGCATTCTTGAGAGCGGTGGTCAGCGCGGCGGCTCCCTCGGCGGCAGCGTCCTGTACGCGTGCAGCGATCAGGCCGTCGCGCAGGGCCTTGATCTTGGTGCCGCGCTCCTTCTTGCCGTTAGTCAGCAGGGCGTCTCTCAGGCCAGCGGTTTTGGCGTCGGCGGCCAGTGCGGGCAGCATCTCGGCAGCAGGGTCGGCATCGGCGGTGAAGCTGAACTTCTCCTGACCCAACTCCGAGCGCATCTGCCCAATGAGCTCAATGACCGGCTGCATCTGGGCGTGGGCAAACTCGATGGCCGACACCAGCACGTCCTCGTCCACGGTTTTGGCTCCGGCTTCGACCATCAAAATGGCGTCTTTGGTTCCGGCCACCACCAAGTCCATCGGGCTGTGCTCAAGCTGGCTGAGCGTGGGGTTGATCACGAACTGGCCGTCAATTTGCCCGACCCGCACGCAGGCGGTGGGGCCTTCCCAGGGAATATCCGAGATGCTCAGCGCCGCCGAAGCGCCGATTGGCCCCAGCACGTCAGGGGTATTTTCGCCGTCTGCCGAAATCACGGTGATGATGACCTGGGTTTCCTGGCGGTAGTTTTTGGGAAACAGCGGGCGAATCTGGCGGTCGGTGATTCGGGCCGACAAGATGGCCTTCTCGCCGGGCCGACCCTCGCGGCGGTGAAATGAGCCGGGAATTTTGCCCACGGCGTAGTGGCGCTCTTCAAATTCCACCGTCAGCGGCAAGAAGTCCAGCGTGCTGCGCTCGTCTCTGGCCTGCGCCGTGACCAACAAGATGGTGTCGCCGTAGCGCACAGTGACCGAGCCGCTGACCAATTTGGCGAGCTTGCCGGTTTCAATGCTCAGTTCTTTGTCGCCGAGCATGGTGGTAAATGTTCTGGGGGTTTTAGAAGTCATTATTCAGATTCTAGCGTGTGCGGACGGGCAGGAATGGAAGCCGTAAAAGCCGCCGCTGCGGGGGAAGCAGGGCGGATCAGTCTCCTTGAAAAAGAGCGTTGTACACAAAAAAGCCGCCCCCAAAACATCAGGGAGCGGCTTGAAAGAGAGAACTCTTAGTGCCCGTCGCCGTCGGTGCTTTCGCGTTTGCCTTCGTCGTAGTTGGCGTGCGCTTCTGCATTGTGGACTTCAGCTTTGGCCCGGTCTTCCACGGCTTTGGCTTTGTCAGCGGCGTTGTCCAAGGTGCTTCCACCTACGTGGCTGGCTGCTTCGTGTCCGGCGGCGCGTAAACGGTCAGCGCCCTCGTTGACTTTGGCCTTGGCGGAATCTAAAAAGTTCTCGGCGGCAGATTTATCATCACTCATCGTTGAGTACCTCCTGCGAAGTTGGATTCCCTAAAATTTGGGTGATCTTTACTTTGCCACTCGGCGTTCCCGCTTGTATGAGGGGGCCGTAAGGACAGCTTGAATAAGCGGGGGCTGGGCGCAGACTGCGCTAAGGTGGGGAGCGATATGACACAAAATACACACGTAAAGCGGCCCACCCAAGGCGAGAAGATTTCGATGCAAGGCGGAAAACTGACGGTTCCCGACCAGCCGATCATTCCTTTCGTGGAAGGCGACGGCACCGGCCCCGACATCTGGCGGGCCAGCGTGCGCGTACTCGACGCCGCTGTCGAGAAGGCGTACGGCGCTCAGCGCAAGATCGAGTGGATGGAAGTCTACGCCGGAGAAAAAGCCGTCAACACCTACGGTGAAGGCGTCTGGCTTCCCGAGGAAACCCTGGAGATGTTCCGCGAGTATCTGTTCGGCATCAAAGGCCCGCTGACCACGCCGGTCGGCGGCGGCATTCGCAGCATCAACGTGGCGCTGCGTCAGGAACTCGACCTCTACGCCTGCGTGCGGCCGGTTCAGTACTTCAAAGGCGTGCCCAGCCCGGTTAAGCGCCCCGAAGACGTGGACATGATCATCTTCCGCGAGAACACCGAGGACATCTACGCCGGTATCGAGTACAAAGACGGCACCCCCGAGCGCGACAAGCTCCGCAAATTCCTGCTCGAAGAGATGGGCGTGACCGCCATCCGCTTCCCCGATACCGTGGGTCTGGGCATCAAGCCGGTGTCGCGTGAAGGCACTGAGCGCCTCGTTCGCGCCGCGATCCAGTACGCCATCGACAACGACAAAAAGAGCGTGGCGCTGGTTCACAAGGGCAACATCATGAAGTTCACCGAGGGCGCTTTCCGTGACTGGGGCTACGACCTCGCCAAGCGCGAATTTGGCGGCGTGGAAATCGACGGTGGGCCTTGGCAGAAATTGCCCGGCGGCATCATCATCAAAGACGTGATCGCCGACAACTTCCTTCAGCAGATTTTGTTGCGCCCCACCGACTACGACGTGATCGCCACGCTCAACCTCAACGGCGATTACCTCAGCGACGCGCTGGCCGCGCAGGTCGGCGGGATCGGCATCGCGCCGGGAGCCAACATCAACTACGAAACCGGCCACGCCATTTTCGAGGCGACGCACGGCACCGCGCCCAAGTACGCCGGAAAAGACGTCATCAACCCCAGCTCAGTAATCTTGTCGGGCGAGATGATGCTGCGCTACATGGGCTGGACCGAAGCCGCCGACCTGATTCTCAACTCGCTGACCAAAACCATCGGCGAGAAGACTGTGACCTACGACTTTGCCCGCAACTTGGAAGGCGCGAACGAAGTCAAGACCAGCGCCTTTGCCGATGCTTTGATCGCCAACATGTAAGTTTCTGAATCTCAAGAAAGCCGGGGCCAAGCGCTCCGGCTTTTTTATTGTTTGGAGTGTGCAGGCAAGGCTTGTCCTCAGCTTGGGCTCGCCGTAAGGTGTGCGGCGTGAAAGCCGCCGAGCCAGCAGACAAGCACCCGCTGGACAACCCGGTTTGGCACGCCCTGACCGGGCTGCAAGAAGGTTTTGCCCTTCAAGCTGGCCCGCTGCGCTGGTATCCGCCGGACGTCGCGCCCTTCTGCGGGTTTGAGGAGTGAGATGAAGCGGCGTTCGTACTGGCTTTGGCCGATCCTCAATTGGCTTCGCGTTCCGTGGTGCTGTTCCGGCCCCAGCTTGAACCGGCCCCCCTCGGGTGGTCGCTGACGCATCACAGCAGCGCCGTGCAGATGATCTGCCCCGACGATTCACGCTTGATCCGTCCCGACATTCAAACTGCCACGCTCACCTCCGCCGATGTCCCCGACATCTTGGCGCTGGTCAAGCTGACCAAGCCCGGCCCGTTTAGATCGCGCACCACCGAGCTGGGGGAGTATTTCGGCGTGCGGGAAGCGGGGCAACTGGTGGCGCTGAGCGGCGAACGGCTGCGGCTGGACGGTTTTACTGAGGTCAGCGCGGTGTCAACTCACCCCGACTGGCGCGGGCGCGGCCTTGCGGGCGCGTTGGTCAGTCAGGTGGCTCGTAAAGCCTTCAGCGAAGGTCAAACGCCGTTTTTGCACGTGATGGAAAGCAACGCCAGAGCCATCCGTCTGTATCAGTCGCTGGGGTTCGTGGAACGCGCCCGCATTCACCTGTCGGTGTGGGCCGCTCTAAACTAGCGCCATGATTTTGCCGATTCCCACCCAGCCGCTGTATTACGCTTCTCCCAGTCAACTGCACTTCAGCGCCCTCGTCACCGAAGTGAAGGGGCAGCGGGTGGCCCTGTCTGCCACCGCTTTTTATCCCGAAGGCGGCGGGCAAAATGCCGACACCGGCTGGCTGGCGTGGAGCGGCGGCGAAGCGCAGATTCTGGACACCCAGAAGGACAAAGCCGACAAGACCAGCGGCGTGATCTGGCACACTTTCAGCGGAGACACGCCCCCTGTCGGCGCAGAAGTGCGCGGCGAGGTGGACGCCCAGTCGCGCTGGCGCAGTATGCAGCGCCACAGCGCCGAGCATCTGCTGGCGCAGGCGTTTTTCCGGCTCGATCCCAAATTCGCGGTGGCGGCGGTCAGTATGCGGAGCGCCGAATGCACCATCGATTTGCAGGGCCAGCCTACCGAAGCCGACGCGCGGGCGGCTGAAACCTTGCTGCACGAAACGCTGGGCCGCCGCCAACTCCAGCTCCGTAACATTGAAGTGCCGGAAGCCGAGTTAGGGGCCTATCCGCTGCGCCGCACCACTAAAGTGAGTGGCAAAGTGCGCTTGGTCGTTTTTGAAGACGCTCCCCTTGAGGGCGAAGTGGGTCAGTTTTTTGACGTGAGCGCTTGCGGCGGCCTGCATGTGCCCTGGGCGGCGATGGCCTTGCCGGTGGCGACCCTGCGAACCGAGCGCATCAAAGGCGACCTGACCCGCGTGGTGTTCGTGGCGGGCGAGGAAGCCGCCGAATTTTTGGGCCGCACCTACCAAGCGTCTAAGGCGTTGGCCGCCACCCTCAGCGCTGGCCCGGGCGACCTCACCGCGAGAGTGGAAGCTCTGCGCCGCAGCGCTCAGGAGCAGAGTGCCCAGCTCGCCGCCGCGCAAACGGCCTTGATCGGCCATGACGTTGCCGCCGCACCTGCTGAGCAAATTGGAGCTGTGATGTTGCGTGTTTTGAACATCACCGATCCCGCCCTGATTCCAATGGCCCTGAGCGCTACGCCTAGCGGTGAAGTCCTGCTGGTGACAACGCCGAGTGGAAGGGTCGGCTTCGGCAGCGCTTCTGGCGTCCACGCCGGCGAGTTGCTGCGCTCAGCTTTTGTCAAAGTCGGCGGCAAGGGCGGTGGTAAACCCGAAGCCGCTCAGGGCCAGACCGAAGACGTGGCGGGCGTGGTGGCAGTGGTGCGGGAGCTGCTGAGCCAAGCGTAAGGTGGCGGGCGCTTCGGCGCTTGTTTAGCGCGGCGGCAGCCGAACCGTGCCCAGCATGTACTGACCGAGCGCCCGAATCGCGCTGTAAAACTCGTCGAACTCCACCGGCTTGACGATGTAACTGCTGGCGTGGCTCTGGTAACTCCGCATAATGTCTTCTTCGGCCTGCGAAGTGGTCAACACCACCACCGGAATAGTCCGCAGGTCAGGGTCAGCTTTGAGTTCGGCCAGCACTTCGAGGCCGTTTTTGCGCGGCATGTTGATGTCCAGCAAAATCACGTCGGGGCGGGGCATGTGGGCGTAGTGCTGCTCACGGCGCAGCATTTGCAAAGCCTCTACACCGTCGCGGGCCACATGCAGCTCGGTGGGCAGTTGCGCTTCCCAGAAGGCTTCCTGAGTCAGCAGCACGTCCGGTTCGTTGTCCTCAACCAGTAAAATTTGAATGGGCGTAGTATGAGGAGGCATCTTCACACAGTCTAAAGGTTTTGGGCTTCCCGTAGTGAAGGGCTTACTCACGGGGTCGCCCCGCGCTGAAATGGCTGGGGGCGCGACGCCAGTTTAAGCGGCGCAGCACGGTAAGCACCGGCGAGGGCGGCGATCTCAAGGCCGCGTGAACTGGGCTGCGGCTTGGCATGGACGCCCCCTTTTCCCGTCAGGCCCAAGCTGTAGAGCGTGCCCAAGATTTCTGGACGGCGCGACAAATCAATGCCGCCGGCTTGCCAGTGATCCAGTGTTTGGCGCAGTCTGGCGGCCACCAGATACGGCGCGGCCAGCGGGTCGAGCAAAAAGCGAATCTGCTCTTGCTGGCCGGCGGGCAAAGGGAGGAAGCCGCTGCGGGCCACTTCCTGCAAGGTGCCGAGCTTCATCTGGGCTGGCCCCAGGCTGTGGGTGGTCAGTGGGCGGCGGGTCAGCCACGCGGCGAAGCGTTGCAGGCGGCCTGCTGGGCGCGGCGACAGCGTCACCAGCACCTTCATCAAAACGTTTTGCAGGGTATCGGCCATGTCCCAGCGGGCGGCTTCATCTGCCAAGATGGCGGCGATCAGTCCGGCGTCCACCTGGAAGCGGGTAGCGGCCCGCTGAACTGCGTTGGCCGCGCCATAGCGAGGGGCCTGAAGGTTGAGCGCAGCACTGGTCATGGCCTTAGCTTGCCGCTGTCCCGTTCAGATTGCGTCATTCAAAAGTCAAGATTTGGCTCAGGCTCCGTGAGCAGGGCCAGCGCCCCGTTTTGACCGAGATTTGAGCGCCGCAAACAGTATTGAGCCTGACCGGTTAAACTGAGCCTCAGATCGACCTTGAGCGCTTTGAATCCTGCTGGAAGGACTGCTGGCCCGCGCCACGTAATCATCCGGCTTCTCTAAGTGTCAGTCGTTGGGGAGAAAATATGCCGTTGCTGCTTAGCCATTTCAGGTCTTTGGATCACCGCGTATGACGCCTATCCGCAGTATTCCCGGTCTGCTCTCGGCCCTCTGGCGGCTCCCTTGGCTGCGGCTGCTCGTTTACTTGGCGCTGGTGGCGCTGGTCGTGGGGCTGGCTCGGCTGCTCGCCAGCGTCGTCGTGACGGCCCTGATCGCTTACGCCCTGGCGTTTGTGGTGCATCCGGTGCTGGCGTGGCTGGAAAAGCGCAAAGTCAAACGGACGCTCGGTGTGCTGCTGGTGGTGGTCTTTTTGCTGTCGGTGGTTTCGCTGCTGTCTTGGACGGTGCTTTCGCAGGTGGTCAGTCTCATCGGTGAGTTGCCGGCGCTGGCGGCCCGCCTGCCCGACTTGATCGGCGGGCTGCTCAAGCGCCTGAGCAGCGTGCCGGGCCTGGAAAGCGCTCAGAAGCAGTTTTCTACCTTTCTGACCCAAGAAGCCCAGCAGCTCAGAAACAACTTGGGGCCGACCTTCCAGCGCCTGCTGACTTCGGGCGGCACGGTGCTGGGCGGGGTGGTCAGCGTGGTGGGCTGGCTCGGCCAAGGCGTGCTGGTGCTGATCTTGAGCGTTTATTTCATGCTCGATTACGAGCGGGTGGGTCACGGCCTTCTGCGTATCTTGCCGCTGGCGTGGCAGTCCACTGCTCTTCAGCTCTCGGAAGACGTGGCGCTGGCGTTTGGCGGCTACCTGCGCGGCCAGCTCTTGATCGGCCTGGCGGTGGGCGCACTGGTGGCGCTGGGCCTGATCCTTCTGGGCATTCCCAACGCCCTGGCCATCGGCCTGCTGGCGGCGGTGCTGGACATCGTGCCGTATCTGGGGCCGGTGGTTTCGGCGCTGCCCGCCGTGTTGCTGGCCCTGCCCAGCGGCTGGGTCACGGTGCTGCTGGTGGTGGGCGTGTTCATCGTCGCCAACCAGATCGAGGGCAACCTCTTGTCACCGTTCATCATGGGCAAGACCACCAATCTCAGTCCGGCGGCGGTGCTGCTGGCCATTTTGGCGGGGCTGACGCTCGGTGGGCTGGTCGGCGCGGTGCTGGCCATTCCCACCGTGACGCTGCTGTGGCGCTGGACTCTGCGTTACTGGCTGCCCAGCGCGGCTTACAACTCGCCCCCCAAAGCCTGAGCCGCTGACCTGCTGTTGGCCTGTCTCCCGGCTGTGCTAGCCTCGCCTGCATGACGGGTGAAGGCATGATTGTAGTGAAAGTGGGCGGCAGCGCCGGAATCGATTACGACGCGGTGTGCGCCGATATCGCCAACCTCTGGAACAATGGGCAAAAGCTGGTGCTGGTTCACGGCGGCAGCGGCGAGACCAACCGCGTGGCCGAGGCGCTGGGCCACCCGCCCAAGTTCGTGACCAGTCCCAGCGGCTACACCTCGCGCTTCACCGATCGCCAGACGCTCGAAATCTTCGAGATGGTCTACTGCGGCAAGATCAACAAAGGCATTGTGGAAAGGTTGCAGCGCCTCGGCGTCAACGCGGTGGGTCTCAGCGGCTTGGACGGGCGAATTTTTGAAGGCAAGCACAAAGACAGCGTGCGCTCGGTGGAGGGCGGCAAAGTGAAGGTGCTGAGGGGCGACCACACCGGCACGGTGGAAAAAGTCAACACCGGGCTGATTGAGCTGCTGCTGGGTGCTGGTTACTTGCCGGTGCTGACCCCACCTGCTGCCAGCTACGAGGGTGTGGCCATCAACGTGGACGGCGACCGGGCGGCGGCCGCGCTGGCGGTGGCGCTCAAAGCGTCGACCATGCTGCTGCTTTCTAATGTGCCGGGCCTGCTGCGCGATTATCCCGACGAAGCCAGCTTGATCCGCAGCATTCCGGCCAATGACGTAGAGTCGTACCTCGAATTTGCCCAAGACCGCATGAAAAAGAAAGTGCTGGGTGCGGCGGAAGCAGTGAAGGGCGGGGTGGGAAGAGTCATTTTTGGCGACGCCCGCGCCGGAGAGCCGGTCAGCGCGGCCCTCGCCGGAGCCGGAACGGTGGTGCAGTGAGAGCGGCAACTTCTCGGCACGTTCAGCCGTATCAAGGTCTATGACTTACGGTAGAGCTCAGGGCCACGTCCACATCAGCGAAATCATCGTCACCACCACCAATGACCTCGAAGGCTTCCGGGTCATCAAGCACCTGGGAATGGTGCGCGGCCTGACGGTGCGTTCGCGTAGCGTGCTGGGCAGCCTCGGCGCGTCGCTCCAAACTATTCTCGGCGGCAACATCACGCTGTATACCGAGCTGGCCGAAAAAGCCCGCGAAGAAGCCTACGACCTGATGCTTCAGCACGCTGCCGAGCGCGGCGCGAACGCGGTGCTGGCGATGCGCTACGACGCCAACGAAATCAGCGACGGCGTGACCGAAGTGCTGGCTTACGGCTCGGCGGTGGTGATTGAACCGCGCTCCTGACGCTGCGCCGATGACGCCCAGCGATTTGCTCAGCTTTTTGTTTCGGCGTGGAGGGCAGGAATACGCTGTGCAGCTCGTCTTGCCGCAGGGTAAGGCGTCAAAATTAAAGTCCAGCAAGAAGCCCCCAGCCGCACCAACCATTCAGGAACAGCCGCTGTACCGCCTGACCCTGCGCGGCGAAGAAGTGCAGGCCACCGGCCCATCGGGGCAAACCCGCCAGCTTTCGCGGCAGGCTTTTTTGGAAGTGTTCGGCGCTTACCATTTTGCTGGGGCTGAGCCGACGGGTGTTCTGAGCGATCTGGGGCCGCTGTTTGGCATGGGCTAACCCGGTGATCGGCGCACTTTGTCGGAAAAGTCAACGCTGAGCCGCCGGAAGCTGTTAAGCTCTTGGTTAAGGTGACGCAAACGTGATACAAGGTCTTTTTTCGGACGTGCCTCTTATCGGAGTGCTGTCTTTACTTCACGAAACGGGGCAAACCGGTGTGCTGGACGTGAACGCCGAGTTGCCTTTCACAGTGGCCTTCGCACACGGCGAAGTGGTGGAGGGCGGCATTCTCGACTGGACAGGTTTAGACGCCCTGCATTCCAGCCCGATGCTGCCCGAAAGCGGCAGCTTTTCTTACATGCGCCGTGACGTGCGGGGCAGCGTGATCGCGCCGTTCGAGAAGTTCACGACCGACTGGGCACGCGTCAGTGACGAGTGGGCGCAGATCGGCACCATCATCAGCAGCCCCAGTGTGGTGCTGACTGGGCCACTGCCGCTTTACGACCAAGAAAAAGGCCGCAGTGTCCGCGCCGCCGCCCGTGACGCGGGTTTGCCGCTTTTTGATGTGGCTTCCCGCGCCGCCGACGCCGTGAGTTCAGGCAAGTTGCGCCCGACCGGCCGCTACGCTTGGTACGGACTGCGCCTCAATCACCAGGGCCAGCGCCAAACTGCTTTGGCCCGCGCCCTCGATGGCAATGTCAATTTGGGCGAAGTGGTCGAGCGCGGATTTTCGGCCAGCGAGGTACGCGCTTACCTGCTCGCTGAGATTCGCTTGGGCCTGCGTTTTTCGGGAAGCGGCTGGGTGCTGCGCGACCTGGTCTGGGAAACCAAACATGAGGCGGCGATCATGACGACCACTGCCAGCAACGATTTCATGTTTTGAGTGTTGGATGAGGCCAAGGAAGGTTCAGATAGTGGACGAAGATTTGCCCCAGACACCACGTATTGGAAGGATTTCAAAGAGATTCAAGGAACCAAGTCAAAACCCATCTCACCTTGATTTAAGGTGAGATGGGTTTTGACTTAGCGTCTTCTGAAGATTCAACAAGTGTCAGATGAGCGGCGTCTCAGCAACGCATCAGTAGGAATCGCCACACTGTCTGAGTACGACTTCGAGCAGGGATATCAATCACCCAGACGATCTGAGTGCCAAAGAAAGAAGACAGCTTGTCGCCTTCTCTCTAGCATTTGCCGTTTGTTTTGATCCTGTTCTTACCTTTTGCTTCAAGGAGATGACTTATGACTCAGAACAATATGAATTTGATCCGTTTATCTGACCTTTCGCGCGACCAGAGCTACAACTTGCAAGGCGCAGACCTTTACGATCCGACCGGCTACACCGCCTACGGCGTGGGCGGCGACAAGGTTGGTACCATCCGCGACGCTTTGGTGCAGGCCGACACGGGCCGTATCCAGTACTTCATCGTGGACGCGGGCGGTTGGTTCAGCTCCAAAGAAGTGCTGGTGCCAGTCGGCCACAGCCGCTTGGAAAATGACGGCGTATACTTCGACGACCTGACCAAAGCTCAAGTGGGCGATTTGCGCGAGTACAACGTCAACGACAGCTACACCAACGACCACCAAGAGTCTGACGAGCGCGTTCTGCGCGGCGTCGAGCAGGGCAGCGCCGCCGCCACCGACACGGCAGCCCGCACCGCTTACCAGGACAAAGCCTACCGCACCCCCGACAAGCTGCAACTGATGGAAGAGCGCTTGGTGGTCAACAAAGACCGCTTCAAGGCGGGCAGCGTAGAAATCGGCAAGCACGTCGAAACCCGTCAGGAAAATGTCAACGTAGCCTTGCAGCGCGAGGAAGTCGTCATCGAGCGCCGCACCGTGACCGACTCGACTCCGGTTGAGGGCGCAGTGCTGGGCGCAGGCAGCCAGACCGTCAACATTGACCTCGAAGCCGAGCGGGCCAACGTGACCAAGCAGGCCTACGTCACCGAGGAAATCGGCATCGGCAAACGTACCGTGACCGACACCCAGACCGTCAGCGAGACGGTAGGCCGCGAAGTGCTGGACGTCAATAAGACCGGCGACGTGCGCTTAGAGAACGGCGACCAGACCATGACCGATATCAAGTCCGACAACAAAAAGATCTAAGAACAAATGTCAAACGCCAGGGCGGGGGAGCAGTTTCCCTGCCCTGTTTTGATGTTTTGGGGCGTGAGACGGCCCGCCCAGACGAGGAGCAGAAATGAGTAGACCAGAGGATGGAGTGGATCTCAAAAAGTCGCCGCAAGCGGAACAAGGGCGCGGATTAGACGAAGCCCAGCAAGTGACGATCCGCGAAGTGCGTGCTCCCAAAGAAATGGCCAACCTGACGCTGTACGAAGAACGCGCCCAAGTGGCTGTCGAGCGCGTATCAGGGCGGCAAATCACCTTCCAGAAACGGATCATCGAAGAAGAAGTGCAGATTCCGGTGACGCTGCGGCGCGAGGTGCTGGAACTCACCACCGCGCTGGAAGGCGGCACGGTCAAGCTCAACGGCGAGTTGCTCGAACCCGGCAAAACCTACCAGATCATCCTCACGGAAGAGCGTCCTGTCGTGGCCCGCGAAGTCTACGCAGTCGAGCAAGTCGAGATTCGCAAAGAGTGGATCAGTGAAGTGCATCAGCAGACCCTGACCTTGGGCCGGGAAGTGCTGGACATCGGCGGCGCAGCCGATTTGATCCGTGAGCAGCAAGTTGGTGAGCGCCTGCCGGAGACGGCCCCGCCGTTCGAGTTGCCCGACGACCTCAAAAGCTAAGTTGATCCCCGCTCAGTTGACCCTCTGCCGCCGAGCGTGTAGCATGGCGGCAATGCAAGCAGTTCAGTGGGGCCAATTATTATCCAGCCGACTTCTTCTTGGCGTGCTTCCGGTTGGAACGCGGCGCTAAGCTTTTGCGGCCCCCTTCCCCGGAGTGAATCTCACTTTCGGGGCTTTTTTTGGTTGCGTTGCCGTCTTTTCCGTTTCTCCCTGCTTTCTTTGCTGCCCCATGAGGAGCCACTGCCATGACCCAGCCCGAACCAGCCAACCTGCGCCGTATCCACATCTTTGACACCACCCTGCGTGACGGCGAGCAGTCGCCGGGCGTGGCACTGAACCACAACCAGAAAATCGAGATCGCCCACTCGCTGGCCCGCCTCAACGTGGACGTGATCGAGGCGGGCTTTCCGATTACCTCGGACGGCGACTTTGAATGCGTTTCGCGCATTTCGCGGGAAGTGCGTGGGCCGATTATCTGTGCGCTGGCCCGCACCGCCCGCGCCGATATCGAGCGGGCCGCGCAAGCGCTGGAAGCCGCCGATAAAAGCCGCATCCACGTGTTTACCAGTGCCAGCGCAGTGCAGATGCAGCACATGTTGCGCAAGACGCCTGAGCAGGTCATCGAGTCGTCGATTGCGGCCGTCAAGTTGGCTTGCCAGTACACCAGTGACGTGGAATTTAGCGGTCAGGACGTCATGCGGGCCGACTTTGACTTCGTGATCCAGCTCTACCTCGCCGCAATTGAGGCGGGCGCGACCGTTATCAATATTCCCGACACGGTGGGCTACGGCACTCCCGGGGGATACGGCGCACTGATCGCCCGCGTACGCGACGAGATTGTGAAGGGCCGCAACGTCGAAATCAGTACCCACTGCCACGACGACCTCGGCATGGCGACGGCCAACAGCTTGGCGGCCGTCGAAAACGGAGCGACCCAGATCGAATGCACCATCAACGGCATCGGAGAGCGGGCTGGAAACACCGCGCTGGAAGAAGTGGTAATGGCAATTCACACCCGCCGCGACCATTACCAATCCGAAACCGGGATTCGCACCCGCGAACTCTACCGGGTCTCCAAGTTGGTCAGCCGCCTGACCGGGATGCCAGTGCCGCCCAACAAGGCCGTGATTGGCGACAATGCTTTCGCGCACGAATCCGGCATTCACCAAGACGGCGTGCTCAAGCACAAAGAGACCTACGAGATCATGAATGCCGAGCTGGTGGGCCGCGAGGCCGCTGTGATGGTGATGGGCAAGCACTCGGGCCGCGCCGCCTTCCGCAAAGCGCTGGCCGATCTGGGCTACGACACCGACGGCCACAGTGATCACGGCTTTAACGATGAAGCGCTGAACGCTTTGTTCGTGCGTTTCAAGGAGTTGGCTGACCGCAAAGGCCAGATTTACTCTGACGACCTCCACGCTTTGGTGGGCAGCAGCGTAGAGACCTCCGAGACCTTCAAATTGGAGCGCTTTCAGATTGCGATGGGCACCGACATGCAGCCGCTGGCTTATGTCAGGTTGCAAACGCCCGACGGGGTGCGCGAGGCCACTGCCACCGGAGACGGCTCGGTGGAAGCTATTTTTCACGCCATCAATGTCGCCACCAGCATTGCCCCCGCGCTGGAGGTTTACCGCGTGCAGGCCGTGACCAAGGGCACTGAAGCGCTGGGCGAAGTCAGCGTGAGCGCCCGCTACGGCGAGATGACCGTCAGCGGCAATGACGTGGCCTCGGACGTGGTGGAAGCCAGCGCCCGGGCGTGGCTGCGGGTAATCAATCACATCGTGGCCGGGCAGACCAAAGAGAAGTCGGCGGTGACGGCAGAAACGCCGTAAGAGTTTGAATTTACAAGGGGGCCGCGAGTGGGTGCGGCTCTTTTTTTGGTGGTGCTGAATCAGCGAGAGGGCAAGGTATCCTAGCTGAGCATGGGGAAATTCATAACGTGGCCACAACTGCTGGTGTTCGATCTCTGCCTTGTTGTTTTTTGCGTATTTGCCGCAACACAATCCAACTGGGGGCGTGTCGATGAATTGCCAGCTTGGTTCTGGGTCAATGTGACTCTTTTGATCGCCTATTCCGGATTTGCGATGGTCGAGAAGTCAAATAGAGAGAAGGAAAAGAATACACTCAGCGTTCTAATTGGGGGTGTAAAACACGGCGTACTTTACTCCCTGCTTTTTATATCTTTTGACGCTCTTAACGAAGAAATCGAGCTGATTCGCAGCTTTTTCTTTTATTTCGTTTCAGGGATGCTGCTGAGCCTCATAGTATCTTTTGTTCGAGGGGAATTCTCCCGCAAGGAGCATTTATGATTCAAGAACTCGCCCTCCTCCACATCCGTCCCAACCAGACTGCCGAGTTTGAGGCGGCGTTTGCCGAGGCCCAAGCCATCATCAGTTCGATGGCTGGCTATGTCCGCCACGAGTTGCAAGTCTGTTTAGAAGACGACCACAAGTATGCTTTGTTCGTTTGGTGGGAAACGCTGGAAGACCATACCGAAGGCTTTCGTGGCAGCCCCGAATATCAGCAGTGGAGAACGTTGCTGCATCACTTTTATGACCCGTTCCCGGTAGTGGAGCATTACAAACAGGTTTTCCTGTGAGGGCGAAAACTAACGTATGAAACTCTGGCCCCGTTTATTGGCCGTCTGTGCCTTACTGGCTGTCAGTCTGCTGTTCGCCACACAAGGCCAACTCGGGCGCGTAGGTGAATTACCGCTGTGGTACTGGGCGATTTTTGCATTATTGGCAGCTCTGTCATTTTGGCAAATTCTTCGGCAGCCCCTTGACTCTCTCCAAGGCCGTGCGCGAGGTGTTTGGTTTGGCTCGGCGTTTGGCGTGATGATGTTCCTTCTAAACCTCTCCGAACAAGTCCTCAAATCTCACCCTGACTGGGGGAAACCTTTTTTCACGGGCGCGTTTGTGGGCCTTCTCATGGGCTGGATTTACAGCTACAGCGGACAGAAGCGGAGCGGGCTGGAGCGTGGAAAGCAGGGTTAAAGTTTTACGGTAGTTTCTTTTTAGGCCGCCAGCAACCACCACAAAGGGCAAATGAACAGGGTAAGCCGCATCCTCAGCAGCTAGACTGCTTTTTATGACTCCACTTCTCCGTATCGCTCTCATCGCTGCCGTCATCATGGCAGCGCTCAATATTTTCTTTGCGGCGGGCCAGTTCGGCGGCCTGAGCGCTTTGCCGCTGTGGTTTTATTTGGGGCAATTCTTGCTGTTTCCGGCTTTCATCTTCAACGTCCAGCTTTTTCCCCAGGCCAGCAACACACCCGATTTTGCCCGGCGGGTGGGCCTCTACGCGCTGGGGTGGGCGCTGCCGTTCGGCGTCTACAAGCTCAGTCAGGACATGCTCTCGCCCGCCTTCAGCCTCGGCGTCAGCTTGATGACCTTGCTGGTGACTTGCTTGCTGTTCGGCGTGGTGATGTCTTTTTTGCGCCGGCCCCAGCAGTAAAGTTCTCGGCATGAAAGAGGGCCAAGCGTAGCTTCCCGCGCAGTTTTTCTCCGCGCCCGCTGCTTAAAGTAAGCCATGAAACGCTTGCTTTGGCTGGCCCCGATGGTTCTGACCGCCTGCGTGCCCCGCGCTGCCGCTTTCGATCCGGCCAAGATGCCTGACCCCGCCGCCTTGGGACCGAACAATGCGGTCACCGAGTGGTGGTATGTCTCCGGCTACCTCCCTGAAACCAAGCAGGCTTTTCACTGGGCGCAGTTCAAGGTCAATTACAAAGGCATTCCTTATTTTGCGTCGCATCTGGCCATGACCGATTTAAATACCGACAAAGTCACCTTTCTGGAGCAGGGCCAGCAAGACGCCAAGTTCTCGTTCCCACCGCTGAAGGTCAGTCAGGGCGACTGGACATTGACCCAGAGTGCCAACGCGCCAACCGCGCCGTTTAAGCTGGACGCTGGCCCGCTCCAACTCACCCTGACGCCGCAAAAAGGGCCAGTGGTGCATCCGCCCGGCTACTCCGGCACGCCCGAAACGGGTCAGTTGTATTACCAGAGCGTGACCCGGTTGGCCGTCAGCGGCACGATTGAGGGCCAGCCCGCCAGCGGCACGGCCTGGTTCGACCACCAGTGGGGCGATCAGCAACCGGGCCGCGATTCGCTATGGGACTGGTTCGGCGTGCACCTCTCGGACGGCTCGGATTTGATGCTCTACCGCGTCAAGAAGTTGGACGGCACCGTCGTTCAGCTGGCTGGTTCTGAAGTCAGCCCGGACGGGGTGGCCCGCGCTGTCGGCAACGTCACCATGACGCCGCAGCGGACGTGGGTTTCACCGTCTGGGCGCGGTTACACCCTCGATTGGAAAGTCAGTTCAGACCGGGGCGATTTGACGCTGAGCGCCATCAACGACAGTCAGGAGTTGCTCTCCAAGACGACCTCAATCGCTTATTGGGAAGGACCGATCACCGGCAGCGGCACCTGGGGCGGGGCCGCCGTCAAGGTCGAAGGCATGGGCGAATTTGTCGGTGGCGTGCTGACCAAAGCCGAGGGTGGACTGTTCGGATCAAAGGAATAAGGGCCAGCTGGTAAGCTCAGCGCCATGAAGCTACTCGGCATCATCGGCGGCATGTCTTGGACATCGACAGCAGAGTATTACCGCCTTCTCAACGGCGAAGTAGCCCGGCAGCGCGGCGGTCTTCACTCGGCGCGGCTGCTGATTCACAGCGTTGACTTTGCCCAGATCGCGGCCCTGCAAACAAGCGGGCAGTGGCACGAAGCGGGTGAACTGCTGGCCGAGGTGGCACGCGGCTTAGAGCGGGCCGGCGCGGACGGCGTGCTGCTGGCGACCAACACCATGCACAAAGTCGCGCCCCAGATCGAGGCGGCCATTTCGTTGCCGTTTTTCCACATTGCCGACTCGGTGGGTCGCCGCCTTCAGGAAGCGGGGGTGAAGCGGGCTGGCCTGCTGGGCACCGCCTTTACGATGGAGCAGGACTTTTACAAAGACCGCCTGCACCAGCAGTACGGTCTAGAGGTGTTGGTGCCAGACGAAGCGGGCCGTGCGGATGTTCACCGAATCATTTTCGATGAGCTGTGCCAAAACCTCATCACCGACGAGTCGCGCCAGATTTACCGCCGCCAGATGGCCGAGTTGGTCGGGCGCGGAGCGCAGGCCATCATCTTGGGCTGCACCGAAATCACCTTATTGGTCGGCGCGGGTGATGTCAGCGTGCCGGTCTTTGACACGTCAGCGATTCACGTCGAGGACGCCGCACGGTTCATGCTGGGTTAAGCCGCGTTGCCCAAATCTCCATCCGGGCAGCGCCAGCTTGACCTAAGGTTTGGGCATGAATCCAGATCAAACCGACCAATCTAGAACTGATCAGCCCAGCGGCGAAATTGTGCAGTCCAGCTTGCCGGAGCAGCACCCAGATGTGGTGGAGGTGCCTGAAAGCGACCCCCAAAACGAGACGCCCACCGACACCGCCGCCAAGTTGCAGCAGCACGCCGCCAGCGCCACCGAACTGATTCCCAGTGACGAAGACGGCTGAGTCCAGCGTCTAAGGAGTCAAAGAAAAAGAGCGTTTGGAAGGGCTAGCTGAGTGTGCTTTTGATTCAGCCAGCCCTTTTCACAAATGCTTTAAAGTTCCGCCGCCCAAATCGCCTCTGGGCCTTCACGCTGCCGGATAACTTGCCACGAGCCGTCCCACAGCACTTCGGCGGGGCGCGGACGGCTCAGATAATTGCTGCTCATGGCCGCGCCATAAGCGCCCGCTTCCAGCAGAGCCAGCACGCCGCCGCGCTGAGGGGTGGGGAGCGGCACGTCGTGGGCCAAGACATCACCGCTTTCGCAGGCGGGGCCAGCCAGGTCATACGGTTTGGTCTGGTCGCCTTGCCACAGCGCTCTAATCGGCTGAACCGCGCCGTAAAGCATGGGCCGAATCAGCTCGGTCATGCCAGCGTCCAGCAAAACAAAATCGCGGCCCGTCTGCTTGCTTCCCACCACGGTGCTCAGCAGCACGCCCGCTCCCGCCACCAAATATCGGCCCGGCTCGGCCCACAGCTGTGCGCCGAACACCTCAGCCGCTTGCCGAGCTTGTCCAGCAATGCCGTGCAGGTCGGCGTCCAAGCTCCACCCGCCGCCCACGTCCAGCACTTCCAATTCGCCCACGCTGGGGCGCAGCTCGCTGAGTTTGGCAAAGGCCGCCGCGAAGTCGCCCGCGTCACGGATGGCGCTGCCGATATGCACATGCAGGCCGCGTGCGGTGTGGCCTGCCGCTTTCAGTGCCTCCACTACGGCGGCAACCTCACTGAGCGGCACGCCGAATTTGCTGCTGCCCGCGCCGGTGGCGAGGTGGTCGTGGGTGCTGACGCTCAGCGCCGGATTGACCCTGACGAGCGCCCTTGAACTTGGCGGCAACAGCGCCACTTCCTCGCCCCGATCCACGATGAAGGTCGCGCCCAAACGGCCACCTTCAGCGTATTCCTCATCCGATTTGGCGGGGCCGTTGACCAAAATGTGTTCGCCGGACGCGCCCGCCTTGACCGCCCGCGCCAGTTCCCCGGCGCTGACACATTCAAAGCCCACGCCCGCCGAGCGAAAGCGCCGCAGCAAACTGAGATTCGGATTGGCTTTCATGGCATAAAAAATTCGGGTGTCGGTGAAGGCTGCCCGCACACCTGCCAGCGCGGCGTCCAACTCGGCGGCGTCGTAGACATACAGCGGCGTGCTGAAGCGCTGGGCGGCTTCCAAAAGTTGGGTGTCGTTGAGCATGCCGCACAGTGTAGCCAGTGGCGGCGTCACTGTTGTTCAACTCACCCCAACCTGTCAGCCGTCCTGTTACACTTCAAAGTTATGACGGCTACGGCAAAACGGACAACTCAGGGCATCAAACCGGGCGGACGGGTGCTGTGCGCCATGTCCGGCGGCGTGGACAGCAGCGTAAGCGCCGCGCTGCTCAAAGAACAGGGCTTTGCGGTGATCGGCGCGATGATGCGTTTCTGGCCCGACGACAAGCGCAGCGACACCTTCGACACTTGCTGCTCACCCGACGCCGCCTACGAAGCCCGCCGCGTGGCCGAGCAAGTCGGCGTGCCCTTTTACCTGCTGGACTACCGCGAGCAGTTTCAGCGCCACATCGTCGGCCCCTTTCTGGCCGAATACGCGGCTGGGCGTACGCCGAATCCCTGCGTCAATTGCAACACCAAAGTCAAATTCGACGAGCTGGTCAAAAAGGCCAAGATGCTCGGCTGCGATTACGTGGCAACCGGCCACTATGTCAAGCGCGTCGAGGAAGAAAGCGGCGCGGTGGCCTTTCACCGGGGCGACGACCCGCGCAAAGACCAGACCTACTTTTTGTGGGGCACGCCGCGCGACGCTTTGCCGTATATCCTCTTTCCGGTGGGAGAGATGGAAAAGCCCCGCGTGCGCGAGATCGCCGAGCAGCATGGCCTGCTGACCGCCCAGAAAGCTGAGAGCCAGAACATCTGCTTCGTGCCGGGCACCGTCCAGGACTTTGTGGCCGAGTACGTGCCGCAGCAGTCCGGCCAGATGCGCGACATCCACACGGGCGAAGTAGTGGGCGAACATCTGGGCACTCAGTTCTTCACGCTGGGTCAGAAGAAGGGACTGGGCCTCTTTCAGTCGCACCTCGTCCGGCACGTGGTTCACCTGGAAGTAGGCAGCAACACCGTCTGGGTCGGCGAATACGAGGACTGCTTGTGGAAGGGCCTCAAGGCGCTGACGCCCAATTACCTGATCGACCTCACCGACTTGCCGAGCGAGCTGGAAGTGCAGGTGCGCTACCGAACCGCGCCGGTCAGGGCACGGGTGCTGCACGCTGACGAACACGGCTTTGAATTGGAATTTGACGAACCCCAATTCGCGGTGGCTCCTGGCCAAAGCGCTGTGTTGTACGCGGGGCCCAAGCTGCTGGGCGGTGGGTTGATTGCCGATCACGTGCGGGCGCTGCCTGTTTAATTTGCGTTTGGGTTAGGGCTTTGGATTCTTTGCTTTCGCGTTAGCTGCCCCTCCCCCCAACCCCCTCCCCGGTGGTGAGGGGGAGCGAGTCGCTGCGCTCGGCACTGTGTCTGCGCGGCGTGACTTGTGGGCATTCCCTCCCGCGTTCTCCACGGCTGGGGCTCCGGTTCCGTTCTGGCCGCCGCGTTGTGTATCTGTTTAGCTCGGGACGTTGGAAGAGGAAGGTCGACTCCAAAAAGAGAATGAATCAGGTTTTCGGCTCCTCCTCCTTGAGGGGGGAGGCTGGGTGGGGGTGAACCGCAAACGCCCTCCCAGCGTCAGTTTTTGGCCATCGCCTTTTTAAAATCTGCATAAATTGCCAGCACAACTATGTAAGGATTACCTTCTTCATTCTTGAATGATCTGAGTGCGTCCTTTTGGTCAAGTTTGAGTATCTCAGATAAGTATTCTAGAAAATGCTGAGAGTCAGAATATCTCTAAAACTCTGACTCTCAGCTTTGTTATGTGGCTTGATATGATGGTGAGTGAAAGCAAAATGGCAGCCATCTAGAAAGGCAATTTCTTGTTCATAGCTGCCATTAAGCGTATATCAGTACGGCTTTTCTATAACAGTTTCAAAAAGATCGACCAGTATCAATTCTTCTGATAGAATCATCAGTTTCCGCAATAATGTTAGGCCAGTTGTTTAATTTCAGTCTTCCCGATTCAACACACCCTTCCCCAGCTCATCCTTGGGTATATTCACGTCGAAAAGTGCTTGAACGAATTCCCGGCTGTCGAACGGCTGTAAGTCTTCCTGGCCCTCGCCCACGCCGATGAACTTAATCGGCACGCCGAGTTCGCGCACAATCGGCACCACGATGCCGCCCTTGGACGTGCCGTCGAGCTTGGTGACGATCACGCCAGTCAGGGTGATGGCTTCGTGAAACTTCTTGGCTTGCTGGAGGCCGTTTTGTCCGGTCACGGCGTCAAGCACCAGCCAGATTTCATGCGGCTCGCCGGGGTCGGCTTTGTCGATGACGCGGCGCACTTTTTTGAGTTCTTCCATCAAGTTGTGCTTGTTGTGCAGGCGTCCGGCGGTGTCCACGAACAGCAGATCAAAGTCTCTGGCTTTGCGGGCGTTCGCGCCGTCAAAGGCCACTGCCGCCGGGTCGCCGCCGTCCACACCCTGCACCACTGGGATGCCCAGCCGCTCACCCCAGACACCGAGTTGCGCTCCAGCGGCGGCGCGGAAGGTGTCGCCCGCTGCGAACATCACCCGTTTGCCGCGCGATTGGTAATAGCGCCCCAGCTTGGCGATGGTGGTGGTTTTGCCCACGCCGTTGACGCCGATTACCATAATGACTTTGCCCTGCGGATCAACCGTGCTGCGCTTGGCGTCGGGGTTAAAGCCGAATTTGCGAAACTGCGCCCGCTTGGCGTCGGGTTCGAGTTGCAAGGTCATGGCTTCCATCAACGCTTCTTGAAGGTTGGGTTTGGAGCTGTTCTTGACGTCTTCCAGGATTTCTTCGGTGGCGGCGCGGCCCACGTCGGCGGCGATCAGGGCGTATTCGAGGTCTTCGAGCGTTTCAATGCGGTTGGTGAACACGTCTTTGAGATCGGTGCCCAGAAAACCGGAGGATTGATTGAGCTGCTGACGGGTCTTGCTCAGGCCGTCACGCAGGCGATTAAGCCATGACATGTAGTCAGTCTAGCGCCCCTGCTGCGGGCAAAACAGGAGCGGTGTCGAGGAAGAGGGGGGGAGGGGACGGGCCGCCCCCGCCGATCATCAAGCCGGGATCATGGGTTGGGGCCAAAGATGAGGACTCTCACACCCCTCCGGTCATCTGCCCGTCACCTGGATTGGGCAAACTGAAGCCTATGACCCGTACCCGTTTCCTGTTTCCGCTGCTGGCTCTGGCGCTCGGCACGTCCAGCTTCGTTGCCGCCGCGCCCACGCCGCTGACTGGCACCTTCGCCCAAGCTGCACCAATCACCCCAACAACTGCCGCGCCAGACAACAGCGTGCCGATTGGCGGTTACAGTCTGGTGTCACTCACTGAAAATGGCCAAACCACCGCTCCGGGCAGCGCCGCCATTCGTCCCACCCTCGACTTCGACGGCAAACGGGTGTCGGGTTCCAGTGGCTGCAACAGCTTCGGCGCTTCGTATGTGGCCCGCCAAAAAGTCCTGCGCTTTGGCGCTCTGGCCAGCACGCTGCGGGCCTGTCCCGATTACGTCGACGGCCTGGAAGCCCAGTTCCTCAAGCTCCTGCGCGGCGTCAACCGCTTTGAACTCAGCGGAATGAGCGGCAACCAAACCCTGACTCTCTTTTCGGGCAGCAACAACCGCATGGTGTTCGCGCAAAATATAGGCGCAGGCGAGGTGGCCAGCGTGGGCATTCGCAGCAAATACGACGGTACTTGGACGCTGAATCGCCCGCCCGCCGGACTGCGACTGTCAAGCGACACCCGTCCGACGCAGTTTACGCTCAAGGGCTCGGACATCAGCGGTTTTGACGGCTGCAACCAGTTCAGCGGCAAGCTCAATATCTCCAGTGGCCGCTTGATGTTTGTCGGCCCCGTGATGAGCACCAAAGTCTTTTGCCCGCCGCAGGAAGCCAACCTCGTGCCGCTGCTGACGGTGGGCGCTGCCGCTGCCGTTCAGGGCAAGACCCTGACCCTGACCGATGTCAATGGCGGACAGTGGGTGCTGAGTAGGCCGTAAAACCAACTGCTTTGCCAATCATCCCAATGGGCCGCGTCTTTGATGTCGCGGCTCTTAGTTTGCTTTCATAATCCCGTTAACATCACAATCTAGACTCGGCTATGATTCCCGACTTGCCCAACCCCGCCGAGATAGACGGCGAAGCCAGAAGCGGCATGAGTTACCGGATTTTCGGCACCATCCAGCCCACTTTAATTGTGGATATGGACAGCCGTCACGGGATGTTCAGCGACGCGGGCGGCATGTCGTGGATGAGCGCCACCGTCGAGATGAACACCGGCCTCAACAGTGGCGGTGGCGGCGGGCTGCTGTCGGGTTTGGCGCGGATGGTCGGCGGCGGCACGTTGTTTTTGGTGCAGTTCACGACCCGCAGCGAAGGCCAGATCGCGTTTGCCACCGACTTTCCCGGCAAGATCGTGCCGCTCGATCTGGCGGCGGGCGAGAGCATCATCATGCACAAGCACGCTTTTTTGGCGGCGGAAGCGGGCGTCACTTTGGCCGTGACCTTTACCCGCCGCTTTGGTGCGGGCTTGGTCGGCGGTGACGGCTTCGTGCTGCAAAGCGTGACTGGCCCCGGCATGGCTTTTGCCGAGCTGGACGGCGACGCCATCGAATATCACCTCAGCGCGGGCGAAATTCTGCTGGTCGAACCCGGCCACGTCGCTATGTTCGATCAGAGCGTTACCTTCGACGTGCAGATGGTCAAGGGACTGCGCAACATCATCTTTTCCGGTGAGGCGCTGTTTTTTGCTCGTCTGAGCGGGCCGGGGCGGGTCTGGCTCAACAGCATGTCGGCCAGCAAAGTGGCGCACCGGATCGGGGAATATTTGCCTAAGGGCAGTTAGAGAGAACAACATTGTCTCGAAACGGCAGGCTGGCCGTGCTCAGTGTGGGGTTTAACACTTTGTCTGGAGCCGAGTTGCGCCCAAACTGCTGGGCGGACTAGGATATAAGCGCGTTCTTTTTTTGTGCAGTGCCCCTTTTGTGTTTCCCGATCCTTCTCACCTTTGTTGTCCGCTCGGCCGCACCGTTTTTGGCCGAGTCAGGCGTTTGGAGATGTGTGCAATATATCGTTCATAAACCGAGAATTGGCCTTTTTATCGACACTCAAAACCTCTATCACTCGGCCCGCGACCTCGCCGAGCGCACCGTCAACTTTGAAACGCTCCTCGACATCGCTGCCCGTGACCGCGAACTGGTTCACGCCATCGCCTACACCGTAGAAAAAGATGGTGACAGCACGTCCCGGCCCTTCATCTACAAGCTTTCGGCGCTGGGTTACAAGGTTCGGCGCATGACCCTGAGTCTGCACCACGTCACCGAAACTGGCAAGGCGATCTGGGAAGGCAACTGGGATATGGGGATGGTGGCCGATATGGTGCGGCTCTCCGATCATTTGGACATCATGGTGTTGGGCAGCGGCGACGGCGACTTCACCGACATCGTGGAACTCCTGCAAGAACGCGGCAAACGGGTCGAAGTGATCGCCTTCCGCGAGCATACCGCCCAAAAACTGATTGACGCCGCCGACAGATTCATTCATTTGCCGGACGTTGAAGAAGCGTTGATGCCCGCCCGCCTTCCCAAGCCCGCTCTCCCTTAAATCGTGTCCACGCTTCATGATGCCGACGCGGTGCTGGCGCGGCTGAATTTCGACTTGCCGCCCGAGCGTATCGCCCAGACTGGGGCTGAGCCGCGTGACAGCAGCAAGCTGATGGTGGTGGGCGCGGAGATTGAGCACCGTATCTTCAGCGAGTTGCCCGACTTGCTGCGCTCCGGTGACGTGCTGGTGTTCAATCAGTCGCGGGTGATTCCGGCCCGTGTGATGGCCCGCAAGCCTGTAGTCAACGGGCAGGGCGGCGGTCAAATCGAAGTCTTGCTGCTGCGCGAGGAAGAGACGAACCTGTGGAGCGCTTACCTCAAGCCTGCCCGCCGTGCTGGGAACGAACTTTGGTTGGGCGAACACAGAGCCGAAGTCGTCGGCGTGCTGGACGACGGTGCACGGCTGCTGCGCTTCGAATCTGACCTCAAGCCGCACTTGGATGAGATCGGGCGCTTGCCTTTGCCGCCTTACATCCAGGCGGGCGAAGACGATTCGGTGTGGCGTGAGCGCTACCAGACCGTGTATGCCCGCGAGAACGGTAGCGTGGCCGCGCCGACAGCGGGCCTGCATTTCACGCCGGAGCTGTTGTCCCGCTTGGACGAGCGCGGCATTGAACGCGCTTATGTGACGCTGCATGTTGGGGCCGGAACCTTCAAGCCTATTCAGGGTTCGGTGGCTGACCACACCATGCACGCCGAGCGCTATTCGGTGAGCACGGAGACGGCCCAGATCATCAACCGCGCTAAAGCCGGGGGGCGGCGGGTGGTGGCAGTCGGGACGACGACGGTTCGCACATTAGAGAGCGCTTGGGACGGTCAACAGGTGCAGCCGGGCGAGGGCGATACCCGCATCTTCATCACGCCGGGAACGCCGGTCAACGTTCCGGACTTGCTGATCACCAATTTGCATTTGCCGGGTAGCACCCTGCTTCTGCTCGTCTCGGCTTTCGCGGGTGAGCAGCGGATCAAAGCGGCCTACGACGCAGCTTTAGCGGGCGATTACCGCTTCTACAGCTTGGGTGACGCAATGCTGCTGGAAAATCAGCGCTGATTTAGGCCCGCATTTCTCGCCGTAACCCCACCCGCGCCTGCTGCCTGACAAACCCCATTCGCTCATTGATCGCCAGCATCGGCGCGTTTCCGGTGTGGTTGGTGGTATTGGCCGCCGCGTAACCCCGCGCCTTGGCCTGCGCCGCCGCTGTGAGTTTGAGCAGCCAAGCCCCGCCGAGGCCGCGCCACTCGCGGCGCACGCCGGTCAGGCCCTGGTGGAGGGTACTTAACTTTGAGGGGTCAGGCCGGTACAACTCGCTGACGCCGATCCACTCACCGGCAGGGCTGAGCAGCACGAAAAATCCCTGCGCGTCAAACTCGGGCGCGTCCAGAATGCGGCTTTTCCACGTCTCAAACGGCCAAGGCGTGATCGGCTCAGCAAACGGCACTTCCGAGAGAAGGTGAATCATCAAAGCGTAGAGGCGGCGCTGCTCACTTTCATTGCTGAGGTCGGCCACTTCAGAAAGCGGCAACACCCTTAGCCCCGCTTGCTGCGCCCGCTCGGTGTGGTGCTGAAAGTCGATGGGGGAGAGGGCCTGCAAATCGAGCGTACTTGTCCACATCCGCTCGTATTCGGCAAAGCCCTGCGCTTCAAGAAAGGCCATCTGCCACTCGCCTTCCCGCACGGTAGCCAGCACCACTGCCGCGTCTGGCGGCAACTGATTCTCGGCGCGGCTCAGCAAGGTTTGGGAGAGCTCGCCGCCTTGCCAATCAGGATGTACGCTGAGGCTCAGGGTGTACCAGCCGGCTTTGTCGTGCGACCTCGGCACTTGCGTCTCGGCCACGCCAACCAGTTGACCGTCCACGCGGGCCAGCGTCAGCGCGTGGTGCTGCCCGGCGGGGCGTTGTTCGTCGAAGCGGCGAAGGTGGTTGGCAGTTTCGGTCTTGTTTTCGGCCAGCGCCAGGAACGCAGCCCACTCGCCGTACAGTTGGTCAGTCAGCAGTGGTTGAGGGCGCAGGACTTCCCAGATCACGTCAGGTTCCATAGCCCAGTTTGCCGAATTTGGATGGCGGCGGCATCTGCCATTTGGCGCAGCAGACCTAAGCTGCCCCTCAAATGAACTGCCCCGTCAAGCTCCGCTCACACGCCTTCAAGCCGCTCGGCGGCCCTTCATACAGCACCTCGCCGCCCGCGCTGCCGCCTTCGGGGCCGAGGTCGATGATCCAGTCGGCCTGCCGAATCACGTCCAAATGGTGCTCAATGAGGATCACCGTGTTGCCGCTGTCGACCAAGCGGTCAATCAAGCGCATCAGCATCCCGATATCTGACAAATGCAGGCCGGTGGTGGGTTCGTCCATCACGTAGACGCTGCCTTTTTTGTGGAGTTCGCCCGCCAGCTTGAGGCGCTGGCCCTCGCCACCCGATACGGTGCTGAGCGGCTGCCCCAGTTTCAGATAACTCAGGCCCACGTCGTTCATGGCCTGAATGACCGAGCGCACCTTCTTTTCGGTAAAAAAGGCCAGCGCTTCCTCGGCGGTCATCTCCAGCACGTCGGCAATCGACTTTCCGCGCAGATGATAAGTCAGCACCTCTTCCTTAAAACGTTTGCCCTCACAGACTTCACACACCGAAGTCATGCCTTCCATAAACGCCAGATCGGTGTAAATCACGCCCAATCCACTGCATTCGGGGCAACTGCCCTCACTGTTGAAGCTGAACAGCGACGGGCTGACCTTATTGGCAGCGGCAAACGCTTTGCGGATGTCGTCCATGATGCCGGTGTAAGTCGCCGGAGCCGAGCGGCTGTTGGCGGTTACGCGCGACTGATCGATCACCACCGCGCCCAAGTGCTGCGTCAAAAATACCTCGTTGATCAGCGAACTCTTGCCCGAACCGGCCACGCCGGTGATGATGCTCAGCACGCCCGTTGGAATGTTGACCGTCACATTTTTGAGGTTGTGCAAGTTGGCGTCTTTGATGGTCAGGTGGCCCGTCGGCGTCCTTACTTTGTTCTTGACCGGTAGGTGCTGGCTCAAAAATTGTCCGGTCAGCGTGTCGGCGTGCTTGAGGTCGGCGTAACTGCCCTCGAACACCACCTGCCCGCCGTGTGTGCCTGCTCCTGGCCCGATGTCGACGATATGGTCGGCCACCGCGATCACGTCGGGGTCGTGCTCTACCACCAGCACGGTGTTGCCTTTGTCGCGCAGCTTTTGCAGCAGGCCGTTGAGGCGGGCCACATCTCTTGCGTGCAGGCCCACACTGGGTTCGTCGAGGATATACAGCATCTCGGTCAGGCTGTTGCCGAGGTGCCGGATCATCTTGAGGCGCTGCGACTCGCCGCCCGACAGCGTGGACGTCTCGCGGCTCAGGCTCAAATACCCCAGCCCGATGTCGCAGAGGTGTTGCAAGCGTTCCACCAGTTTGCCCGCCACCCGCGCTGCCGCCGGGTCGCTCAAGGTCTTCAAAAACTGGATCAGTTCGCCAATTTCCAAGTCGGACAGCTCGGCGATATTTTTGCCGTCTATCCGGCAATTCAGCGCTGCTTCGTTCAGCCGTGCCCCGTGACAGACCGGACAGGTTTGCGAGGTGGTAAACGCCTCGAACACCGCCTTGCTGCGTACCGACATGGCCGCCGCGTCTTTTTTGAGGTACATGCGGGCAAAGCGCTCGATCAGGCCCTCGTACTTCAAGTTGAAATCGGTGAAGGCGACCTTATGATCGCCAGCGCCGTACAGCAAAATCTTCAGTTCTTCGGGGCTGTACTCGTCAATCGGTTTGTCATTGTCAAAAAATCCGGACTGCGCGTAAGTCTTCCAAGTCCAGTGGCTCCCGACCTTGAAATCGGGGTGCAAAATCGCGCCGCCGTTCAGCGACAAAGAGCGGTCTAAAAACCTCTCCAAATCGAGCTGCACTGTTTTGCCGATGCCCTCGCACTCGGGGTACATGCCCTGCGGCGTGTTGAAGGAAAAAGCGAAAGCTGGCCCGGCGCAGGGCTCCCCGAAGCGCGAAAAAAGGAGTCTCAGCGGCGCGGCGATGTCGGTGTAGGTGCCGGCTGTGGAGCGTGAGCCGCCGCCGACCCGCTTCTGGTCAATGATGATCGGCGCGTTGAGGTGCTCGATTCGGTCGACGTCGGCCTGGCCGTAGTGAGGCAAAAAGCCCTGCACGAAAGCGGTAAACGTTTCGTTGAGCTGGCGCTGCGCCTCGGCGGCAACCGTGTCGAACACCAGCGACGACTTGCCGGAACCCGATACGCCAGTAAACACTGTGATTTTATTTTTGGGAATGCGCAGCGAAATATCTTTGAGGTTGTTTTCACGTGCGCCGTATATTTCGATGAAGTCACGGGCGGGTTGGATGGTCATGTTTGGCCTCCTGAACTTCAGACTCCCTGAAAAGGAGATGAAAATTGTTTAGGGCGAGCTTTAATTTCTCTTCATGTCTTTCCTTCTGAAGAAACCCTCAAGGTGGATATTCCGGTTTGTTTTGTCTCTTATCCGGCGCTGTTTATACTCGCTGCATGACTCAATCCAGCCCTATCAAGACAGACAATCCTCTGCTCAACCTCGGTTTTGAAATTCCCTTTGACCGAATTAAGCCCGAACACGCCGAACCGGCGGTAGACACCTTGATTGCCAAGTGCCGCGAGGATTTGGAGCGGGCCGCCAAAGCCCCCGAGCGTCAGTTCGCGGGCTTTTTGCAGGAACTCGACACCTTGGGCCAGCAACTCGCGGCGGTGCAAACGGTAGTCGGCCACCTCAACGGCGTCATTTCCAGCGACGAGTGGCGGGCGGCCAACGAAGCGATCTTGCCCAAAGTCAGCGCCTTTTTCACCGAGTTGGGCCTTCATCCGGGGTTGTGGGCGGCCATGAAGGCTTATCAGCAGGGCGCGGACGCTCAGCAGCTCAGCTCCGAATGGACGCGCTTTTTGACCTTAGAAGTGGACGCCTTCCGCCGCAACGGAGCCGACTTGGGTGATGCGGGCAAGCAGCGCCTCACCGAAATCAATGTCAGCTTGGCTGAAATCACCAACCAGTACGGCAAAAATGTAATGGACGGCATTAAAGCCTATGAGTTGTACGTCGGCCCAGAGCGCATGGCGGGCGTGCCGCAGCGCCTCAAGGACGCCACCGCCGCAGACGCCGAGGCGCACGGGAAGGCCGGAATGCACCGCCTGACCCTCCACGCGCCGGTATACGGCCCCGTCATCACTTACGCCGATGACCGCAGCCTGCGCGAAGAACTGATGCGGGCCAACAACCTGGTGGGCGTCGGTGAGGGGCGCGACAACCGCGAATTGTTGCCGCAGATTTTACGCCTGCGCCGTGAACGGGCCGCGCTGCTGGGCTTTGAGAACTTTGCCGACCTGGTGACCGCTGATCGGATGTCGGGCAGCGCTCAGGCGGCCATCCAGTTTGAGCACGACTTGGAAGAGCGTACCCGTCCCTTTTTCGACGAGGAAAACCGCGAGCTGCTGGCTTATTACCGCCAAAAAGCTGGCGAAGGCGCACCGGAGATGGCGACCTGGGACGCTTCTTACTGGGCTGAGAAATTGCGTCAGGAGCGCTACGACTTCGACGCCGAAGTGCTGCGCCCCTACTTTCCGATGGAGCAGGTGCTCTCGGGCATGTTCGAGATTACCCGGCGGGTTTTCGGGATTAAGGTGAAAGAAGCACAGGCGGCGGGCTGGCATGCAGAAGTCAAGTATTACGACATCTTCAATGAAGCCGGAGAGCACATCGCCAGCTTTTACACCGATTGGTTTCCCCGTGACAGCAAACGCGGCGGCGCGTGGATGAATGCCCTCTATACCGGCGGCCCCCGCGAAGACGGTTTCGCTCCTCACCTGGGTCTGATGTGCGGCAACCTCAATCCGCCGAGCGGCGATACGCCTTCGCTGCTGAGTCTGGGCGAGGTGGAAACGGTCTTTCACGAGTTCGGCCACCTGCTTCACCACGCCCTTGCCCGCGTGCCGGTGCAGTCGCTGAGCGGCACCAAAGTGGCCTGGGACTTCGTGGAATTGCCTTCGCAGATCATGGAAAACTGGGTCTGGACGCCGGAAGGCCTTGAGCTGATCGCCAAGCATTACCAAACTGGCGAAGGCTTGCCGGACGCGCTCTACCAAAAGATGCTGGCCGCCCGCAATTTCCGCGCCGGGGGGATGGCGATGCGGCAGTACAGCTTTGCCACGGTTGATCTGGCGCTGCACGTCGAGTACGACGAGGCGCAGGGCGATCCGCTGGACTTTGCCCGCACCTTGATGAACCGCTACACCTTCTTGCCGCTGCCGGAAAGCAACTTCATTACCCAGTTCGGCCATCTGTTCTCCAGTCCGGTGGGCTATGCGGGCGGCTATTACAGCTACAAGTGGGCCGAAGTGCTCGACGCCGACGCCTTTTCCCGCTTCGAAAACGAAGGCGTCTTCAACCGGCAGACCGGGCGCGAATACGTGGATAAGCTGCTTTCACGCGGTGGCAGCGTGGAGCCCGCTCAGCTTTACCGTGACTTTATGGGCCGCGACCCCGACCCTGAAGCGCTGCTGCGGCGCAGTGGGCTGAGCAAACAGTAAGCCGACAGGCCTGAGCCAGAACTGACCGGGTGGGAAGAATGGGGGTGTTCAGTTTTTGTGACACTCCCGCTTTCACTTCTGACGCTATGATGAGCAGCAATGGCGAATGTCGTAAAGCCTGCCGTGCTGGTCGCGGCTTCCACTTCCTCGCGGGCAGCGGCGCTTTTTGGCCACTTGCCTCAAGCCGACGTCTTTCATTCGCCCGACGCCGACACGCTGCTGCGCGAAACCCGCCTGCGCCCGCCGGACGTGCTGGTGCTGTATACCGACTTGCCCTCCAGCGTCGCGCTGAGCGAGGTGCTGGGCATCTTGAAGAGCCGCGAAGACCTCGCCAACACTCGCTTTCTGGCGGTGGGGAGTCAGGGCCTGGGCGCACTGCTCAGCGCCGGGGCCGACGCCCTGATGAGCGACAGCACCGCTCCGGAAGCGCTGGCCTTTTTGATCAGTACGCTGCTGGGCCGGGTGCGCCAGCAACGCGAACTGGCTGAGCGCAACCTGGGCCTGCTCAAGAAGCTCGACGCCTGGGAGCATGAGGAGCGGGTGCGCGATCAACTCGTTCACATGCTGGTTCATGACCTCAAAAACCCTATCGCGGCGGTGATGGGCCTGCTCGAAATCGTGGAAGAAGACGAGCGGCTGCCCCAAGACATGAAAGAACTGGTGCATTTGTCGCGGGAAGAAACCCAGCACCTCTTGCACCTGTCGGTCAATATGCTCGATGTCCGCAAGATTCAGGCGGGAAAAATGAATCTCGACTTCGAGCTGATGTTTTCACCTATGTATACCGAAGTGATCGACTTGGCGCGGGGCGACGTGGGCGCGGGCCTGCGCGAGCGCCGCCTGACCATCGACGTTGCGCCCAACTTGTCGCCGGCGCGGGCCGATCCAGGGATTTTGCGGCGCATTTTTGCCAATTTGCTGAGCAACGCCATGAAGCACACCACCAAAGACGGCAAAATCGAAATCAAGGTGCTTAAGGTCGCTGAAGACGTGCAGTTCACCATCCGCGACAACGGCGAGGGCATTCCCGCAGATGACATTCCCAACTTGTTCGCCGCCTTCGAGCAGTCGCGCCTGACCCTACATGGCCGCTTTGACACCGGCATGGGCCTCGCGTTTTGCAAGCTGGCGATTGAAGGGCACGGCGGGCGCATCTGGGTGGAATCGGTGCGGGGCAAGGGATCGACCTTCACCTTCATCTTGCCGCTGGCCCGCGACGAGGAAGACGACGACGATTTCGCGGAACTGGTGTCGTAACCGCCGCTAGCCCTGCGCTGGCACGAGCGCCTGAACCCGTCCAACTACCCCCGAAATCAGGCGAACCTTGATGCCGTGCGGGTGGCTGGCCGAGTTGGTCAGCAGCGCCGCCACCACGCCGCGAGTGAGCTGGCCGCTGGCCTGGTGGTGCTTTTGAATCACGTCCACGGTCAGGCCGGGGCGGATGAGGGAGCGGGGCGGAGTCATGGGGTTAGGATAAACCGTTTTTAGCCGACGAAAGCCGAGAGTAAACCAGCGGTTCGGAAAAGTGTGAAAGCAATTGAGGAGCTTGGGATTCGTACGCCACTGGCGTATAGTGCAAGCGTGGTCATCGTTGAAACGAGTGTCTTCACCCGACGTATCCAGCAGTTTCTTGTTGACGACGAACACCGCGAACTTCAAAGCCTTTTGGTGGCGCGGCCCCATCTTGGAAAAGTGATTCAGGGAGGCGGCGGCCTTCGCAAAACCCGCTATAGCTATAACAACTTGGGTAAGAGCAAAGCCTTGCGCCTGATCTATTACTACGCTGAGACTCGTCAGCAGCTACTGATGCTCTACGTCTATCCCAAGTCTGAAACCGCCGACCTCACCAAGAGTCAGGTGGCGGCACTTCGCAAACTTATCGAGGCAACTTATCCATGAATGACGAATTGTTTAACGAGTTGGTTGCCAGTGTGGAGGAAGGTGGGGCGATCTTGCGCGGTGAGCAAACCGCTTCGCGTACCTTTGAATTTCAGCCCGTCAATGTGACCCGCATCCGCGAGCGCCTCAGCTTATCTCAGCCGCGTTTTGCCGCTTTATTGGGAATTAGCACTGCCACCCTCCGCAACTGGGAACAGGGCCGCCGAACACCGGAAGGTCCAGCCCGCGTGCTGCTGAGCGTGGTGGACAAATACCCAGAAGTCTTGAGGGACTTGAATTTGGGTGGGGGCTAGTGGACGACCACAGGTACAGCTGATGCAATATCTGAAGAACCTGAATCAGGGATTTCACGTCCTGAACGAATTCTATTCTTCTCATCATCTCAAGACTATAAACGTGCTCATGCCTGTAGTGATCCACTAGGGGAGTGGGGTGTACAACGCCGAGAGTGGACTGGTTGTTAGCTTGGTGGCACTTTTGGATCATTCATGCGCGTAGGTTGGGATAAAGGCATTGTGTTTCGACTTGCATTCTCGCGTAATATTTTCTTTTATTATGTTATTTACGTATAAGACAGGAGCTTTCTTATCCCAAGCCCCAAATAGCTATACTAGAGAAATGTCGGAAAAAAAAGCATATGTTTTTAAGTTCAACGCATATGGTTCTCCAGTAGTAGCTGGCGGTGCAAGTCATAGGTTAGACATCAACGATATTTTTACGGATATACATTCTTTAGATATAGTCAAGTCAGATACTACAGGTAGAATTTTGATATGCCGAGATGAGGTAGATAGTGATCCTCTCTTCATCAGAGTTATAGACAATGACAAAACTAAAAGGATTGTTAGCGGAGTCTTCTATTCAATCAAATCTAAGAATTTGCCAGATCAGTTCGATCCAGTCACAGGACTTATTTCTCCTCTAAGCATCTCTCGGGATTTATTGGATAAAACACACTTTCTTATAGACACCAGCAATTGTATGCTAGTTATACATAGGAGCAAAAGCTCTCCAAGCACGGGCCTGCTCGCATACTATATAACGGAGAAGTTAAATAAGACTGTCAACGCTTTATCTATAGATGTGCATTTTAGGAAAGGCGTATTGGAAAAGATTGAGAAGAAGAGTTCAAAAAATAAAATAAAGTTTTTCGAGATGAAAATAAAGAAAACTGCCTTAGTACGCGCACATTTGCTCGGGAATGATGCGAGACAGGCATTAGAATCCTTATCCAAGCTTTCTGGAGCAGATTCGATAGGAATATCTATCAGTCTGGAGAAATACCATAGCAAAGGGGGATTTAATATAGATGAACTACTGGGAAATATAAAAAAATTTCTCGGAATGGAAATTTCAGACAAACCGCTGAGTGATGTTGAGGAAGCTAAAGTAAAAGCGGGCGACGAGGTTATTAACCTACTAAGTAGCAAATTTTCTATAAGTTTCGATGTTCCCAGCAACGTAATGAGTGCTAGAAATGTTGACAGCAAAGCTGTACTGAATTTAATCTACAATGAATATCTCAGTCGGAAGGCAGATTTGTAAAGAGGTGAAACTATGGAACCAAAAACTGCACCGAATCTAGGTAAGTCAACTAAGATGCAGCTTTTCTGGGTCTCTATAGCATATATCATATCTCTAATACTGATTCAAAGACTATATCCCAATTTTGTATGCAAGTTTACCATCACTGAGGGAGTTGCATTCTATCTCTCTATATCGGGCATAGCTGCAACTTTGACGGGCTTCGTTATAGCTGGCACTACCGTTCTTTCGACCATACTTACTGAACCTGAATTCAAATTCAGTGCTCTCAAAAAATACTTTTCACAAATATATTTTGTTTTCAGCGGATCGTCCGTAATGTTAGGGTGCACAATACTTTTTGGAATATTCTCAGCAGTATTTCCGAAGAATTTGACGGCATCTTTGTTTCTCTTCTATATAACTTGCTACGTTTTCACTATATCTATTGTAGGAATTCTGATAGGGGTTAGAATTCTCGGAGACATTGTCCGTATTGATGCAAGTGGTATATTAGATCAAATGAGCGAAAAAATTGAATTTACAGATAGACCTACTTCGAAGGATGGTTAGCCCTTCTACATATAGATTTTGACCTTACATTTCGCTGGAGAACAAGTTGGAGTTTTCATAGATCAAATCACTCCCAACCGCTTCTCCTCTTCGTACAGCCGCTCGCTGACGAACTGCTTGAGGAGCGTCTGATACGGCATCTGCTTGAGCCTGGCAACGTGCTTGAGGCGGGTTTCGGTATCTGTGTCAAGGCGCAGGGTGGTCATGAAAGTGTCTTTGGGCTGGCGGGGTTGACGGCGGGCGGGCCAGGGGCTTGCATCCTCAGCATCACTTTGGGGCCTTTGCCTTTCTTGGTCTTTCCAACATCCGGCCCCCTTTATGGGCGGCACTTGCAGCTCCGTCCATAAAGATCTGGCGGAGCTCGAGCAAGCCTTGATCAGCACGCTGTTCGTAAAGGGCCTCAAGCAGCGCCGGGAAGACATCTCTCTTGACGGGAACGCGAGGAAAACGCAGCGAAGATTTTTATTGGCGTGAGTATGGCTGTCGGTGCTCGGATCACTTCTCCCGCTTCTACAAACGCCTCTTTTGAAGTCACCACTCAGCTTCACTCAATGAAAGACTTGTGCAAAAAAAGTTGTTATTCCCGCATCAACATCGCTTGGTTCTGCTGATTCTCGAATCCAACTACGCAAGCTACCTAGATAATCAAGCATGATTTCATCAAAATAATTCTGCTCTTCTTGTGTGATCTCGTAGTGTTCGAAGTACCAAGAGTTCTTCCCTTTCTCCTCATGGGCTTTTATCAAGAATTCTGCAGATTCGACGCTCAAAATTCGGTCATCGTTATAATTTCTCCCTACAGTCTCCGTAAAAACAGATCTAAACATCCCAATGGTACCATTATGGTCTTTCAGCAGTCTTTCGGAATTCATTGCCCTACTCCTTTGTTTAGTATCAAAAGGTTTGTTCTGCCCGATATTTACAATCGCCCTCAACCTGATATTACTTTTTGGGATTGGGCAAACGCGAAGTCCCACCACGAAGGTCAATAATTTCTATCGTGCCGTTTTTTATGCCCTCTTCAAGAATGTCATTTTTTATGTTGCCCATAAACTGCAGCAACCCACCTTAATTACATCGTGTATTTCTTCTTTATCTGAAATTATGCGTGTAAATTTCTCAGATTCGTCAAGATCTTAAAACATATTGCCTTTGGTGTGATAATTGAGAAAGTGATCAAGGTCAATAAATGCGTTCCGTCACTTTGTTACTTTCCAACTGCTTCTCCTCCCCGTACAACCGCTCGCTGACGAACTGTTTAAGCAGGGTCTTATAAGGCATCTACTTGGGCTTGGCGACGTGCTTGAGGTGGGGTTCGGTGTCGGCGTCTTGACCCTGAGTCTCAAGGTAACCTTTTTAAGACTTGCCACTTTCACCCCGCGCCCAGACGCTAAACTGCCCTAATGACTCTCGCCGTGCCCTCGCTTTCCAAGCTGCTGCCGACGGTGCCGGTGGGCAATCTGATCTTGCTGCCGCAGGTGGCCCGCGCCGCGCTGTTTGCCGCCCACGCTGGCCCCGCCGTGCTGCTGACCACCCCCGACCGCCTGCCGCTCTACGAGGGCGCGGGCAAGCTCGGCGCACCGATCAGCGTCAATCCGGGTCTACGCGAGTGGGACGACAAAAAAGAACACGTGGTGCTGGACATTCAAACGGCGATGGATTTGTTTCCGGCAAAGCCCGAAGACCACGCCCTGATGTTCAAAGTGGGCCGCCAGTATCCGCGTGAGGAATTGCTCTCACGTCTAGAAAAACTCGGCTACGAGCGTCTGATCGATGGCCGCTTGGACGAGATCGGCTTCGTGTTGCGCGGCGACACCCTGGATTTGTACTTGACCGCTGACCCGCAAGAAGACCAGATCGTCGCACTCCGGGCCGAGTTTTTTGGCGATGAACTCGACACCCTGCGCGAGTTGAGCCAAGACGGTTTTCCCAGTGAAAAGATGCCGCAGTTCACGCTGGCCCCCACCACCGAGTATCTCAGCGAGGTCAAATGGGACGCCACCCGCCTAGAACTCCTCGCCGGACGAATCTTTCTGGACGCGCCAGAGTTCTATGCCTCCACACTTGGCCCGATGACCGACGTGCTGTGGGCGCACCTCCTGACCCGCGAAGTCAGCAGCTTTGGCCGCGCCCCGCTGATTCTGGAAGATTTCACGCTCGACCTGGTGACGCTGCCGTATTACCGCGCCCGCCTCGGTGAGCTGGCCCGCGACGTGGACGAGTGGCGGGCGGCAGGCTACCGGGTGCTGCTGCTGGTGCGCCATGACCGAACCGCTACCTACCTGGCCGAGAAATTGCTGGGCAACAAGGAGCCCAAGTGGCTGAATCTGCCGCGTCTGGAAGCGGGTGAACTGGGGTTCCTGCGCTCCAGCGGCGAGGGCGGCTTTGTCTTGGAGCAGGCCCGGATGGTCGTGCTGACCGAGGACTTGATCTACGGTTTTCAGGGCGGCTCGGCGCTGCGCGGCAAGAAACTCAGCGGCAAACCCGTCACCGACGCGCTGGGCCTGGCGGTGGGTGACTACCTGATTCACCCCGAACACGGCATCGGCCAGTTTCAGGGCCTGCAAACCCGCACCGTGCTGGGCGTCACCCGCGATTACCTCAACATCAGTTACAAGAATGAAGCCTCGCTGGCCGTCCCGATTGAACTGCTCCCCACCCTGCGTCGCCACCCCGGCACCACCGACGACCCGCCCGCGCTGAGCAGCCTCGATAAAAGCGCCTGGGCCAAGGCCAAAGAACGCGCCCGTAAGAACGCTGAGGAGGTTGCCAGTAAGCTGCTGGTGCAGTACGCTGCCCGCCAGGTCACGCCCGGCAACAGCTTCGCGCCCAATCCCGAATGGGAAAGTCAGATTGAAAAGAACTTTGAATTCGAGCTGACGGCAGACCAGAAGACGGCTCTCAAAGAAACACTCAAAGACTTGGAAGCTCCCAACCCCGCTGACCGCCTGATCTCCGGCGACGTGGGCTTCGGCAAAACCGAAGTGGCGCTGCGGGCTGCTCACCGTGTGGTGGGCGCGGGAATGCAGGTGGCGGTGCTGGTGCCTACCACGCTGCTGGCCGAACAGCATACCTCGGTCTTCGTGGAGCGCTTCAAGGACTTGCCAGTCCGGGTGGAAGGGCTGTCGCGCTTCACCGGCGACAAGCAGGCCAAATCTATCCTGGGCGATCTGGCGCAGGGTAAGGTGGACATCATCATCGGCACCCACCGCCTGCTGTCCAGCGACATCGTCTTCAAGAATCTGGGATTGATTATCGTGGACGAAGAACACCGTTTCGGCGTCTCGCAGAAGGAAAAGCTGCGGGCCATGCGCGGCCTTCCCGAAATCAATAAAGAGGGCAAAATCGAGATTCCGGAAGGCGTCAAGGCCATTGACACGCTGGCACTCTCCGCCACCCCGATTCCCCGCACGCTGTACATGAGCATGGTGGGCCTGCGCGATATGTCCAGCATTCAAACGCCTCCAAAAGGCCGCAAACCCATTCAAACCATCCTTGCACCCTTCGATCCGGTGACGGTGCGCGACGCCATCGTCTCTGAGATTGAGCGCGGCGGCAAAGTCTTCTACATTCATGACCGCATCGCCAGCATCGGCGCACGCAGCCTGTATCTGCGTAATCTGGTGCCGGAAGCTCGCATTGGCGTGGCGCACGGGCGCATGAACGAAGAGGAACTCGAAGAAATCATGCTCGGCTTTGAAGAGGGCGCGTTCGATGTGTTGGTGTCCACCACCATCGTAGAAACGGGCCTGGACATTCCAGAAGCCAACACCATTTTGATTGAGCGGGCTGACCGTTTAGGTTTGGCACAGCTTTACCAGTTGCGCGGGCGGGTTGGGCGGCGCAGCACCGACGCTTACGCCTACCTGTTCTTCCCGCCGCGCATGACCGAGAACGCTTCGCGGCGGCTGTGGGCCATTGCCGACCTTCAAGACCTGGGCAGCGGGCACCTGCTGGCCGAAAAGGACATGGAAATTCGCGGCGTCGGCAACATTCTGGGCGAGGAGCAGCACGGGCATGTGCAGGCCGTCAGCATCGACGTGTACACCGAGATGCTGGCCGAAGCGGTCGCCAAGCTCAAGGGCGAGCCGCTCAAGGCCGCGCCGACGGTCAGCGTTGACTTGCCGATCAGCGCCCGCCTCAACGCCGAGTATTTTGGCAACGACGAGGAAGCCCGTATCAGCACTTACGGGCGGCTCTCGGAGGCCCGCACCTTGCAGGCCATCAGCCGCGTCGAGCGCGACCTCCGCAAGAAGTTTGGCCCGCCCAGCCCCGAAGTCCAGAACTTCATTGACCTCGCCAAGCTGCGGCTGACTTCCCTGGCAAGGCGCGTGCTGAGCATCGGCGAAACCATGACCGACCTGCAAATCACCTTCGCGTACAAGGCGCTGGACTATGACGCGGGCGGCCTCAAGAAATTTCCGCACAAAACAGAAGTGACCACCTTCCCGCCGTCGCTCAAGATTCAGAAACGCGGCATCAGGGTGGATGATTACGCGAGGACTTTGATTGATGTGTTGGGGTATTTTGGGTGAGTGAAGAACAGACTGTGTTGCTGCGCTGGCTGATCGCCACCTGCCAGACGCAGCCTTCCAAGCGGCCCTGACCCGCAGGCCACGCCGAGCGGGTAGACTGCTTGACAATCCATGACCCTAACTCAATCTGAAGATTTGATGACTCCTGATGTCGCCCAGCGCCCGCTTGACGTGGTCGTGCTGGCCGCTGGAGCCGGAACCCGAATGCGCTCGGCCCTGCCCAAGATGCTGCATGAAGTGTGTGGCCGCCCGATGGTCGCTTGGGCCGTCAAAGCCGCCCGCGACGTGGGGGCACGCGACATCGTGGTGGTCACGGGTCACGGCGCAGATCAGGTGGAAGCCGCCCTCGCTGGGCCAGAGGTGCGTTTCGCTCGGCAGGGTGAGCAGCTCGGCACCGGACACGCCTTCTTGCTGGGCGCGGCCAAACTGCGCGGCGACGCCGACGTGTTGGTGCTCTACGGCGACAGCCCAATGCTGAGCGTGGAGACGCTGAACGCCCTGCGTGATGTTCATTTAAGTGAGCACAATGCCCTGACGGTACTGTCCAGCCGCTTAGACGACGCCACTGGCTACGGGCGCATCGTGCGCGGTGAGAGCGGTGACGTGGAACGGATCGTGGAGCAAAAAGCCGCCACCCCCGAGGAACTGCGCCTGACCGAGTTCAATTCTGGGGTCTACCTGATGGACGCCCGCGCTCCCGAGCTCGCTGCTCAGATCGGCAACGACAACGCCGCGCAGGAATATTACCTGACCGATCTGCTGGCCCTCTACCATCAGCAGGGCGCGAGGGTGGCGGCCTACTGTATTCCCGATCCCAGCGAAGTGATGGGAGCCAATGACCGCGTGCAGCTCGCTGAACTCGCCCGCTTGATGCAGCGGCGCATCAATGAGCGCCACATGCGGGCGGGCGTCACCCTGCGTGACCCGGCCACCGCCTACATCGAAGACACCGTCACCATCGCCCCCGATGTCATTCTCGAACCCGGTGTGGTGCTGCGCGGCCAAACCGACATCGGCACGGGAGCCGTGATCGGCGCGTACAGCAGCCTGACGGATACCCAACTCGCCGCCCGCGTCCAGATCAGGCCCCACAGCGTCCTTGAGGGAGCGCGGGTCGGCGAAGGCAGCGACGTGGGGCCGTTTGCCCGTCTGCGTGCCGGTGCAGTGCTCGATACGGGCGTGCACATCGGCAATTTCGTGGAAGTCAAAAACAGCCACCTCGCGGCGGGCGTCAAAGCGGGCCACCTGGCTTATTTGGGCGACGCCAGCATCGGAGCCGAGAGCAACATTGGGGCTGGAACCATCACCGCCAACTTCGACGGCGTCAACAAACACCGTACCCAGATCGGCGCGGGGGTCTTTATCGGCAGTAACGCCACCCTGATCGCTCCCGTGACTCTGGGAGACGCGGCGTTCGTGGCGGGCGGCAGCACCGTCAGTGCCGACGTGCCGGAAGGAGCGATGGCGGTGGGGCGCGGCACCCAGCGCAACATCGGAGGCTGGAGCCTGCGCTACTGGAAAAGGATGGAGCGTCAGGTGGCCCAGAAATTGCCCTGGCTCTCGGCCTGGCTCTCGCGGCAAGACTAGAAAAGCCCTCAGGTGGCTTAGAAAGGGGCCGTGAACCTTCAAGGCTCCTTTATGTTCGGGCACTACGCTCAGAGCGTTACATCTGACCTGCCGCCGAGCGCGTATAACCTAGAGAAGCACCTCTAAGCCCCCCTGCCGAGTTCAACTTTGCTCCACCCGACCTTCTCACTGAATCACGCGCCAAGCGTTTAAAGGAGTTTTATGGGCCCAATGGAAGTCATTTTAATTGTACTGGTCGTCGTTTTGCTGTTCGGAGCCAAGAAGATCCCTGAAATTGCCAAAGGCCTCGGCCAGGGCATCAAGGAGTTCAAGTCCACCAGCAAAGACACCACCACGGACACCACTGTAGTGACCCCGCGCCGCGACAGCGACGTCTAAACAAGGCGCGGGCCATGACCAAACTCAATGCCGGTGCCAGCGCCCCGATTTTTGATCACCTCGAAGAGTTGCGCCGCCGCATCATTTACAGCTTGCTGTTTTTGGTGGTCGGGGCGGGCATCGCTTGGACGAAGGTGCCGCAGATCATCTTGCTGCTCAAAGAACCGCTGACTTACACCAATCTCTACAAAGCCGACAAGCTCCAACTGGTTGCCACTGGCTTAACCGAGCAGCTTATTTTCAGCTTTACCATCGCCCTGTGGGCCGGGCTGGCGCTGGCACTGCCGTTCATCTTGCACCAGATCTGGCTGTTCATCGCGCCGGGTCTGTATCCCAACGAGCGCAAGTACGGCGGCCCCTTCATCGTCGGCGCAGGGCTGAGCTTCGTCGCTGGCATCGCGTTTTGCTACTACATGATCCTGCCGCCGATGGTCAAGTTTCTGGTGGACTTTCTCGGCGGTACGGTGGGCGCGATTTTCTCGATTGGTCAGTACATGGGCCAGATCATCACGCTGCTGATCTCGTTCGGCCTGTGTTTCGAGATTCCCATTCTGGCGGTCATCCTGACCCGCATCGGCATCGTCAACCACATGTTGCTCGGCAAGGTTCGCAAATACGCTTTCCTGGTCTGCTTGATCTTGGCCGCCATCATCACCCCGACGCCCGATCCGATCAACATGAGTATCGCCGCCGCGCCGCTGTACCTGCTTTACGAACTCGGCGTGCTGCTCTCGCGGGTGTTCCGGGTTCGTCCGAGCGACGCTTTGGAGTCAGGCAATCCCACTTGAGAGCGGTTATTTCGCACCCTCGCCGGAAACTGGTCTAGGAAAACCTGTCAATTGACTAGTGCGCCCCACATCTTGGTGGAGCGCACTTTTTAGACTAGACAGATGAACCACAACGATTTGCCGGTGCCGGATGCCAGCGGCCAAAATCTGCCGAGTATTGAAGATCTCCGTGCCCAGATCGACAGTATCAATGACGATTTGATTCGCCTGATTTCGCGCCGTGCCCAGCTCGCCGCCGAGATCGGCCACATCAAGACTCTGGAAGGCCGCCCGCACCACTACGACCCGGCCCGTGAAGAGCGGCAGCTCAAATACATTGAGGAAGTCAACCCCGGCCCTTTCACGGCAGCGGCGCTCAAGTCTATTTTCAAAGAGATCTTCCGGGCCAGCCTCGATCTGGAAGAAGCCAACGACAAAAAGCAGTTGCTGGTCAGCCGCAAGCAGCAAAGCGCCGACACCGTTCTGGACATCAAGGGCGTGCGAATCGGTGGAAACGGGCCGCCAATCATCATCGCTGGGCCGTGCAGTATCGAGGGCGAGGAGCAGATGGAAAGCACCGCCGCTTTCTTGGCGGCCAAAGGCGTCAAGATTTTGCGCGGCGGAGCGTATAAGCCGCGCACCAGTCCTTACGGCTTTCAGGGCATGGGCATCGACGGCCTGATTCTGGGTGCTGGCGCGGCCCGCGAACAGGGAATGCTGTTTGTCACCGAGGTGATGGACACCCGCGACGTGGAAGTGGTTGCCGAATACGCCGACATCCTGCAAATCGGCTCGCGGAACATGCACAACTTTGCTCTGCTGCGCGAAGTGGGCCGCAGCGGAATGCCGGTGCTGCTCAAGCGCGGGTTCGCCGCCACCATCGAGGAGTGGCTCTACGCCGCCGAGTACATTCTGGCTGAGGGCAACAAGCAAGTCATTTTGTGTGAGCGCGGCATTCGCACCTTTGAGAAATGGACGCGCAACACCCTCGACCTCTCGGCAGTGGCGCTGGCCAAACAAGAAACCCACCTGCCGGTCTTCGTGGACGTGACCCACGCGGCGGGGCGGCGCGACCTACTGATTCCGCTGGCGAAGGCTGCCCTGGCGGTGGGCGCAGACGGCCTACACGTCGAAGTCCACCCCAGCCCCGCCACTGCCCTCTCCGACAACGAGCAGCAACTCGATTTCGCAGGCTACGAAGCCTTTGACGCCGCCATCAAGCCGCTGATGGGTGTGTTGAGCGTCAAGAGCTGATTAGCGAATGGGGGAGAGAGGAGGGGGCGCTGCTCTCTCCTAGTGTTTTGGGCTTTGGGTTTCGCCCCCTGCGGGAGAACCGTAAATCAGACCCAGTCCAGCTTTGTCCACGGCTGCGGCGGCCACTCCACCCGGATGTCGTCGCCCGCTTTGATTTCGCCGCCCCGCAGCACCACACCCATGACGCCTGCTTTGCGAATCAGCTGGCCGCTATCATCTCTGCCCAGCACGGCGGCCAGCAGACCGGAGCGCTGGGCAGCGCCGAACCGTTCAATCTGAGCGCAGGGGTTTCGCAGCCCAGTGATTTCCACCACCGCTTCGCCGCCGAGATGCAGGCGCGTAGCGACGGGCAGCGCCAGCAAATCCAGCCCCAATGTCGTTACATTTTCACCGAGTTGCCCGGCACTGACCTCAAATCCCTGCGCGGCCAGTTCTTCGAAAAGTTCGGCGTGAAGCAAATGAACCTGACGCAAATTGGGCTGCGACGGGTCGGCGGCCACGCGTGAGCGGTGCTGAACCGTCACGCCGCTGTGGGCATCCCCCTCCACCCCGAGGCCCGCCAGCAAACGGATGCTCGGCTGCAGCGGCTTGCTGAACTCATGTGCGCCGCTCCGGCTGACGGCCCTGACCTGCCCAACAGGAGCGTCTCCGTTGCGACCTTCACTGTGACGGCTGTTCATTAACCTGCTCATTGTGTCACATTTCGCCGCCGATCAGTACCCGCTTTGGCTGAGGCTCTGGCGTGACATTTCACCTGACGCTCTCATGACTTTGGGCTTATCATAGGTTCACCGGCAGAGCGCCCACAACCCAAGTTTTTACTTCTGCTTCTGGCCGGTAAAGAGGTGACTTTGTGCATATCTACAAGCTGAGCGGACGCAATGTTGACGTGACCGACGCCCTGCGCGACTACGTGGAGAGTAAGCTGACGCGGCTCGACCGATTTAACGGTCAGATTACCGACGCCCGCGTGACCCTTACCGTCAGAGACGTACGGGACGCTTCACGCCGCAATAGGGTCGAGGTTCAGCTCAACGTGCCCAACGGCATTATCCGCGCCGAGGAACACAACGCCGACATGTACGCCGCCATCGACAAGGCCGGTGACGTGTTGGAGCGGCAGCTGCGCAAGTTCAAAACCAAAATTATGCGCCACCGCAACGACGCGACGCTTGACGCTGCAGCGCCTGCGCAGGCTGACAGCAGCGGTGACGATGTCAGCGAATTTAACCCTGAGATCGTGCGGCAAAAGCGCTTCGATATGCGCCCGATGTCTGCCGAGGACGCCGTGACTCAAATGGAAGCGCTCGGCCACGACTTTTACGTCTTTTTGAACATGACCACCGATTCCTGCGGAGTGGTCTACCGCCGCAAAGACGGCCACTACGGACTGATTGAGCCGAGCTGACCTGAAACGGTAAGCGGCAAAAGAGTTGGGGCATCTGAAACAAGGTGCCCTAACTGTCTTTGAGTAGCTCCCGTGTTGCGTCTTGATCCCGTTTCAGTTGCGCTTTCAGTTCGTCCAAGCCGCCGAACTTCTGCTCCGCGCGGATAAAGTGGAAGAACTTGACTTGCAGTTCTTTGCCATACAAATCGCTCTCGAAGTCGAGCAAGTTGACTTCAAAGCGCAGCGTGAGGCCGCTGACGGTGGGGCGGCTGCCGATGTTGGCCATGCCGCTGTACGTTTGGCTGGTTCCGCCAGATTCGACCTGCACCCGCACCGCAAAGACACCTCGGGGCAGCGCTTTGCCCCCGGCGACTTGCACATTGGCCGTTGGAAAGCCGATGGTGCGGCCCAACTGATCGCCCTGCACCACCACGCCCTGAGCGCTGTAGCGGCGGCCCAGAAAGCGCTGAGCGCTCTCCACGTTGCCGGAGCGCAGAAATTCGCGGATGCGGGTGCTTTTGATGTCCTCACCGCCCAGACTGTGCATCGGCAGCGCGATCACGTCGCGGCTGACCTGGCGCAAATCCTCGGTGCTGCCCTCCCGGCCCTTGCCAAAATAAAAGTCCTCACCCACCACGATCGAGCGTGGGCGCAGGCTCCGCAGATCATCCAGAAAATCGGTCTTGGGCCGGGCGGCGAACTCGGCTGTAAATGGCACGGCAATGACTTCGTCGATGCCGTAGCGCGAGAGCAGTTCCAGCTTCTCCGGCAAGGTGGACAAAAATTCCACACCCTGCGTAAAGACGCGGGTGGGCGGGTCGAAGGTGTAGACCACGCTCGGCACGTGGTAATGGCGGGCGCGTTCCTTGAGGCGGGCCAGGAGCGCTTGGTGGCCGAGGTGCAGGCCGTCAAACGAACCGACAGCCACCACCGTCTCGGTGTCGGGGCGCTGGCTGGGAGAGAGGTAGGTTTTGAGGTTGGTCACGCTCAAGTCAGTGCCGCCCTTCCTGCCCTTTGCCTTCCTGCCCTCGTCCCTGTTGATCCCCGCCTTGCTGATCCACCTTTGCGCCCATCCCGCTGGCGGGCGGCGCACCTGTCAGGGCCAGTAGCGCGGCGGTGACGGTGGCCGCGCTACCCTTAATGGAGCCGTCGCGCAGGCCGCTCAAGATCGTTTCAGGCCTGAGCCACACCACTTCGATGTCCTCGTCTTCGTCCATCTCCAAGCGCGACTCGCGGGCGTTGGTGGCCTTGAAGATAAACAGTTCCTCGTCGCTAAAGCCGGGGCTGGAGTAAAATTGAGTCAGCAAGGTCATATCGGCGTCGAGGCCGGCTTCCTCTTGCAGCTCGCGGCGGGCAGCGGCTTCGGGGGTTTCGCCCGCGTCGATCAGGCCTGCGGGAACTTCGGTGGTATAGGCATTGACGGCGTGACGAAACTGCTTGACGCACAGCAGCTCACCCGACTCGTTTTGCAGCAAGATGGAAACTGCCGGAGCGTGCCGCACGATCTCCCATTTGCCGTCCTGCACTTCAAGGCTGACGACTCGCCCGCTGTAAATGCTCTTGGTGCCGCTCTGATCTGACATGAGTGGAGTTTAGCAGGCGGGGGAGAGCAATAAAGCGGGCCACAGCGCTTGACGTTGCTGTGGCCCGCTTTATTGCTAGTTGAGTTTAGCCCCGGTCAACCTGACGGAGGAACGCCGGGATGTCGTAGTCCTTGGGATCATACTGACTCTGGCCGCGTGAAGATGTGCGGATGGTCGAGGACGGAGAAGGAATCGGGTCGAGTCGCCCGCTGCTGAGTGCGGTTTGCGCTTCGTTGAAGCCGGTGGCTATCACGGTGACGCGCACTTCATCGCCCGCATTTTCGTCAAAGCTCACTCCGAACAGCATGTCGGGGTCGTCGTAGCCGGTGGCGTCACGGATCTTCTCGACGATTTCGTGGGCGTCGTTCATCGAGAGGTCGTAGCCGCCGGTCACGTTGACCAGAATGCGTCGCGCTCCTTCCACGCCGCGCTCGAGGAGCGGGCTGTTGATGGCGCTCGTGGCGGCTTCCTCGGCCAGTTTATCGCCGCGCCCCGAGCCGATGCCCATCAGCACTGCGCCCGCGTTGGAAAGGAGGTTGCGGACATCGGCGAAGTCCACGTTGATCATGCCTTCGACGTTGATCACGTCACTGATGCCCTTGACACCGTAGTACAGCACCCGGTCAGCGATCAGGAAGGCGTCGCGGATGGCGACTTTCTTGTCGATGGCGGTCAGCAGCTTTTCGTTGTTGACCACAATCATGCCGTCGACCCGTTCCTGAAGCTTGATGATGCCTTCCTCAGCGACTTTGCTGCGGCGCGGCCCCTCGAATTTGAAGGGCCGGGTCACGATGCCCACCGTCAGGATGTTCATTTCGCGGGCGACCTCGGCCACCACCGGAGCCGAGCCGGTGCCGGTGCCGCCGCCCATGCCCGCCGTGATAAAGAGCATGTCAGTGCCCTCTAAGTACTCTTTGATGCGCTCACGGTCTTCCATGGCCGCTTTTTCGCCGACTTCGGGGTTGGCTCCAGCGCCCAGCCCACGGGTCAGGCGGTCACCGAGTTGGATTCTGACTTCGGCGTGGCTTTTGGCCAACACCTGCGCGTCGGTGTTTCCGGCGATAAACTCCACGCCTTCGAGTCCCGACTCAATCATGCGGTTGACGGCGTTGTTTCCTGCTCCACCGAGGCCGATTACACGAATTCTGGCCGCTTGCATCAATTCTTCTCCTTAAGACCGGAAGCTGTCTTCCGTACACTTGATAGTTTAACGCAAGGATACCGTCTAAAAGCCTTGGGCATGGTGGGGTGGTCTGTGCCGCGCTTAAAAGAGCGCTCAGATTTTCTCATCAATGCAAAGAAAAAGCGCCTCGGCAGGTGGGCCGGGGCGCTTTGAGAGCGGTGGAAACAGACTACAGAATGCGGCGGGCGCTGACGTAGCGGCTCGACCAATACGGATTAGACAAGTTGTCAACCATAGTGCGCCCGTAATAGCTGTTGGCGTTGGCAAAGCTGCCGTTGCCCAGATAGATGGCCACATGCGAGATGCCGCCGCCCATGGTGCTGAAGAACATCAGGTCGCCTGCTTGCAAGCTGCTGCGTGACACGGCGTAGCCGCTGCGCGACTGTGAAGCGGCGGTGCGCGGCAAAGACACGCCCATCGAGCGGTAGACCGCTTGGGTGTAGCCGCTGCAATCCAGTCCCCAGTTGCCGGTGCCGCCGTGGGCGTAGCGGATGCCCAAAAAGCGCAGCGCGGCGGAGCGGATGGTGCTGTTCCCGCCGGACTGGGGCGCGGCCGCCGTCGCCTTGGCCGGGCTGGTCTGGCCGCCGACATTCAGGCGCTGGCCGATTTGCAAGGTGGTGCTGCTCAGACCGTTGAGCTGCATCAGCTTTTGCGGCTGCAAATTGTAGCGCTGGGCGACGCTGGACAGCGTGTCTCCGGCCCTGACGGCGTAGGAGGCGGCGGTGGCGCTGCCGCTCAGGGCAACTACGGTCAGGAGGATTCGGAAGGCGTTCATGAATAAGAGAAGTTTATCAGGCCTTTAACTTTGAGCCATTCACGCTCAGCTTATTTTAGAGTCTTGGATGTTCTGGACGACAAAAAACCGACATAAAGGCCTATCTCATTTACTGAAATCTACTGCGCCGCTCTCATCTAGCTCATCTTCAGGCTCACGTGTGATTTTTCTAGCTTATGGGGCTTATGGGTGTCTGATGCACACTTAAGCTTCGGTTCTCTGAGATTGAGTGAGTCAAGACTCATTTTTCACATCTTTCTCGCTCCCCAAAAACTCGTTAAGCGCTCAGGGTCTAAACTTAAGCGATGCGTCTGGCTCTTTTTAGCGATATTCACGGCAATTTGCCTGCTTTGGAGGCGCTGCTGGCCGATTTGAGGATTCAAGCGCCCGATTTTTTGCTGTGCCTGGGGGACGTAGCAATGACGGGCCCCTTTCCCAACGAGTGCTTGCAGGCGGTGGCGGCGCTCGACTGTGATTTGGTGAGCAGCGGTGTGGTGATGGGCAACGCCGATCAAGCTCTGCTGGAACCGCTGCCCGCTTTCGTGCCGCGTGGTTTGCCAGACGAGCAAGAAATCTACGACTTGGACGCTTGGAGTCACGCGGCGGTGGGCGAGAAAGAGCGCGAGTGGGTGCGGGCCTATCAGCCGACCTTGCGCCCCACCCCAGAATTGCTGGCCTTTCACGGCAGCCCAGCGAGCAACACCGAGGTGCTGGACGCGGGTAGCCCGCAGGAGCGCTTGAACCAACTCCGCGCCGAGTACGGCGACGCGCCGCTGTGGATTGGCGGCCACACCCACCGCCCGCTGCTGCGGAGCTTGGATGGTTGGACGCTGCTCAACCCCGGATCGGTCGGAATGCCGTTTGAACTCAGAAACGGCCACTACGTCAATCCGGCCCGCGCCGATTACTTGATTCTGGACTTGGTGGCAGGGGTGTTTCAGCCTCAGTTTCGGCAGGTGCCGTATGCGCCCAGAAGAGTACAGAACGGCTTTTTGGGTGCCAAAGTTCCCCACGCCGCCAAGTGGGTAGCCGAGTGGGTGGACGTGCGCTGAACAGGTCGAGCACAGCCCTCCTTTCGCTTCACCTGCTGACCAAGCAGAGTACCGGGCTCCTTTTCCGCTAATCTGACAAGCATGAGCATTCATATCAACGCCGAAGTCGGCCAAATCGCCCCCACCGTCTTGCTGCCCGGTGACCCGCTGCGGGCAAAGCACATTGCCGAAACTTTTTTCACCGACCCCGTGCAGCACAACGACGTGCGCGGCATGCTGGGCTTTACCGGCACCTACAAAGGCAAGCCGGTTTCGGTGCAGGGCACCGGCATGGGTATGCCCAGCGCGGGGATTTATATCCATGAGCTGATCAACTCATACGGCTGCAAAACCCTGGTGCGGGTCGGCACCTGCGGCAGTTACCACGAGGAAGTGCATGTGCGCGACCTTATTTTGGCGCAGGCGGCTTCCACCGATTCCAATATCAACAACATCCGCTTTGGAGCCAAAAACTACGCGCCGATTGCCGATTTCGGCTTGCTGCTGCGGGCTTATCAGGTGGCCCAGCAGCGCGGCCTGCGCTCACACGTCGGCAATGTCATGAGCAGCGACACCTTTTACCACGACGACTTCGACCAGTACAAAATCTGGGCCGAGTTCGGTGTGTTGGGCGTGGAGATGGAAGCCGCGCAGCTCTACACCTTGGCCGCCAAATTTGGCGTGCGGGCGCTGACCATTCTGACGGTATCGGATCACCTGATCACCCATGAGGAAACCACCGCCGAAGAGCGCCAAGTGACGTTCAACGGGATGATTGAAGTGGCGCTGGATGCGGCGCTGGAAACCGCTTAAGGCGCGAATTTTGCTCGACTGAGTCGGTAAAACCGCAGCCGGTGCTTGGGGCGTTTTCAAGCATCATCCGTGTGCGGTGAAGCGGCGGCATGGTCACAACTCAGGATGAAGAAGCAGGCGGCCAAGTTATCTCAGCCGCCTGCTTCTTCATCTAGCCGAGTGAACTCATAAGTGTCCTACTCAGAACCGCTCAGTCACCGTCTTGAGCTGCATGAAGTTGCCCAAATACTCCGGCCCACCGGCTTTGCTGTCGGTGCCGGACATGTTGTAGCCGCCGAACGGCTGCACGCCCACGATGGCCCCGGTGATTTTGCGGTTGAAGTACAAGTTGCCCACTTCAAATTCGTTTCTGGCCTGCTCCAAGCGGGCGCGGTTGCGGCTGCACACGCCTCCGGTCAGGCCGTACTCGGTGGAGTTGGCGAGTTCCAGGGCGTGCTTGAAGTCGCGGGCGCGGAAGACCGCCACGACTGGCCCGAAGATCTCTTCCTGGGCGAGGCGGGCGTCACTCGGCACGTCACCGAAAATGGTCGGCTGCACGTAGTGGCCTTTTTTGCCGCCGCACTCGCCGGGGGTTTCACCGCCGGTCAGCAGCTTGGCCTCACCCTTGCCGATCTCCTGATACTTGCCGACTTTGTCAAACGATTCCTGATTGACCACTGCTGTGACGTTGCAGTTGGCTTCACCCGTGCCGACGCTGAGCGCTTTGGTGCGCTCCACGAACTGACCCACCACTTCTTCGTAGACCTCGTCCACCACGATCAAGCGGCTCATGGCGCTGCACTTCTGGCCGTTGAAGCCGAACGCGCCCTGCACCGCAGCGGTCACGGCGTTGGGCAGATCGGCGGTTTCGTCCACGATCAGGGCGTCCTTGCCGCCGAGTTCCAAGATGACCCGCTTGAGCCACTTCTGGCCTTTGGGGACTTTGGCCGCCACTTCGTTGATGTGCAGGCCCACGCTGCGCGAGCCGGTAAACGTCACGAAGCGGGTCTGGGCACTCTGAACGAGGTATTCGCCGACTTCCTCACCGACACCGGGTAAAAATTGCAGCACGCCAGCGGGCATTCCGGCTTCCAGCATGATGTCCACCACGAAGCCGGCGATCATGCCCGAATCCTCGGCGGGCTTGGCGATCACGCAGTTGCCGGCGACAATCGGCGCAGCGAACATGCCCGCGAAAATGGCGTAAGGAAAGTTCCACGGCGAAATGCTGACGCCCACGCCCAGCGAGAGGTACATCAAGCCGTTTTCCTCGCCGTCAAACCAGGTGGTTTCCGCCGCGCCGAAGCCCGAATACTTCATGGCCTCGCGGGCGTAGTATTCCAGAAAGTCGATGCCCTCGGCCACTTCCACATCGGCCTCGGCGTAATTCTTGCCGACTTCCAGCGTCATCAGGGCGCAAGCTTCCAAACGCCGCCGCTTGAGGATCGCCGCCGCCTTGAGCAGGATGCGGGCGCGGGCGTCCATGCTCCAGGTTTTCCAGTCGGCCCAGGCCGCCCAAGCGCCGTCGAGGGCACGCTGAGCGTCTTCGATGGTGGCTTTGGCGGTGCTGCCGATCACTTCGGAGGTGTCGCAGGGGTTGGTGCTGTAGAGCTTCTCGGCGGTGTCTACCCGCTCGCCGTTGATGATCAGCGGGTAGTGCTTGCCCAGCAACTCGGCGCGGACTTTGGTCAGAGCCGCTTGGTAAGCGTCCACGTTGGCGGGAACGGTGAAATCGATAAAGGCCTGTGGGCGGTAGGGTTCGACTTTAATCATGGTTGGGTACTCCTTGGGAGGGGGGTGTGGTGTCTAAGATGTGGGGAAAGTGGGTGAGCGCGGCGATGGCCCTTTCCCGCTCAAGCCAGATCAAATAAAGACTCGTTCTGTAGGTCTAGCCGCCGCATCTGGGCGTCCACTTGCGGGAGGCCCTGCGGATAGAGCTGCGCGGCCACCTGCATCAGAAATTCTCGGGGGTGTTCGGGCAAACTCGGCAGGCGGCCCAGCAAAAACCAGTTCAGATCGCGGTCGTCAAACTCGGAGAGGGCGTAGGCCCAGGTGCGGGCCAGCGCGGCGTCTTGGGCTTCGGTGAGGTTGTCTAGGCTCGGCAAGAGCAACTGGGCCACATAAGCCGCGTCTGCCGGGCGTTCCGGATCAAAAGCCGCCAGCACGTGGTCGGCTTCACTGGAACGCGACGCCCAGCCGAGCAAGCCGAAAAACTGGCCCAGATAAAAGCCGTTGATGTGGTTAGGATCGGGAAAGCGGGCGCTCACGGTGTGACCTTGGCGTCCGAAACTCAGCCGCCGAACATGCCGCGCAGCACGAACAAAGCGTTGCTGGGGCGCTCGGCGATCCGGCGGGAGAAGTACGGATACCAGTCGTCGCCGTAAGGAATATAAGCGCGGACGCGGTAGCCCTCACTCGCCAACTGCTTTTGAAGGTCGCGGCGCACGCCGTAAAGAAGTTGAAATTCAAACTGGTCACGCGGGATGCCGTGCGCCAGCACGAACATTTTTACGTCGTCGATGATGCCGTCGTCGTGCGAGGCCACGTTGGTGTAGTTGCCCGCTTTCAGGTTGGCGTACACCAAGCGGCGGTAACTGGCGTTGATATCGGCCTTGTCCTGCATCGCCACACTTTCCGGCTCGAGGTAAGCGCCCTTGACGATTCTGAGGTTGGGCTTCAGGTCGGCCAAATCGGCCAGATCTTTCTCGGTGCGGTGCAGGTAGCTTTGCAGCACCGTGCCGACATAGTGATGTCCAAATTCTTCAACCAAGCGGCGGAACTGTGCCAACGTCACATCGACGCGGGGGTGATCTTCCATATCCAGCGCCAAAAAGCCGCCGTGGGGTTTGGCCCGGCTCAGGATGCGGCGGGCGTTGGTCAGGCCCAAATCTTCGCCGTCCACTGTCAAGCCCTGCCCCAGGCCCGAGAGTTTCACGGTGATGTACGGCTGAATGCCGGCGGCGGCGGCCTGATCGACCAAGCTCAGAATCTGTTCGGCAAAGGCGTTGGCGGTGTCGGGGCTGTCCACGAACTCGCCGAGCAAATCCAGCAGACCGCCGATCCCGTCTTTTTGCAGGTCTTTGACCGCTTGAATAATGTCGTCGGCTTGGTGGCCCGCCACGAAACGCTGGGCAAGGCCCCAACCGCGTGAACGCATGACGCTTTCCACCGCTTTGTTTCCAGCGACGGTCAGCACAGTTTTGCGGTAGATCTGATCAATCATAATGTGGCTCCTGAAGGCGTTCCCTGCGTTTGCGGCTGAGCCGAGGGAAGCTGAAGTGTTTGAAGTTCGTCCATCACCAGCGCCGCAAAGGTGCGGACGTGCTGCTGAGCAGCGGCGCGGGCCGCCTCGGGGTTGCGGCTGAGCACCGCTTCCAAAATGGCGGCGTGCTGATCATGGGTGCGGGGGTAAGCGTTAAAGGTGCGGGTCTGGTGCTTGATGAGCGACACCCTGACTTCGAGGTCGCGGCACAGCGCAAACAACACCGCGTTATGCGCCGCTTGCGCCACGCGGCAGTGAAAAGCGAGGTCTAGCAAGGTCTGCTCCCGGTAGTTGCTGGGTTTAGCGCTGCTGAGTTGTGCAAGCGCCAGCCGCAAAGCCGCCGCGTCATTGAGGTCGTGCTGCTCAGCCGCCAGCGCCGCCGCGAGGCCGTCGAGTTCTGCCCGCACCACGTACGTTTCAGCAATCTCTTGCCGCGAAAGCTGACGCACCCGCACGCCCTTGTTGGCTTCAGTTTCAATCAGGCCGTCTTGGGTCAGGCGCATCAGGGCTTCGCGGATCGGCGTGCGGCTGACACCCAATCTCGCGCCGAGTTCGACTTCACCGAGGCGCTCGCCCGGCAAAAATTCACCGCCCAAAATAGCTTCACGCAAATGCAGATAAACGCCTTCACGCACCAATGCCGGACGCTCGAAAGCGGGCTTATTGGAGAGTGGGAGCGTCATGTGGATATTGTATACAATCTCGGTGAGAAGTAAAGAGGCTGGGAATGACGGGTTGGGGTGGGGAAGCGCCCACTCATCTACGCAGTTGCCTTGCCCGCCGCCATTCCTCCCGCTGGAAACAGAATTGGCCTCTACCCAAAGTCAGGGATGGACTTTTGCTTTCGACTGTCGAGATATTTGTCTTGACAGTATTTGTTGAAACAAATATATTATAGATATGGCTCCTGTAGAACAATCCCCGGCACACGACGTTTTTCTGGCTGTGCAGCGTCTCGCCCAGCAGCAGGGCGCACAGGTTTCAGAACTTCTCAAAGCGCACGGCGGTCTCAGCGCAGCGCAGTTCAACGTGCTGAGGATCTTACGCGGCGCTGAATCCGGGGAAGGCGGCGAGGGACTGACCTGCGGCGAAATTGGTGAGCGCTTGCTGGCCTATGTCCCGGACGTGACGCGCCTGCTCGACCGTCTGGAAAAGCAGAACCTGATCCGCCGTAGCCGTGAGAGAGCAGACCGGCGCGTCGTGACCAGCCGCCTGACCCCGCTCGGCGCTGACCTGCTGAGCGACCTCGATGTCCGGGTCAATAACCTGCACCACGCGCAATTCGAACACCTGTCAGCCGACCAACTCGCCGCCTTGCTGCGGCTCATTCAAACTGCCGCCCAGCATCCGCAAAGCCCACCTACTCAAGGAGAACCAAGATGACCAGCCAGCCAGCCGTTGACCCCATCCATTTTTCTGCCTCGCTCGCGCCCGCCGAGGTCGAACTCAGCGTGCGTGATCTGGCCCGCAGCGTGGCCTTTTACCGGGAAGTGCTGGGCTTACAGGTGCGTTCACACACCAGTCACCGCGCCGAACTCGGAACCGCCGAGCGCCCGCTGATCGTGCTGCACGCCCTCGACAACCCGCAACCGCCGCAGCGTTCAACGGGCCTCTATCATCTGGCCTTGCTGCTGCCGGGCCGCGCCGATCTGGGGCGTTTTTTGAAGCATGTCAGCGACCTGGGGCTAAGAGTCGGGGCGTCCGATCATCTGGTCAGCGAGGCGATCTACCTGAACGATCCCGACGGACACGGTATCGAGGTCTACCGTGACCGCCTCCGCAGCGAGTGGCCCCAGGTGGACGGACAACTGGTCATGGCCACCGACCCGCTGGACGCTGCGGGCGTGCTCGGCAGCAGCGAGGGCACCGTCTGGACAGGCCTTCCCTCCGGAACCGTGATGGGCCACATTCACCTCAAAGTCAGCGATCAGCAAACGGCCACAGCGTTTTATCAACTCATCGGCTTCGAGTTGACGGTTCAGTTTCTTGGCGCTTCGTTTCTCTCAGCAGGCGGCTACCATCACCACCTCGGCCTCAATGTCTGGGAAAGTCGCGCTGCGCCCGCTCCTGCCGAAGACACACCCGCTTTACGCCGCGCCCATTTTCAGCTTAGCCGCGACGATCTGGCGGGCCTCAAAGAGCGGCTCCAGTCGGCGGGCTTGCCGTTTGAGGAGGGCGAATCGTTTGCCGACCTCACCGATCCAGCGGGAAACCAACTGCGTTTCAGCGTGAATTGATCGCTTGCAGGGTCTTTTCACTCCGCATACAGCGATTCAATCGGGAAAATGCGCTCAGCGAACTGGCGCACGCCTTCTTTTCCGGCCCGCCCCTGACAGCTCTCAGTGCCGAAGCACAGCGTCATGTAGCGGGTGCGGCGTGAGCTGACCAGCACCCGGTAGACGGCGGCCTCACTGCGCGAGCGGGTGTAGTGGCACAGATCGCAGTGCAGAACTTTGTTGCCTTTGGGGTCAAGCGGCGTGAACTCGGCGAGCTGAGCGCCGCTGACCAGGGCCATTCGTCCGTCGGCCACCGCGTACAGGCCCAGAGTCTCGCGGGGCGTGGGATGGTCGCCGAACCATTCCCGCGCCGTTTCGGGAAAAAGCTCGCGCAAAAGGTCGTGTTCGGAGTGTTCGCTCATAGCACCCAGTATAAAAAAGTCGAATAAATTCAAACAGAAGATGCCGCCCATTTCCCGCTTGAAGTGCTAACCGTAACAAAGGCGCTCACCAGTATTCTGTTGGTAAGCTAAAATGAAGGCGTGAGAGCCGGCCAGTGAAAGGAAACGGGTGAAATCGCGCAGCACCAACCGCAGCGGGATCGTGATGCGGCGCAAAGTCACGCCAGCGGGCGACATCATCGTGACGCTGCTGACGCCGCAGGGCAAAATCAAAGCGGTGGCGCGGGGCGGCGTGCGCGGGCAGCAGGCCAGCCGCTTGAACCTCTTTCACCACGTCGGGGTGCAGCTTTACCAGACGCCCCAGGCCGACCTCGCCACCGTGCAGCAAAGCATTTTAGAAGGAGCGCTGCCCAGACTCTCCGAGCCGGAGCGCCACCCCTACGCGCACCTGCTCTCCGAACTGGCCGACGCGCTGTTTCAGGAAGGCGAGTTTTCGGAGCAGGCCTTTGACTTGTACGCAGGCAGCTTGCGCGGCGTTTCGCGTCACCCTGACCCCGAATGGGTGGCGCTGGTGATGAGCTACAAACTGCTGGCCCTAGCCGGATTTGCGCCGCGCACCCGCCACTGCGCCCGCTGCGGAGCCGCCGATCCCTCGCACCCCGATCCGCTGGGCGGCCAACTGCTGTGCGGGGCCTGCTCCAATCAGCCGCCGCACCCCCCTGAGCGCCTTGAATTTCTGCGCGAAGTGCCGCGTCGTAGCGTACGGGCCTTGATGGACGCGCCGCTGATGGCCGAGCAGCGCCCCGCCGTGTGGCGCAGCCTGGAGCGCTTCGTGACGGTGCAGATCGGCAGCGTACAAAGCTGGCGCTCGCTGGTGGGCGGCGATGTGGTGGGGGCTTGAGCGCTGAGCATCCGCACTGTGCTGGGCGTCCGGCAACGCTAAATTGAGCACTATGATTCGCTTTCTCTTTCTACCGACGTCGTGCTTCCTTTTTGCGCTGGGCAGCGGGCTGGCTGCTCCACTCTCCGATTCCGCCGCGCCGTTTCAGGTGAATGTTCCAGACGGCTGGGTACAGCGCCCTTATCCCAATCATTTGCCCGGTGTGCTGGTGATCGCTCCCGGCACGCCGCCGCCGGTGGTGCTGCAATTTTTCTATGCGCCGCACAAGGGAAAGCCAAACGACACCAAGATGCTGGCCGATTTCATTGGCGGTGTGGAAGAGTCGATGAGGGGTGACGGGCGCGGCAGCGTCAAGCAGCTCAGCACCCGTTCACTTGACGTAGACGGAATCAAAGGCACCGAGCGCCAGTATGACCTGACCCTCAAAGCCAACGGCGTTACGGTTCGCACAAAAATCTGGTACGGCGTCAGCGCCAAAAACTTGCTGTCTTTTCAAACGACCATCGGCACGGCGGCCACTCCGGCGCAGGCCGCCGCCTTCGATAAAGCGCTCAAAACGGTGAAATTCAAGCGCTGAATTTTATTGCCTTCAGTCTCGCCTGACCTCGTGATGCACCCTACACCGCGCTTCGTAGGCTTCCTGAGCGCCGACCAGCACCACCGGATCGTCGAAGTGGGCGGGCTGACCGCCGATGAGTCGCTGGGTACGGGTGGCGGGAGCGCCGCAGACCACGCAGATGGCCGTCAGCTTCTCCACGCTCTCGGCGCGTGAAAGCAGTTCCGGCATCACGCCGAACGGTTCGCCCCGGAAGTCCAAGTCGAGGCCCGCCAAAATGACGCGCACGCCTTGATCCGCCAACTCTAGAGCCAGCGGCACCAATCCCTCGTCAAAAAACTGGGCTTCGTCAAAAGCCACCACATCCGGCAAATCGGTGGGCAAGCCGAACAGACCGCCCTCGCCGCTAAGATAAGCGCGGGCGTCCACCGTGCCCGCCACCGCCACCGCCTCGGCGCTCTGGCCGGAATGGCTGGCCACGCGGGTGGCGTGATAGCGGGTGTCGATGGCGGGCTTGAACACCACGGCACGCTGACGAGCGATCACCGAGCGGTTGACGCGGCGAATCAGTTCTTCGGATTTGCCGCTGAACATCGGCCCGACGACGACTTCGAGGTGGCCGCCGGAATAGGGAGACTTGAGCATTCTTTGCGAGAGTGTATCAGGCAAAGGGGGCAGAGTAGGTAGGGAGTGTTCGGTAAACGCCACAAAAAAACCGAGCCACTTGGCCCGGTCTGGTGTTTCAATAAATTGAAAAAGTGCTTTGTTACTCGGTTTTGCCACGGTTGCGGTAGCCGGTGCCGAAGCGCTTGTTGAACTTGTCTACGCGGCCCTCGGCGTCGAGGAAGCGCTCTTCGCCGGTCCAGAAGGGGTGAACGCCGCTCCAGACATCAACGTGGATTTCAGGCTTGGTGCTGAGCGTTTCCAGCACGACTTTGCCTTGATAAATGATTTTGCAGGGAACTGCTTTGGGGTGAAGGTCTTTTTGCATTATGGTTTTCCTTTGCCGTCACGTCGAGGGTGCGTATACGGGCTAACCGAAAAACTATAGCAGCAAAGAGGCCAAAAAGCTAGCGCTGCTCGGCGCTGAGCGGCACTTTGAGGTCGGTTTCGTCTCGGCCCCGCGCCACGTCGCGCACGCTGCGTCGGCCAAAGCTGTGCATCAGGTCGCGCTCGGAAAGGCGCAAGACAGTGGGCCGTCCGTGCGGACATGACCAGGGCTGATCGCAGGCGGCGAGCTGCACCAGAAGGGCTTCGCCGCGCCCCTGATCCAGCATTCCCGCTTTGAGTGCCGGAGCGCAGGCCAAGCGGCCCAAAACTTCGCGCTCGGCGTCACCGCTGACACCCAGCGCCGATTCAATAATTTGCTCGTGCAGCCTCGGCAGCGGCAGGGCAGCGAGGGCAGCAGGCAAACTTCGCAGCCTGACCAGCCCCGCGCCGAATTCTTCCAGCGTCAGGCCCCAGCCTCTGAGGTCGTTGCCCCGCTCGTGCAGGCGGGCAAGCTGTTCGGGGCTGAGTTGCAGCAGTTCGGGTTCCGGCAGCTCAAACGGCGGCTCAGCGCGGAGGCGGCGCGAGAGTTCTTCGTAAAGGACGCGCTCGTGGGCGGCATGGGCATCAATGACCCACAAATCACCCTCACCCTCGGCCAGCAGATAGGTCTGGCGGTAGAGGCCCACCAAAGTCAGGGCCGGAAATGCACCCTTCTGGGTCGGGTTGGGCGCGGGGGCAGGCACCCGCAGCTCCGGCAGCGGGCGCGAGAGCGGGTGCGAGCTGAGCGTCGCCTGCACTGCCGCTGTCACTTTGAGGCAGAGTTCCGGCAAATCAGCCAGCGCGACCACCGCTTTGGCGGGATGGACATTGGGGTTCACATCTTCGAATGGCAAAGTCAAATCCAGCACGCACAGCGGGGCGTGTCCGGCAGAAAGCAGTTCGGCGTACCCGTCGATCACGGCGCGTTCCAGTTCCGGCGGAGCCAAGACGGGGCGGCCATTCACCGAGAAATGCATTCGGTCACGGCGCGGGCGACTCAGCTCGGGGCGGCTGATGACGCCTTGGAAAGTAGGTGTGCTGACGCTGATGACGCGGTTGGCGTTGAGCGGGCCGTAAACGCTCGCCACCGCGCCCCTATGATCGGCGGTTGCATGGAGCAGCCTCGTTTCGCCGTCCAGTGTCAGTTTCCAATGCAGGCGCGGCCAGTGCAGCACGTAGCGCGAGACCAGCGCGGTGATTTCGCGCAGCTCGGCACCCGCTGGAAGTTGGGTGCGGCGGCGGGCGGGCAGATGCCCGAACAGATCCGAGACGCTGACGGTGCTGCCCGCAGGAGCGCTGACTTTGGCAACCTCCACCGTGTCACCGTGTGCGGTGAGTAGGGTGGCCCCCAGTTGCGCGGGCGGGCGGGTAACGAGCCGGAGTTGCCCGGCCTGCGCCGCCGCCCACAGCGCCTCGCCCCGGAAGCCCAGCGTGGTCACACGGTCGACCGATTCGAGTTTGCTGGTGGCGTGCCGCAGCGGCGAGAGCGGCACGTCGGAGGCTGGAATGCCGCTGCCGTTGTCGCGCACCCGAATGAGGCTCAGGCCGCCGCCGTCCACTTCTATTTCAATGCGGCTGGCCCCCGCGTCTAAGGCGTTGTCCAGCAGTTCGCGCACCACGTCTAACGGGCGTGAAACGACTTCGCCAGCCGCAATTAAGCGTGCAGTTTCGGGAGGGAGGAGGCGGATGGTCACGGGGCGGGATGAGGGAGTGAGACGAATAACTCTCGCTCAACACCCCCCCTCACAGCTCCCCCTGCCACTTGTGCAGCGTCGCCAAAGCCTTCAACGGTGTGAGGCGCGTCAAATCCAGCGCCCCTAGTTCGGCGTGTAAGGCCTTCCCTTTGCTCTCGTCACGGGCGTTCAGGCCGCTGAGGAGCGCAGCGGCGCGGGTAGTCACGCGGGCGGGCAACCCGGCCAAGCGGGCCACTTCCACACCGTAGCTTTGGCTGGCCGCCCCAGCAACCACCTGATGGTAGAAAGTCAGCGCCCCGGCGTCTTCCTCGGCAGCGACGTGGAGGTTGATCAAACCGGGCAGCTGGCCTTCGAGGCGGGTCAGCTCAAAATAATGGGTGGCGAACAGGGTGTACGCGCCCGTGTCATGCAGGTGTTCCAGCGCCGCCTGCGCGATGGCGAGGCCGTCTAAAGTGGACGTGCCGCGCCCGATTTCGTCCAGAATAATCAGCGATTTGGGCGTGGCGTGATGCAAGATGCCCGCCAGTTCGTGCATCTCCACCATGAATGTTGAACGCCCGCCTGCCAGATCGTCCGACGCGCCGATACGGGTGTGGATGCTGTCGAAGATGGGGAGGTGGGCCGCATCGGCGGGGACGAACGAGCCGATCTGGTGAAGCAGGGCGCAGATGGCCACGGTGCGGAGGTAGGTGCTTTTGCCGGCCATATTCGGCCCAGTCAGCAGCAGGGTGCGGCGACTCGGCGAGAGTTCGGCGTCGTTGGGCACGAAGGTGCCGCTACTGACCAGCTCCACCACCGGATGTCGGGCTTGGCGCAGGGTCACGGTTTGGTCGGTGTCCTCCAAGGTCTGCGGGCGCGTCCAAGCGCGGGTGGCGGCGATTTCGGAAAGGGCGCACAGCACGTCGAGTTCGCTCAAGGCTCCGGCGGCTTCACTGAGCGCCTCGGCGTGGCCGGAGAGGCCGGCGCGGAGTTCGGTGAATACTTCCACTTCCAGCCGCTCGGCGGCCTGCTCCAGGCGGGCAATTTCGCGCTCACGCTCGCGTAAATCGGGCCGGGTAAAGCGGGCGCGGTCTTTGAGGGTGGCGATCTGGCGGTAATCGGCAGGCACTTTGGAAAGGTGCGCCGCCGTGACTTCCAGAAAGTAGCCGAAGACGTTGTTGTAGCCGACCTTGAGGCTACCGATGCCGGTGCGCTCGCGCTCACTGCGTTCCAGCTCGGCCAGCCAAGCGCGGTGGCCCAGCGCCTCGGTTCGCAGGCCGTCCAGCCCGGCGTGAAAGCCCTCGCGGATCAGTCCCCCGTCGGAAGCCCGAATAGGCGGTTCGTCTACCAGGGCAGAGCGGATCAGGCGCACCACGTCCGGCAACGCGCCTAGCCTTGCCCGCACGCCCGGCAGCAGCCCTGCGCCACTCACCGAACTCAGCAAATCGGCGGCGTCAGGAAGGAGTTCTAAGGTGCGGGCCAGCGAAGCCACTTCGCGGGGTGTGGCGCGGGCCGAAGCGACGCGGGCAGCCAAGCGCTCCAGATCGTGGGCGCGGTAGAGGAGTGCCCGCACGCCGCCGCGCAAATCGCTGGCACGGGTCAGGGCTTCCACCGCGTCCAAACGGGCCTCCAAGCTGAGACGGTCGAGCAGCGGTGAGCGCAGCCACGCCCGCAACCTGCGCCGCCCACCCGCCGTGCGCGTTTCGCCCAGCGCGTCCATCAGGGTGCGGCCCTGCGGCGACTGGGCCGTAAAGATTTCCAGCGCTCTGAGCGCCCATTCGCTCAGGCGCATCTGCGCTCCAGGTTCAAAGCGGCTCAGGCGGCGCACCATCTTGAGGTCTCCGCCCTGCACCCCTGCGTGGATGCTGCGGGCGTAGTTCAGCACCGCGCCGCAAGCTCTGGTCAGGCCCGAATGCTGCTCCAAAACGCCGGGCACCTCGCCCAGTACCGCCACCAACGCTCCTCGGCAAGCCTCGTCTTCAAAGTTGCCGTGCGAGAGCATCAGCGGGAATCTCGATTTGAAATCGCTCAGGAGCGCGGCGTTTTCGGAAAGTTCGGGGGCCAGCAGCACTTCTCTGGCCCGCCAGCGGCTGAGTTCGTCGTAAAGGGCCGTGCGGCTGCCGAACGCGGCACAGCGGAACTCGCCGGTCGAGACGTCGAGCAGCGCCAGCGCGTAGCCGTCGCCGGTCGCCACCGCCGCCAGATAGTTCTCGTCGGCGGTCAGGTGGCGCTCCTCGGTGACGGTGCCGGGGGTCAGCAGCTGAGTGACTTTGCGCTCCACTAGGCCCGCGCCGGCAAGTTCCATCTGCTCGGCCACCGCGACGCAGACGCCTTTGCCCAGCAGACGTTCGACGAAGCTGTCGAGCGTGCGAATCGGGATTCCGGCCATCGGGGTCGAGAAGTCCTTGCTGCTCTTGTGGGTCAGGGCGATGTTGAGCAGGCGGGAAGCGCGTTCGGCGTCCTCGCCAAAAGTCTCAAAAAAATCGCCGCACTGAAACAGCAGCAGCGCTCCCGAATGCTGGGCTTCGATTTCGTCGCGCAGCGCCACGTATTGCTCCAGCATTGGCGGAAGCTTACCGGAGCCGTTTCCCCTGAGTTTGCCGCGCTGCGGATCAAGCGTGAGCGCCGAAATGGTTCCCGTCATCTGCTCAGCAGTCTAGCGTTTCTGTTGTGAGCGTAGCGGGGAGCAAGCTCACGGTTTGAATGTGCAGTATTTGACCAAGTTCAGCTCGCCCGAACTGCGCGTTTGCGGCGCTTGGCTTCGTACATGCGGCTGTCGGCCAATTCGAGGAGCGCCGCCGCGTCTTGCGGCTCAGCGCCTCTGGGGTGGTAGGCCACGCCCGCGCTGGCTCCCGCTTTAGTGAATCCGGCGGTTCGCAGGCGCTGCACCGCCCGCTGCACCCGTCCCAAAGCTTCTTCCTCAGCCAGCGGCGTGAGATTGGGCCACAGCACCGCAAATTCATCGCCGCCGAAGCGGTAGACCTTGCCCTGCGGCATAAATTGCGCCTGCATCTCGCTGGCAAACTTCATCAAGAGCGCGTCACCACGTGCGTGGCCTTCGTGATCGTTGACCAGCTTGAGGCCGTCTAGATCGGCCACCAAGACACCGTAAGGCTCGGTCAGTTCGTCCAAAACGGCCATCGCTTGATTGAAGGCGCGGCGGTTGCCGAGGCTGGTCAAGCTGTCTTGGCCCGCCGCTTCTTCAACTTGTTTGAGGTGAGCTTGGCGCTCCAGTAAAGCCTGAATGCTTCGGGCCGCCGCTTCGCACAGCGCCCGGTCACTGCTGCGCCAAGGCCGGGGCTGTAGCCTGAGCGTGACCAAAACGTACTGCCCATCTTGGTAGCTGCCCAGCGGCAACACCGCCATTGCCTGCACGCCGCGCTCGATAAAGTCGGGCAGAGCGTTCGGATGAGCGGGGTAATCGTCTATAAAAGCCGCCTTTTGCTTTTGGGCTGCCGTGCCGCTCACGCCCTGACGGTAAGCGCTGAGGCTTTGATCCACGGCCAGTTTTAGTTTTGCGGCTTCGCTGCTGTACTGCCAGCCTGTCACCAACTCGAGCTCCGCGCCGCTATGCAGTACCAGCCCCGCCCAATCGACTTCCACCGCTTGGCTGAGCAACTCGGCGCTCATCTGAGCGGCTTTGGCCGGTTCCAGATCGGTGTCAAAGAGGTCGGCGATGGCTGCCAGCGTTTGGGCGTGGGCTGCTGTACGGCGCAACTCATCGACTTGCGCGGCGCTGGCGGCCACTTGGCGGCTGAGTTCCAGTTGGTTGACCCGCAGTTCCAGCGCCTCCATCACCACCGCGCCGAAGATTTTGAGCATCAGCAGTTCCCGCTCACCGAAAGGATGCGCCTGGGTGTCGATAACGCACAGCGACCCGAGGGCGTGTCCATCTGGGGTGACCAGCGGCACGCCGGCGTAAAAAGAGATGTGCGGCTCACCCACCACCAGCGGATTGCCTTCAAAACGCGGATCATTGGCAGCGTCTTCGACGATCATCACTTCGTTACTCAAGATCGTCCAACTGCAAAACGACACTTCACGGAGCTCCGTGCTGGTCTCCATGCCAACACATGATTTTCCCCACTGGCGAAACTGATCTACAAAATTAATCAGCACGATAGGCACTTTCAAGACTTCTGCCACCAAAGCCGTGAGCCGGTCAAAGCTCTCTTCGGGCGCGGAATCCAGAATGCTGTAGCGGGCCAGAGCCATCAACCGTGCGTATTCAGATTCGGGGAGGGGAGCCGCTTGCATTACTCAATTCTGCTCTTTGTCCGCTCTCTTTGCTCTGACAAAACATACACTCAAGGTAAACTTCTTCTCAAACAAACGCTCATTCCGTGCCAATGGGAAGCAATGTCAACTTCTCGGGGTTATTTGATAAAGATGAGTAAAGAATGGGACTTTGTGTGAAAACGTCAATAAGGCTCTTTCATCTCGTATTTAGGCTCGGCTTTCATCATATAGGTATGAAAAAGATTCTGATTTTCAGCGTTTTAATCGCCGCTGCAACTTCTGCACAGGCTGCATCGGCACTGTCTCATACGGACACCAATTTCTTAAATAAAGCGGTCATGGGCAATATGTTTGAGATTCAGGCCTCGCAATTGGCCCTGACCATGACCAAAGCCCCTGCCGATCAAACTTTTGCCAAGCAAATGATCAGCGACCACACCAAACTGGGCAACGACGTTCGAGCGGCAGTCGCCAAAGTTGACGCCAACATGATGTTGCCGGGCAGCGTATCCAAAGCCCAACAGAGAATGCTGAACAAACTGAAGAAATCGGGCAAGAATTTTGACAAGCTCTACAAAGCCGATATGCTCAGCAGCCACGCCAAGACCATCACCTTATTTGCCAACTACACCGCCTCACGCCACGCCAATCCCACCATCAAAGCGGCCGCGATGAACGCTTTGCCCACCATCAAAATGCACCATGACGAAGCCAAAACATTGCCCAAAATGTAATTGAAACATAAGAGCGCAATCAAAAAAGCAGCGTACCTAATACTTAGGTACGCTGCTTTTTCGGAATCTGTGAATGGGCAGAACTCAATTGACGCTTAGGTAAGCCTTCAAAAACTCGTCGATAATGCTTTTGCCCTGCGAGGTCAAAAAGTCGGATAGGCCATCATTGTTTTGCAGCACGCCGTAATAAGCGCTGCTCCACACGCTGACCGGCTGCTTATACGTGTCGGTGGTTTTGGGCGAAAAATAAGACGTGCTGTCGTACACGTTGATTGAGCCGTACCAAGCGCGGGGCGTGCCGGTGGTTGCGCTGAAATCGAGCGCCACCGCGTAATCAGAGCAAGTTTGAGCGCCGAGTTCTTCAATCTTGATTTTTTTGGCTGCTGCCTGAGCCACGAAATAATCGTAGAGGCCCTGAGCGACTTTGCCGGAAGTGGCGTCCATACCGCCGATGCCCGCTGTAAAAGAGTCGTCGTCCACGCACAGTTTGATGCCGGACAAGTTGTCGTTGTCGTCGACGGCCAAAGCGGGAGAACCCAAACCGAGCACAAGCGCAGTCAGGAGCAGAGTCGTTTTTTTCATGTTGACCTCGCCTCTCATTGCACGCTCTTTGATGGCCCGGTGGTGTGAACCGAGCGTCAATGTTTTCACCCCCACTGGCGGGAGACGGCAGCGGCGGGTAGCAACAAAAAACGCGCCCGAAGACGCGCTTTTCAGAAGTGAGATAAGACTTACGCTTTGGCCTGTGTAAGGCGGCGCGAGACTTCGTCCCAGTTCACGACGCTCCAGAAGGCTTTGAGGTAATCGGGACGCTTGTTTTGGTAGTTCAGGTAGTAAGCGTGCTCCCAGACATCCACGCCCAAGATCGGGGTGCCGGAAACGCCCGCCACCGCTTCGCCCATCAGCGGGCTGTCTTGGTTGGCGGTGCTGACGACGGCCAATTTGCCGCCCTGCACGACCAGCCACGCCCAGCCGGAGCCGAAGCGGGTCTTGGCGGCGTCTTCAAGTTTTTCCTTGAAGGCTTCCATCGAGCCAAAAGCGTCATCGATGGCCTGGGCGAGTTCGCTGCTGGGCTGCGTGCCCGATTTGCCCAAGACCGTCCAGAAGAGGCTGTGGTTAGCGTGGCCGCCCGCGTTGTTGCGCAGGGCAGTCTTTTTGTCGGCGGGCACCTGATCGAGCTTGGTGATCAGTTCTTCCACAGGCAAATCGGCCATCTCGCTGCCTTCGAGGGCTTTGTTGGCGTTGTCGACGTAGGCTTGGTGGTGCTTGTCGTGGTGAATCTCCATGGTGCGGGTGTCGATGTAGGGTTCCAGCGCGTCGTAAGCGTAAGGCAGGGGGGGAAGAGTATAGGTCATGTGGGGTGCTCCTTTTTGAGTTGGGCCAGTGCGGGCGAGGAGGCCCAGCCGCCTCATGGCGTAGTCCTCATCTTAACGCCGCGCCTTGGGGGTTGGGCCTTCAGGGCTTCTTTAGACGCGCCTTGCCAAATTGCCACTCGGCTGAGTTGGCCTTCATGTTTGGCGCTGCGGCTGTGTCTTGTCTGAGGTTTATCTGAAGGTTGTGGCGTGCGGAGAGTGGGGAAGCCCTGAGAATAGACGTTGCTCGACGGGTTCGCGGCAAGTTACGGACTGAGCGCACTCACTCCAGTGTCAGTTTGCCAGTTCGCCCGGCAAAGCGCCGCCCAGCGCCACCCAAGCGCTCAGCAAGTCTTCCGGCGGCGGCGCGGTAAGGTGCAACTCTTCGCCAGTGGTGGGATGCGGAATGGTCAGTTGCCAAGCGTGGAGGGCCTGCCGCCCGATCACTTCGCTGGCGCGGCCATACACCTTGTCGCCCACAATCGGGCTGCCGAGGTGAGCCAAGTGGACGCGCAATTGGTGGGTGCGTCCGGTACGCGGCTCACAGCGCACCAGGGCCAGCGTGCGGCCGTGTCCGTCTGGATGCTGGGCGAGCGGCACGAAACGGGTCTGGGCGTCGCGCGAGTTGCTGCCGCCCACCGTCATGTGCTGGCGCTCGATCAGGTGGCGTCCAATCGGGGCGTCCACTTCAGCGACCCGCTCGGCTTTCCACTGGCCCGCCACGATCGCCAAGTACACCTTCTGGGTTTCGCGGGCCTTGAAGCTCTCCGAGAGCGCCGCGTGGGCCGCCACCGTCTTGGCCACCACGATCACGCCGCTGGTGTCTTTATCGAGGCGGTGGACGATGCCGGGGCGGTAGCCGCCTTCGGTGTCAAAATCGTCTTGCTCCGGCAACTTCATGCGGCCCAAGAGGGCATTGACCAAGGTGCCGGACGTGACGCCGGGAGCCGGATGGGTGGTCATTCCGGCAGGTTTGTTAAGGGCGACCAGGGCGTCGTCTTCGTAGAGCACTTCAAGAGTCACGTCTTCCGGCAGGACGTGAGCGCTGCGCGGCGGCGGCAAGGTCAGCGACAGGGTTTCGCCGCCGCGCAGCTTGGCACTGGATTTGGCGGCGAGCTGGCCGTCTACCAGCACTTGCCCTGAGGCGATGAGTTGAGCCACCTGCGAGCGGGATACGCCCGACAGCTCGGAAAGCGCCGCGTCGAGGCGTCCGGCGACGGCAGTAAAGGTAAGGGGGTCAGCAGACATCCCTCAAGTGTACAGGCCCGAAGTGTGGGGAGCAGAGAACGGCTATTCGTCCCAATCGTCCAAAATAATGTCGTCCAACGCGCCACCCTGGGCTTTTCGGGCGCGTTTGTTCTCGGCGCGGCACTCTTTTTTGCGTTTGGGCTTGGGCGGCAAGCCGATTACGTAGCGGCCCTGCCCGCAGCGAGCTTCCACCTCGCCGAGCTTTTCAAACGGATCGCTTTTGCCCGCGCCCGCCGCGTGGAAATGCTGAGCGCCGCAAAACGGGCAGGCGGACACCACCCAAAAGCCCACCGAAGTGCCGGGCAACTCGCGGAAGGCTACGGCGACATCGGGAACGCGGGGCGCTTTAGGCTTGGCCATACTGGCAAAAAGGTAACGCAGCCGCACCAACAAGACTGTGAGACGTGCAGGCGGCGTGTTGGCCCTGTTCCTCACCCGACTTGGGAGCGCTAGGCTTCCTCGCCTTCCGGTTCCAGCAAATACGTCACCACGCTGCGGGAGTGCAGGAATCCGGCGCGGGTGTACAAAGTGCGGGCTGGCCCTTCGTGGTCGTGGGCACGCACCTGCACCGCCCGCACTTCGGGGCGCTCAAAAGCCCGCTTCGCGGCGTGCATCAGCAGGGTTTTGCCGTGTCCCTGTCCGCGCTCGGCGGGATGAACGGCGAGGTAGGTCATGCGGGCGAGGTCGCCGTCGAGTTCGGTTTCGGCAAAGCCGAGCGCCTTGCCGCCGCGCCTGAGCACGCTGATCTGCACGTCGGGCGAGTGCAGGTGGGTCAGCAGTTGCGCCTCGCTCCAGTGCAGCCGCTCGCTCCAGGTGTCTTCGGCGGCGCGGTAAAGGGCGCGGTAGGTTTGGGTATCGGCGCTGTGATCTATTAGCAGGCCGTCTGTCAGCGCCGCCGCCGCGCCAAGCTGACCGCGTGACAAGCGGTAAAAATCGGTGGAATGCATCGGCAAAAAAGCCGCCGCTTCCAGCGCTCCGCGCACCGCCACGTTGTCGCGGGCGGCAAACGCGTACACGCTTTGGTTGTCGCTGTGTTTGAGAGCCGCGCCGAGCAGGCGGGGCAAATTGCCCGGCGTCTCTGAAAGCGGGCCTTCGAGCAGGAGACCGTCTTGAAACGGCGACAGCGCCGCGAACGCCGTGACGCTGCCGAGGTCGTCGGCGGTCACCAGACAGGTTTTGCCGCTGTTTTCAAGCGCCAAATCGTCGGGCGTGCGGGCGTCTGGAGCGAAGACTTCGCGCTCTGGAGCGCCGTCCATCCAAGAAAGTAAGCTCACCACATCTGGGCCGTCGCTGGACTGCAAGCTGCGAATCATTGACCTGACCTCCCTTGACAAGTGGAAAAGACAGAAACTCAAAACGGTGTTGGACGCTTTTCAGTGTAGACGTACATCGGTGAAGGCGAACTGTAAATCCTCACGGCATTTTCCCGCGCGGGCGTGCTAGACTTTGTTCATGCCCTGAACTGGGTACGGACTGCACTCTCCCACGCAACGCCACGACGCGCGTTTCGGGGGATTTTTTGTTTTTGGCAGGTCATTTCCTTTTTGGCAAAGCAGCGGGCCGGCAAACCAAATGGAAAACCCAACAAGCACGCCAAGGAAGGCAACACCAGGGAGGGGTCGCTTTGAAAGAGCAGACAGGTTCGCAGACAGATTTGATGGCCTTACGCGCTCAGCTCGCCAAAGCTGAGAAGGCCAGTCGGCGTAAGCCCGCTCCCGCGCCCAAGCCAGCCAACTTGGCCCTCAAGCCGCTCAGCCCGCAGCGCGAAGCCGAGTTGCAGGGGGTCAGCACCGATGATTTTTTGCTTTCCCGCGCCCACTCCCGGCTGCGCGAGGCGGTCTACGAGGGCCACTATCACGTCTGCACCCACGCCACCCACCACGCCCGCGCCGAGGGATTCTTGGAACACGACATCATGCAGGTGCTGCTGTCCGGGCGGGTAAGGGCCATCTATCCGCAGGAGCGCCGCTGGTTGGTGGCCGGGTATTTTGAAGCTTGCACCATCAAATTGCCGCTTCACGTCGTCGTGCAGCTTGAAACTGTTGACACTCCGGCGGGTTCGGTGGACTTTTTGGACGTAGTGACGGCCTTTGTGCCCAAGCATCCGCATCACATCATCAGCCGTGTCCGCCTCGCCGTGCTGCTGCGCTACGACGACGAAACGGTGCAGCACCGGATGTCAGTGGTGGCCAACCGGGTCGGACACAAAAGCAAAGGCAAGTGGAAACGGGGAGCTTAGGCCTTAACCCTAAAAAACGTTCCACCCGCTGTTGTATTCGGGACAGGCCATATTCCAGATGCTCTGGCTGAGCAGCGCGTTGCTGACTGAGATGACTGTGCCGCTGCCGCGATTGACCGAAGTGACGCCGCTCGGGGCTTTGACGCTGAGGAGGCAAGCCGGATTGGCCGAATCTTTGCCGAATTGCACGGTACTGCGAACAGCGTTGGCCCGCACATATAAAATCTCTTTGAAATTCACGAGGTAGCTGCGCGAAGCTGTATCGGTGGATGAGGGGGTCTGTACCGCCGAGCACTCCGTTCCGCAGCGCTGAACAGCCACGCTTTGGCCGCTCAGCACAGGCGCGGTTGGTATGGTTCCACAAGCCACCAGCATCAGCGGCAATACCATGAATTTTTTCACATCCTCATCATGACAAGATTGTGGGAGTTTTGTCAGAGTGGTGCCGTCACGATAAAGGGCTACTTTCTTTAATGGAAAATGTGAAAAAGCCCACGTAGACCTCCTTCTCCACCCGCCGGGTCGAAAGTATGGGATCTGCCCTCCCCAATAGATTAAGATTATTTAAATGTCTTGCGGCCATGTTTTCGTCCAGTCGCAGAGCAAAAGCGGCCTTACTACTCGCTCCAAAGCGCTGACCTCTTCTGCGACGCTATGCTGAGCAGATGACTGCTGCTTCCCCCAATCCTGCCCGCGAGGTGGCCCTCCGGGTGCTGACCCGCGTGCTCGGCGGCGCTTACGCCTCCGCCGAGCTTGACCGTGAACTCAAACGCGCCCATTTGGCGGGCCGCGACTCGGGCCTGGCCACCCAACTGGTCTACGGCACCCTGCGCCACTACCGGCGGCTCAACGCCGCGCTGACACCGCTGCTTCAGGAAAGCACCCGCGACAGCACCCGCGCCGTGTTGCTGGCCGGAGCGTACGAAAAATTCGTGCTGGAAACGCCGGTTCACGCTGTGGTCAACGAGTACGTGGACTTGGCACGCGGCGGCTTCGGCCCGCCCGGACTGGTCAACGCGGTGCTGCGGCGCTTGGAGCGGCTACCCAATGTCTCGGCTTTGCCCGAATGGTTGGAAGCCGAGCTGCAGGACGCTTACGGTTCACAGGCGCGGGCGGTGCAGGAGAGCTTGCTCGAACCTCAACCGCTCTGGCTGCGGCTGACGCCTGAAGGTGTGGGTGCCCTGCGCGGCGAGGGCAGCGAAGTGGAAGAGGGTTACGGCGACGTTTACCGCGTCTCACTTTCACGGCCTCTGGGCGTCACCTCGGCGTTTAAGAGTGGCTGGGCGCAGCCTATCAATCCGGCGAGCTTCGCTTGTGTGCTGGCCCTCGGTGAAGTGGAGGGCGTGCGGGTGCTGGACTTGGCCGGCGGCGCGGGCGTTAAGGCGGCCATGCTGGCTTCCAGGGGCGCACAAGTCACCAGCGTCGATGCCAACGAGAAGAAGGCACGCCCAGCGCGGCAAAATATGGGTAGGCTGCACCTCAAAGCCGAGTTTTTGACCGCAGATTTGACTCGGACCCCTTCCGATCTGGCCCCCGCCCAACTGGTCTTGCTGGACGCGCCTTGCAGCGGCAGCGGCACCCTGCGTGCTCACCCCGAAATCGCTTTGCGCCTGACCGAGCAGACCGTTAGCGAACTGGCCGAGCTGCAAGCCAAGCTTCTCCGTGCCTGTGCGCCGCTGGTGGCACCGGGCGGCACACTCGTCTACAGCGTGTGCAGCATCAGTGCCTCCGAGGGGCCAGCGCAAATGCAGCGCTTCTTGGCCGATCATCCTGACTTCGCGCCCGCCCCGCTGCCGGACTTGCTGGTGCCCGTAACTGAGCGGGGTGCAGGCGTCCTGACCATGATGCAGGGCGGCATAGATGGCTTTTATATCGCCCGGTTGCAGCGGCGTTAAGCGGGGGTATCGACAGGAGCCACGTTTCAAGCCTCCGCCTTGCGCTTTTGGCTCTGTGTTGACGGGCCTGCCCTCGACGCGGAGCAGAAGTTTGATTGTCAGCACTCAGCAACAAAAAAAGTCGCCTCGCGGGGCGACTTTTTTTTGACCTGAAGTTCTTACTTGTTCAGCACTTTCTTGACCAGCTCGATGATCTCCGGCATGGTGTCGGCCACCGGCACATTGGCATCCTTAAAGGCGGCCAGCTTGCTTTCCGGCGTGCCGACGTTGCCCATGATGATGGCTCCGGCGTGGCCCATCCGCTTGCCGGCTGGGGCGCTGCGGCCCGAAATGAACGCGACGACCGGCTTTTTCATGTTGTGCTTGATGTACTCGGCGGCGGCTTCCTCGTCGGCTCCACCGATCTCACCGATAACGACGATGGCGTCGGTGTCGGGGTCGGCTTCAAAGAGGGGCAGCACGTCGGCAAAGGTCGTGCCGATCACCGGGTCGCCGCCGATGCCAACGGTGGTGGAAGTGCCGAGTCCGGCCAGTTGCAGCAGCTTGCCCGCTTCGTAGGTCAGCGTGCCGGAGCGCGAGATCAGGCCAATTCGGCCCTTCTCGGCGTAGATGCTGTTGGGCATGATGCCGATTTTGCACTCGCCGCTGCTGATCAGGCCGGGGCAGTTGCCGCCGATGAGCCGCACGCCTTTACCGCCTTCTTCACGGCTGGCGTGATCGAGCGCCTTGACTTCCTGCACCGCTTTCATCATGTCCACGGTGGGCACGCCCTCGGTGATCAAAATGACCAGTGGCACGCCTGCGTGGGCCGATTCCAGCACCGCGTCGGCGGCTCCGGCGGGCGGCACGAAGATGATGCTGGCGTCGACCTGGTGGTTGCTGACGGCCTCGCCCACGCTGTTGTAGATGGGAAGGCCTTCGTGGGTCTGTCCGCCCTTACCGGGGGTCACGCCGGCCACGACTTTAGTGCCGAATTCGCGCATGGCTTTGGTGTGGTTTGCGCCCTCGCGTCCGGTCATGCCGACGACGATCACGTGGGTATCTTTATTAACGAGGATGCTCATTTCTTGTCTCCGGCAGTGTTGGCGTCTGCTTTGTTGGCATCGGCGGCAGCGGCTTCAGCGGCTTGGAACATATCGGGGTACATCTGAATGAGGGGGCTGTTGACTTCGGCCAGCAGCGCTTTGGCTTCGGTTTCGGCGGTTCCGGCGATGCGCATGCGTACCGGCTTGGTCAAAATGCCTTCGTTCAGCGCCTGAATCACGCCTTTGGCCACTTCGTCGGCGCGGGTGATACCGCCGAAAATGTTGATGAAGATGGCTTTGACGTCGCTGTCTTTGCTGACCAGTTTGACGGCGTTGTAGACGATCTCGGCTTTTGCGCCGCCGCCGATGTCGAGGAAGTTGGCGGGCTTGGCTCCGGCGCGGTTGACCACGTCCAGAGAAGTCATCACGATGCCTGCGCCGTTGCCCAACACGCCCACGTTGCCGTTATCCAGCTTGACGTAAGCAAAGCCGTACTTGGCCGCTTCGATTTCCAAGGGGTGCTCGGCTTCGGTTTCGCGCCAGCTCAGTAAATCTTGGTGGCGGTACATGGCGTTGTCGTCGATCTCGAACTTGGTGTCGAGCGCCAGGGGCGTGCCGTCGGCGTCGATGAACAGCGGGTTGATTTCCACCAACACGGCGTCGCGCTCCAGAGCGGCCTTGCTCATTTTGACCATCATGTCGGCAATTTTGTTGAGGTTGCCCTTGAATCCGGCTTTGATGGCGACTTCGCGGGCCTCGTAAGGGCGCAGGCCCGTCACGGGATCGACGCGGTGGTGAATGATCTTTTCGGGCGTGGCCGCCGCGACTTCTTCAATTTCCACGCCGCCCTCGGCGGAAGCCATCAAGGTGAAACTCTGCACGTTGCGGTCAACAATCATGCCGACGTAGTATTCCACGCCCGCGTCGATGTCCACCGCTTTGGTGACGAGCACTTTGTTGACGGTCAGGCCTTTGATGTCCATGCCCAGAATCTTCTCGGCGTTTTCAAAAGCCTTGTCGATGGTGGGGCTGAACTTGACGCCGCCGGCTTTACCGCGCCCGCCAACGTGGACTTGCGCCTTAACCACGACCGGCTGGCCGTACTCGCGGGCAATCGTGCGCACTTCGTCGGGGGTGTAGGCCACTTTGCCGTCCTGCACGTTGACGCCGAACTGACGCAGAATTTCCTTGCCTTGGTATTCGTGAAGTTTCACTGTGACTCCTTTTCAAAAAAAAGTTGGTCAAGAAGGGTGGGCGGCTTTAAGCTGCGCCGCTTGGGGTCGTTGCGGTGTGAGTTGTGCGGTACTGCTTTCCCGATATAGGAGTATACCCGCTGAGGCTGCCCTCTCATCTATAGCCCGCCTTGTTGTTCCTGACTCAAGAACAGGGTCAGGAACAACAAGGCGGACGCTTGGGCTGTCGCTAGTTTTCCTCGCTGTCCATCTCGGCACGGGTTTGCAGCCAAGCCGAGAGCAGTTCGTCCACCAACTCCGAAACGCTTTCGCCGCCTTCTTGCTTAACTTCCTTCCAAACCGCCCGCAGGATTTCTTTACGAACATAAACGATTTCCAGCGGTTCTGAACTGTTGGGGTCGGGCTTGGTTTTATCGTGTTTCTTTTTGGGACGGCTGCGTTTGCTGACTTTCTGGCCGTCCAGGTACCCGAAGCGGCCCGCCATCAGCGCCTCACAGCAGTTCCCGCGACAAGGTCACGATGTCGGCCCAAGCCTGCGCGGCCCTGTCACCCTGCACGTCTCTACACAGCACCCCGAGTTCGGCGGCCCGCACGTAAGCGGCGTATGAGCGCACCAAGGTGTTGCAGACGGTCACACCGCCTTCGCGCAGCTCCTCACGGGCTTCCAAGCCGGCCCTGCCCACCGGCGGCACGCGGTTGATCACCACGCGGGTGCGGCGGCGGGTTTGGGGGTCTTGGTGCAAAAAAGTCATCAGCTCGGCGGTGGCGTCGAGTTCCAGCATCGACACCCCGCTCGGCACCAAAATCAGATCGGCCCGCTCGCCCAGCGCCCGCAAATCTCTGCGTTTGGGGCGGCCCTCGGTGTCGATGACGATCACGTCGGCTTCTCTCAGTTTCTTGGGCTTGACCTCTTCAGGTTCCAGCACCGGAAACGGCAGGCCCATCCCGCGTCTGGCCCAGCGCACCGCGCTGCCGACCCGCCCGTCTTCGTCGATCAGCACGGCGCTCAAACCGCGTTCCTGAAAAGCGCCGGTCAGGTGGACGCTGAGGGTGCTTTTGCCCACCCCGCCTTTCTCGGAGGTCACGGCGATCACTTGCGGCATTGGGTGTTCACCTGCTCGTCTTGCACGTTCTTCATGAAGCTCAGCCTAGCAGGGGAGGCAGGAGGGGATGTCAGGCCTTGATCGGCCCTTAGAACGGGCGGCATTACAGGCTTGGTCTTCCCACTCCCCGGCCCCCTTCTTCAGTAGGCGAACTCCACCCGCGCTGTTTCTGCGCCCTGCTCCAGCTTCAGCGCCCAGTTGCCGCTCATCCACAGCCGCGTCTGGCCACTGAGCTGATTGTCTTTGGTTTCCAGCGGTAGAGGCTGATCCGGCATCGGGTGATCCAACATTTGTAGGGCGGCGCTGAGCTTGGGCAGAGCGGGCGTCAGCGTCAGCGCCGCGTCACCTGTTCCGCTGAGCACCAATTGCCCGCTGAGCGTTTGCTGGCCCAGCTTCACCGAAATCGGCACGGCCTGACGCTGAATAAGCGCGGTGCTCGGCGGCGGTGAAGTCGCCAGCGCCCCCGACAGGCCCAGTACGCTCAGCAGCAGCGCTGCTTCCAAGCAGAGTGGGAGCCATTTTGGGGCGCGAATGCTGAGTCTGGCGGCCACGGTCAGCCGCACCAACACCGCCGAAAGCAGCGCTAGTTCAATCAGGCCCAGCTTCAGCAGCAGCGTCACGCCCCAAGTGCTGCCCCACAGCGCAGGCCAGAGTGAGGCGAGTGGAATGTAGCCCAACACGGTGATGACGCCCGAAACGCTCAGCACGGCGAGGCACGACAAAGCCAGAGGTGTAAACCGGCGGGTGACGGCGGGGGAGAGCAAACGCCCCCGGAGCGCCCCCAGCGCAAACGCCAGCACGCCGCCCACCCAGATGGCTGCCGCTCCTGCGTGAAGCATATCCAGCAGCAGCCAGATGCCGCCGCGCTCGCCCGCGTGTCCAGCGTTGGAGGTGGCGTAGAGGACGATCAGGCCGCCCGCCCATTCCAGCCAGCGCCAATGTTGCAGGGCGGCGGCCAGCAGCACCGCTGCGCCGATGATTCGCACAAGGGCCGACTTGCCCGTGCGAGTGGAGGTCAGGAAGTCAGCCACGTCGCTGGGTGCGGTGAATCCCAGATCAACCAAAGTGCTGCCGACTTCCAGCCCTGCGCCGAGCACGATCAGGCCCGTGCCCAGCCCCAGCCACCACAGCGGCGCGTCCGAAAGCCGCCAGCGCCGCACCACCACGCCGCCGAGCAGCACGGCGAGGCCGCTGTAAGTCAGCAGCTTGGCGACTTCCAGCCAGCTCACCTAGCGCCTCATTTGATGCTGAAGGTGGACTGCCCGCTGACCGGATGTCCGTCGTCCGACAAAATGCGCCACATCACCACGTACTGGCCCGCTTTGAGATGACTTTGCAGCGGAATGCTCAGCTTGGCGGCCATGTTGGATGAACTGGAATAGGCATCGGCGCGGGCCTCAGCGTCGTCTTTGAGATTGATCTTCGTTTTGGTAAAAGTCGCCGCGTCTGTTCCGGCGGGCAGGGCATAGACCTTAAAAGTGGAAAAGCGCAAGTTGATCGGCTCATTGAGAGTCAGGGCTACGGCGCTGGGCGCGGTCACGCTGCTGCCCTGTGCCGGAACCACCTTGGTGACTTGGGTGTGGGCCAAGGCCGTGCCGATCAGCAAAGCAGCGGACAGGGGAAGCAGTTTGTTCAGGGGGGAATTTTTCATAGATCTCCTCAATCGGGAATGAGCCGTTGAACTCGGCCCTTTGATACCGAGGTGTGGGCGCTCAAAGCCGAGCAGCAGCGAGCGCTCACGCCTCAGCGGCTCAAGGCCTTACTTCACTGCTGTTTTGCTGGCGGGCAGTTGCGGATCGGTGCCGTCCCACGCCACGACGCTGCCGTCGGCGTATTTTTGGTAGATGCTCCAACTCAAGTCGCCTGCCGCCGCCGGATTGCGGGCCTGAAAGAAGAAGCGGGCGTACTCCATCGGCGCAATTTTGCCTTTCCAGGTGACTTCCGTGACGAGTCCAGCGTCATCGGTTTTGGTGGTGCGGACAAATCCCGGCGTCACTTGAAAGCGGGTGATGCTCACACCTTTGGGCACCACCAAACGGACTTCAGTGGTCGCCATGTCTTTTTCGACCGGCACGTTCAGGCGGTAAGTCTCGCTCGCGCCCGCCATACTCTCGGCAGCGCCCGTTTCAGTGCGGACAACGGCGTGGGCAAGAGCGGGGGCGGCGCTCAGCACGGCGGCAGCGATCAGGGCGGTCAGGGTGTTGGAACGGTTCATGTCTACCTCTTGGGATTGAATGGGGGTTCAAAGTCTGAGAACTCACTTCATCCAAGAGGCGGAGCGCGTGCCCGTTTGGAGCCCAGCAGCGGGCGCGGCGCGGTGGGAATGGAGGCGAGTTGGTGGGCCGTTTGGACATACTCGGGGGCCGGAAGCTCAACCGGAGAGGCCGTCAGCGCGAAAGCCGCCGTGAAGCAAAATGGGCAGTGTCCGGCGTGGCCTTGTTGATTTGGAGTGTCCGGCGTAGGTGCGGGCGGCGCGTTGGCGTTGTGTGTTTTGGTTTGATGGTCGTGCGCCGTTGAGAGCTGAGCTGCTGTGGGCTTGGCTGCTGGGAGGTGGGATACACCCTGGCCCGCCTGCTCAGCCGGACTGTCCATCTGGGCCATTTCCGGCTCGGTCATCGGCTTTTCGGTCAGCGGCGCGGCTTGGTTGGCCGTCCCGCCCATCAGCATGCCTGACATGTCCATCGACGCCGGCATGTCTTGTTGCCGGGTCATAAAAGCAAACGACGCCAGCAGCCACAGCAGCGCGGCGAGCGTACGCTGAAAGCGGTGAATGGCTGGGCGGCGCATGGACGCTGAGCTTAGCGCAAGCAAACGAGGACAAAACAGCCGAAACTCCCGCCAAAATAAGCGGTATGACCGAACCTTCCCAGCCAGAAACCCAACTCCAAACCCTGCTTGACTCTCCGCCGTACTGGATTGCCCACGCCATGCAGGAGCAGGGCAGCCGCTTTTTTCAGCACCTCGGCGCGGCTCTGGCCGCCGCCGACCTCGCTAACCGCCGCCTCATTTACCAAACTTGGCCCGCCGAATGTTGGGACTTTTACTTGCGCGGCCTGACCTTGCAGCGTGCCGAAGAAGGCGAAGAAGCGTAGAGGATTTTAGAAAGGCCTCCACATTTAGCCGCTCTAAACTGAGGCCATGACGACTTCCCCCAAACCGAACGCGGCTTTTGCCAAACCCAGTGACGCCGAACTCAAATCCCGCCTGACGCCTGAGCAGTACCAAGTCACCCAGCACGAAGGCACCGAGCGGCCTTTTACGGGCGAGTACTGGAACAATCAAGAAGAGGGTATTTACGTGGACATCGTGTCGGGTGAGGCGCTGTTTAGCTCGCTCGACAAGTACGACGCCGGGTGTGGTTGGCCCAGCTTTACCCGCCCGATTCAAGACGCCCAGCTTCAGGAGCTGACCGACAAGCGCCACTTCATGACCCGCACCGAAGTGCGCTCCAGCGCGGCCAATTCGCACCTCGGCCACGTCTTTGACGACGGCCCGCAAGACCAGGGCGGTCTGCGCTACTGCATCAACTCGGCGGCGCTGCGCTTTGTGCCCGCACCTGAGCTGCAAGCGCAGGGATACGGGCAATACAAAGCTTTATTTGAGTAGACTGCCGTATGCATTGGCGGCCAAGCAGGCGAGTGGAGTGGTTGCTCCTCGCCTGCTTGTTGCTGCCCGGTGCCGCCCGACCTTCAAAACAAATGCTCAGCCCGCCGCCCAAGCCGCCGACTGCCGCCGCCCCACTCACCGAAGCGCTGACCTACCCAGTGGACGGCCTAATCATCAAGGGCTTTGTCTGCCGCCCCGATAAAAAACTGGGCAGGCCGCTGCTCAACTTGGTTCACGGTGGGCTGGACACGCCGGTTGACCTGACGCTGTGCCGCCGCCTTGCTCGGCTGGGCTATGTGGTGGCGGCCAGCGCCCTGCGCGGTCAGGGCGGGAGCCAAGGCAAAGTCGAAATCTGCGGCGGTGAGGTCAGTGACGTGCGTGCCCTGCGCAGTCTGGTGGAGGGGCGCTACAAGACCGACCGGGGGCGGGTGGGCTATTTGGGAATCAGTTTGGGCGGCTGCGTCGCCATCAAAGCGGCTTCAAGCACAACAGGGGTGCGGGCGGTGGTCACGCTGCTCTCGCCTACCGATTTTGCCGAGCAGTTGAAGTTGCTCAGCTACCGCCCAGACGTGGCCCAGCGCTGGGAAGCGCTGCTCGGCGGCTCGGCGGAGCAAGTCGGCCACGCTTATGAAGCCCGCCGACCCCTGGAAGCGCTTAAGCAACTCAGAGCGCCGCTCTTGACCGTGGCCGCAGACCGAGATCAGCTCATTCCGCTGCGGCAAAGCTGCTCGGTGCTGGACATTCGCCGCCAGATGGGACTCAAGGTGTCGGTGGTGCGCCAAACCAAAGACGGCGGCCCCGCCGACCTCACCGCGCAGGTGCGCCAACTCTGCACGGCCGAAGCCGCAGTCAGTCAGCTTCCCGCCCTCAAGGGCCAAGACGTACTGCTGATCTACGAAAACTTGGATCACCTCAGTACGCCCGCCATGTGGAAAGCGGCGGAAGCGTACTTGGCGGCCAACCTCGATTAGCCCGCTCTTCTTCGGCTAAAAGCGCTGCTCCTCGATTTGTACGGCGGCGACTTCGGGGCTGAGTTGCTTGGCGTCGGGCTGCTTGGTGTTGGGTTGTTGAGCGCCGGACTGCTGAACGCCGGATGATGGGGTATCGGACTGCCCCCCCTTACTCAGTTCAACCGCGCTGGGCCGCTGCGACTTGCTGACAGTACCTTCGCCGATCTGGTAACTCGCCAGACCCGCCGTGTCCGGCAGCAAATGGGCGTTGGCGGCCTGCGCGAAGGCCTGCGACACGGCGCGGTACTGCGACATGAACTGGGCGTACTCGGTATGGGCCGAGCTGAGACGGCCACTCAAGTCGGCGTGGCGGGCGCTGAATTCGCGCTCCAGCGCTGCCGAGCGCTCGCGGGCGCGGTTTTCCAGCTCGTGCTCTTGGGCTTGGTACAGCGATTCGAGTTGAGCGCGGCGCACGCTGAAGGTGCTTTCGAGTTCGCGCAGGCGGCTTTCGTGACGCTCCAAGGCTTCTTGCTCGCGGTTTTTGGCGACTTCCAGCAGCAGAGCCGAGCGGTGTTCGGCCTTCTGAACCGTCAGCATGGCTTCTTGGCGCGACTGCTCCTTGAGTTCGTGGCCGATGCGTTCAGCGGCCACCACCGTGCGGCGCAGTTCGTCTTCGGCCGCTTTGTAATCGTGAATCTGGCGCTGCAGTTCGCTCAGGCGCTGTTCGAGGGCGGCCCGCTCGCGCAAATCGGCTTCCAGCGACTGCGCCACTTCCGAGAGGTAAGCCTGCACGTCGGCTTTGCGGTAGCCGCGCCATCCCGAGCTGAATTCTTGGTGCTGCACGTCCAGCGGCATAATTTGGCCGCGCCGACTCGAACTCGGTGACGGCAAAAGCTGGGGTTCTGCGGCTCCTGCCAGAATGGTTTTGATGGGCTGGCCCGCCTCTGGGTCGCCTCCACCTTTGAAAAAATCGCTCACAAAAACAGCCGCCTTCCGATTCGCAGCAGCGTCGCGCCTTCCGGGATGGCCTGCAAAAAGTCGTCACTCATGCCCATGCTCAGTTCGCTGAGTCCCAAATCGGCGGCGTGCCTCGCGGTCTCAGCGAACACCCGCTGGGCCGCTGCGAGGTCGCCGTAAGGAGCCATCACCATCAGGCCGCGCACTTCTAAACCCGTCTGCACCGCTGCATGGTACAGCGCTTTGAGATGCTCGGGAGCGACGCCGTGCTTTTGCGCTTCGCCGTTGTGCAGTTGCAGCAGCACGGCGGGCGCGTGGCCCCACTTGTGGGCGGCCTCGGCAATCGCCTCAGCTTGCCACGCTTCTTCCAGGGTATGCACCAAGCTGACTGGCTCAAGGTACTTGATTTTGTTGCGCTGCAAAGGCCCGATAAAGTGCCACTCCAGCGGCCCGAAGCGCTCTTGCCAGCCGAGTTCTTCAGCCTGGCGCACCTTGTCGCGCAGGTCTTGGCCCCGGTTCTCGGCCAGCATGATCGGCGCGGGCAAGGCTCGGCCAGTCAGAATCTTTTCCTCGATGCTCTCCAGACTCTGCCCTTTGCTGACCACCACCAAGCGGGCGCTCTCAGGGGCCCGGCCCGCTTGCTGCGCCGCGCTGCGAATTTCGGATAAGACTTGGTTCAGGCTCATTTGTAGATTAGTCTATGGGAAGCGCCGCAGTACCGTAAAAAATGTATGGTGGATTGCCTTGAGAACCTGTTCACTTTCTGCTCGAAGAGTGGGAGAAAACGGGCCTGCCACCCTCAGCCCAACTTCAACCCGCGCCTTCCAGCACGGCACCCAGCGTTTCACCCGCAACCAATTCAAGCATTCTTCACCTTTCTCAGGGCCATTGCAGACAATGTGTCAAAGAAGAAGGTGTCACGCCGGTAGCGTTTGGCCCGGCAGCGTTTACCTCTACAGTGCTGACGTAGACCGTGCTTGCCCAGAAAGTGTTCGTTCAGCAGTTGCCCACCCAGAAAGTACTTGACCCACCTGTCCCTTGAGGAGAATTGATGAAACACCCGCTCACCTTGGCCCTTTCCTTGGCGCTCGCCGCACCGCTGGCCGCTGCCCAAAGCACCACTCCCGCTGCTCCGGCGGCGGTTCAGGCCGCCAACCTCGGTGACGTGGTCGTGACTGGCGCACCTGATCTGCTGGGCAATTTCCTCAAAGCCAGCTTGACGGTGCAGCGCGGCGCAGCGCTGAGCGGCCTCAACCTGCGTCAGATCGAGCAAGAAGCGCTGGCCACCGGCTATTTCAGCAGCGTGACGGCCTCGCTCGGTACCCAAGACGGCCAAAACGTGCTGACGCTGGCGGTCAAGCCTAATCCAGTGCTCAGCGCGGTGGAAGTGCAGGGACTGACCTATTTTCCGGCAGATACCTACAAAGCCCGCATCGCCGACCTGCTCAACATCGCCCCCGGCGCGACCCTCAACACCGACCGGGTGGATCAAAGCAAGGAACTGCTGGCGCAGAACTTTCGCGGCGAGGGCTACCCGTTCGTGCCGAGCATCAGTACCAAAACCACCCCCGCAGCCGACGGCAGCGTAACTTTGACGTACGTCGTGGACGAAACGGCTCCGCTGAGCCGCGTAGAAATTGAAGGCAACACCCGCCTTCCCCGCGACAGCATCGTCAACGCCTTCAAGCCGCTTTACGACGCTAAAAAGTTCACGCCCGAAGTGTATTTCAAAGCGGCGCAGGACATCGCTCAGGCTTACCAAGCCGCCGGCTTTTTGCAAAGTGGCATCGATGTCAGCGCCACCACCCTCGACAAGGGCGTGCTGAAGATCAAGCTGACCGAAGGTGTGGTCAGCAAGGTGGACACCAGCATTCTGGGCAGCGCCGTCAGCGCGGCAGGCCTGCTGACCAAAGAGGGCACGCCCCTGACGCTCAGCACCCTGGAAGCCGACACCCGCACCTTGTCGAATCAAACCGGCAAATCGGTGGGCTTCGCGCTTCAGCCGGACGCCCAAAACCCTTCGCAAGTCACGGTGGTGTTCGGTGACGCCCAAACCGCCAGCGGCCCGATCAAAGAAATCCGCTTCGTGGGCAACACCAAGCTCACGGCCGCTGAGTTGCAGGCAGCCCTCAAGCTCAAAGTGGGCGACGTATTTTCTCAACAGCTCGCCGAAAGCAGCTTTTTTGCGCTGCGCGACGCTTACCGGGCCGCAGGCTACGAGATTTCGACCCGCGACCCGATTGCTTTTGACAGCGGCGTGCTGACCTACACCATCCACGAAACCAGCGCGGCCAAGTTTGAGCTCAGCTGGACAGGAGCGCACCGCACCCAAGACCGGGTGATTTTGCGCGAACTGCAAAACCTGACCGGTGTAGTCTCCAGCGCCAGCATCCGCGACGGCCTCGACCGCGTCACCCGTTTGGGCATCGTCAAGGTCACCAACCTGACCACCCGCTCGGACGATCCCAAAAATCCCGAAGTGCTGACGTACGTCATCAACCTCACCGAGCAGAGCAGCACCCGCAGCGTTCCGTTCGGCATCAGCTACGACACCGTCAGCGGTTTTCAGGGCAGCCTCGGCCTGAGCAACAACAACGTCTTTGGCCTCGGCCACACCTTAGAAGCCTCGGTGACGGCCCAGCCCACCGATTCGGGGCAGTTCCTCGGCGGCGGCGTCAACTACACCATTCCCTGGCTCGACATCGATTTTGCCGATTTCCGCAAAACCCCCACCAGCGTCTCGCTCAGCTTGTCGAGCACCTTGTCGCCCAACAACGGCATTTTGAACACCGACAGCAGCGCCACCGGGCGGCAATTTACCCAGCGCTCCAGCGGCATCAGCGTGCGGGTGGGCCGCAGCCTCGCCAAGTACCTGACCGGCAGCGTTGGCGTGGGCACCAGCTACGACGTGAGCTACCTCGAAAAAATCACCGACGCTGATCAAAAAACGGCCGACGACGCGGGCAAGACCCTGATCGACGACGCGGCAGCTACAGCGCTGCTGCCCGAAAGCGGCTTGATTACCCGCCTGAGTCCGGCGCTGAACTACGACTCGACCAACAGCGGTGACTTTCCCACGCAGGGCATTCGCGCCAACTTCTCGCCGTCGTACAATTTCGGCTCGGCGGGCAGCAACAGCCTCAGTTGGTTCAAGCTCGAAGGCGGAGCCAGCACCTATTACGGCTTCGGCAAAACGCTTGAAAAGGGCTTTAACCAGCAGAGCAAGCAGCAAGTGCTGGCCGCTCGGGTCAACGCCGGAACGCTGACGGGCAACTATCCGGTGGGCAGCACCTTCGGCATCGGCGACGCCAGCATCGTCAGCGCCTATGAGCTGCGCGGCATTCCCACCGGCACCCTCAAGGGCAGCAGCTACGTGACCGGCAGCGCCGAGTACCGCTACGATTTTGGCGTCAGCAACTCCATCGCGCAGGGCCTTTACGGCATCGCCTTCGTGGACGCGGGCAGCGCCTTTGCGGCCAACGGCACCTCGGCCAGCGCTTACGGCCTCGGCCTCGGCGTCCAGCTCAACCTCGGCATCGGCGGCGCACTCCTGCCCGCCCTGCGCTTTGATTACGGCTTCTCGCCCAGCAACAACAGCTCCAAGTTCAGTTTCCGTATCGGGCCAGTCTTTTAAGTTTTGGCGGCGAGCTGATCTCAACAGTGTCGGCGTGACAGGGTGCTTAGGCTCCTGTCACGCTTTTTTGGTTCACGCTCTTTTTACACGGTGTTTCGGCTGCGCCTCATGTGCTGCCGCGTCCGTTACCGATTAGCCGCCGCTGCCTCTCAGCGCAAGACCGCCTCGGCTGGCTCCTCTTCTGGCGCGGGCGGCAGGGTGACTTCCAACCCCTCGCCCTGCGCCCAGTCCATGAAGGCGCTCAGCCCGCGCCGGTACAGCACCGGACGCTTTTCTCGCTTGCCCCACTTCTTGCGGCCTTCGGGAACGGGGAGCTCCGGCACCAGCGCCCAATTGACGTTCATCGGCTGGTAGTTCTTGGGATTGGCGCTGGCGAGGTAGCGGGTCAGGCCGCCGAGCATGCTTTCTTGCGGCGGCACGATTGAGCTCAGGCCCAGCGCGGCGCGGGCGGCGTTGGTTCCGGCCAGCCAGCCGGTCGCCGCTGACTCAAGGTAGCCTTCGGTTCCGGCCAGCACGCCTGCCACGAAGGTCTGTGGGCGCATTTTGAGTTCCAAGGACGCTTCCAGCACTTTGGGCGCGTTGAGGTAGGTGTTACGGTGCATCACGCCGTAGCGGATGATTTCGGCGTTTTCCAAGCCCGGAATCAGTTGCACTACCGTCTTCTGGTCGCCCCATTTGAGTCCGGTCTGAAAGCCGACCAAGGACCACATCCGGCCTTCCTGATCTTCCTGGCGCAGTTGGGCCGCCGCGTAAGGCCAGCGCCCGGTGCGCGGGTCGGTCAGGCCGCGCGGCTTCATGGGGCCGTAACGGGGCGTGTCTTTGCCGCGCCGCGCGATTTCTTCGATCGGCATGCAGCCCTCGAAAAATTCCAGCTTTTCCCAGTCGTGCGGGGTATGCGTCCGGGCCTGCTCCAGCGCCGTGTAAAAGGCGTCGTACTGCTCTTGGTTCATTGGGCAGTTGAGGTAATCGGCGCTCTGCTCATAGCGTCCAGCCCGGAACACAATGTCCATGTTGATGCTCTCAAAGGCGATTACCGGCGCGGCGGCGTCGTAAAAGGCCAGTTGCTCGTCGCCGGTCAGCCGCGCCAACTCACCGGACAGCGCTTCGGCGGTCAGGGGGCCGGTGGCGATCACGCAGGGGCCAGTCGGCAACTCGGTGACTTCCTCGCCGTGAACAGTAATCAGCGGGTGGTTTCGCACCGCGCCGGTAATCCGCTCGGAAAAGCCTTCGCGCTCGACGGCCAGCGCTCCGCCTGCGGGCAGCCGTGAGGCGTCGGCGCTCTCCAGAATGGCGCTGCCCACCGCCCGCATTTCGCTTTGGAGAAGGCCCTTGGCCTGCAAGTCGCCCTGCCCGCCCAGCGAGTTGCTGCACACCAATTCGGCAAAGTTGCCGCTGCGGTGCGCTGGGGTCATTTTGACGGGCCGCATTTCGTAGAGGTGGACTTGCATGCCGAGCTTGGCGGCGGCGAGGGCCGCTTCAGAACCGGCCAGGCCCGCGCCGACGACGGTGATGGATGGGGTGGGAAGAGTCATCTGGGTAGTCTAGAGGGTGGCGGCACAAGGAGGGGAGAGGCGGAACGCTTTTGACAAGTCTTTGACGGTGTCAACGCTAGTTTCGCTTCAACTTCAAGCTCCAAAAGGAATTTCCATGACCCAGCCCAGCGACGAAGCCCTCCGCGCCGCCCAAACGTATGAGCGCTACATGGTGCCGCATAAGTTCGCGCCCTGGGCGACGGCGCTGCTGGACTTTGCTGGATTGCGAGAAGGCGAACGGGTGCTGGACGTGGCCTGCGGCACGGGTATTGTGGCGCGGCAAGCAGCCATGCGCGTGGGGGAAAGTGGGGCCATCAGCGCCCTCGACCTGAATCCGGCGATGCTGGCGGTGGCCCGCGAGACTGCCGCGCCGGACGCCTCCGTCATCGATTGGCAACACGGCAGCGCCCAGAGCTTGCCGTTTGCAGACGCCTCCTTCACGGCGGTGCTGTGTCAGCAGGGCTTGCAATTCTTCCCTGATCCGGTGGGAGCGCTCCGCGAAATGCGCCGGGTGCTGGAACCGGGCGGACGGGTGGCACTCGCGGTTCATCAAGCGATTGAACACAACCCGCTGTTCTTCCGGCTCAATCAGGCGGGGCGAGTACGGATGGGCGTGGACGTTTTCGCGTCTCCTTTTGCGCTGGGCGGGGCGGCCACGCTGGAGCACCTCCTGATGGCGGCGGGCTTTGTGGACGTGGAAGTCGAAGCACAGACGCGCACAGTTCGTTATCCTGAACCGCAACACTTTTTCGCCTTCACCTTGCAGGGCGCGGCGGCGGCAACGCCCAATCTGGCAGCCATGACCGAGGAGCAGCGTCAGCATCTCGGCGAGCAGCTTCAGGATGACCTCAGCGACTGGATAGCCGCCCACAGCGAAAACGGCGAACTGGTAGACGAAGCGGCGGTGCATCTCATTCGGGGCCGCAGACAGGAGTAGGGCAAGACTCGGCCCGGCGCTCTATCTTCTCTGCATGACCATTCGCTTAATCGCCACCGACCTTGACGGCACCCTGCTGAGAAGCGACTTGAGCGTGAGTGAGCGCACCCGCAGAGCGCTGAACCGGGCAAGGGCGGCGGGCATTCACACGGTTCCGGTGACGGCCAGACAACCGCACGGGGTCAAAATGATTGCCGAGCAAGCTGGCTTTAACGAATACGCCCTGTGCGGCAACGGCGCTCACGGCGTTCACCTCGGCACCGGCGAGAGGTTGTTTGAGGCGCATGTCACTCAAGCCGCCCAACGCGCCCTCGCTGAAGCGCTCAGCGCACAGCTGCCGGACGTGCTGTTTGTCAGCGTGCGCGACGGTGGAACGACCTTCGTAGCTCAGCAAGGCTACGCTGAAATCGCCCACTTTGAAGACCACAAACGCGATCCGAGCACGATGGGCAGCGCTGAGCTGGCGGAGGTGCTGGCGCTGCCCAGTCTCAAATTCATCGTGCGCCACGCCACCTTGACGCCGCGCGAGCTGCTGGCACAGGTGCAGGCGCTCAATCTGAGCGGCTTTGCGGCGACCCACAGCGGCGCACCCTTTTTGGAAATCTTGGCCGAGGGGGTCAGCAAAGCGTGGGGCCTGGCGCGGCTGTGTGATCGGCTGGGCATAGACGCCTCGGAAGTGCTGGCTTTCGGTGACGCGCTCAACGACGCCGAAATGCTGAGCTGGGCAGGCAGGGGCGTGGCGATGGCCAACGCCGAGGAAGAAGCGCTGGCCGCCGCAGACGAAGTGACGCTCAGCAATGATCAGGACGGTTTGGCCGCCGTATTGGAGCGCTTACTGGCCTGAGGGGTTGTTGTGTGGGAACGCGCGGCAATCGTCACCCATCTGACCGCTCACCGCTGGGCGCGGCCTTAAGCTAAACCATGAACAAGACAATTTGCCGCGTCATGGTGCTGGGGGCCGTGAGCTTGCTGTCCACCGGCCCCGCTTCCTCAGGGCTGGCTTTCTCAGTGCTGGCCGTTTCTGCGCCTGCTCCCGCTGCTGCGGCGCAAACGGTGGCCGAAAAAGCCGTTCAGATTCGCGCCCGCGCTCTGCTTGAAGAATTTTACGCCGTCAAGCTTGAGCGGTTGTGGGCCGCTTTTACGCCGGATGTCAAGGCCCAGTGGGGCACCTTAGACGGCTTTACCCAGTACCGCAAAACCGGCGTCGAGCAGTTCGGAGCGCAAAAGGAACTGGTGGCCGAAAAGACCTTCATGCGCGGCGGCGTAACCTACTATGTTCGCAGCGCCACTTTTGAGAAATCTCCGCAAGTCGTTTGGGCGGTGGCGTTCGGCTTCGATCAACTGGGCCGGGTCAGTGACTTCGGGATCAGCTTGGAGCACGACCGCTCGGGCGACCAAGTGGCGCTGGGTTCTTTCTAAACGCTGGTCTTACACCGCCTGCGGTCAGCTTGAGTTCATGAGCGCGGGTTAGCCTTTCGCCATGCGTTTCTTGCCTGCCCTGCTGCTTTCGCCCGCCTTGTTGCTGGCCGCCTGTGCTCCGACCACCCAGTCACGCGGGCCAGATTACTCGCTGCTCTCGGGCAATTATCAGGGCACTGCCAGCTTGGGGCCGATTCCAGCCAGTTACGAGTTGCTGCTCAACATCAATGGCCGAACGGGCCGCGCCAACGGGATTTTGACCCGCGCCAGTAACGGCAATGTCTACACGGCGGAGGGGAGATTTCTGCCGTACGACGCCAATGGCGGCACTATTGACCTGACGCTTTCGAGTGGCAGCAGCGACGCGGGAACCTTCAAGGCCCGTGTTCAAGCCGGGAAGCTCGAAGGGGTGATGAAAACCACGCTGTTTACCTTTCAGGTCAGAATGCAAAAGCAGGGCGTGACGGCCCCTACGCCTCGTCCTGCGCTGGGCGTGCCGCTGCCCAGGACGAGTGTCACGCTGGAAACCACCCAGACGCAAACCACCTCCGTGCCAGTGTATGTGGAGCCGACGCCAGTAAAGCCTGCCCGCCCCTGAGGCCCAGTTCGGCGCAAACGTTGGCAGACACATCTGAAATTGCACGCTTAGATTATCGGGCGGTGTTACTCCGCTTCCCGCCTTTGGCAAGCAGCTTGAGCAAACGGGTGCGGCGGCATCTGACTCTCGCACCCGCCCCAGCTGGAGACTGAGCTTTCCACTCCGCAATTCACGTTTGCATATTACTCCCAAAGGACATATTGTGCTCTTGGGAGTAATAATGAATGGACAGATGCAGATTGGTTTGGCGAGCCTCCTCAAGCGGCATAACATCACCCAAAAGCAACTGGCGCAGGCGGCCAGGATGCGTCCTGCGACACTGAACGCTCTTTATAACGCCCGTGTGGAGCGGGTAGAGATGAGTACACTGGTCGATCTGGTTATCGGTCTCAGGCAACTGGGCGTCAAGGCCGATGTGGGCGACATTCTCCAGGTGGTTGATGTGCCTGACCCTGCCGATCAAGCGGCCCGTGACCGTGCCCTGAAGCTGCTCGGCGGCGAACCCTGGGGCCTCAAGCCAGCAGGGTTGTCTGAGCCAGTCCCTGTCAGCGGCCCCCCTATTGAAGACCTCTTGCCGGAATTTCTGGGGCCAAGTCTTTGACCTTGCTGTATCTGGATACTTCAGCTTTGCTTCGCCTCTATACCCAGGAACCGCAGTATCAGACGGTGGTCAGTGCCAAAGCGCAGTCCAGCGGCGTGGTCTGCCACGCCATCACCTATGTCGAAGCTGTCGCTGCTCTGACCGGACGCAGGCGACGTAAGTTGCTCACAAGCGCGTCTTACCAGACTGCTCTGGCTGCCTTTGAAGCCGACTGGGCTACATTCCGGCATGTGGCTGCCGATGAACTGCTTCTTCACGACGCTGCCCATCTGACCACACTCCATTCTTTGAGGGCTTACGACGCCGTACATCTCGCCGCCGCGCAGGCTATTGCGCCGTTGGGCTTGCACTTCATGACTTTTGATCTGAACTTGCGGGTCATAGCGCAGCAGGTGATTCCGGGGATGGTCTGGCAGCCGTGACGCCGCTCCCTGCCCAAGCTGGGGCTTGAGCGCAAAGCACCCGCTGTATGCATGTTAGTATGCAGATATGACATACGAAACTGCACAACGGGTCACTGTCAGTTTGCCGTCCAACCTTGCCACTTATCTTGACGAGTACCAGAAAAGCCATAAGCTCAGCAGCCGGAGTGAGGCGGTGGCACAGGCCATTGAGGCTCTGCGAGAAAAGCAACTGGCCGAGGAATACGCCGAATACGCCCGTTCCGGCGAGTTTGTTGACCTTGAAAATGGGGATGGACTGGACTCCGGTGAGGATGACAGGCTGTGGAAGTAGGACTCATTCGGCGCGGTGATATTTTCCTGGTGGACTTTTCGCCTGCCCGGAATAACGAGGCCAACTTCACCCGCCCTGCCGTCGTCGTGACCAACAATGCCGCCAACGCTCAGAACGTCGTCATTACGGTGGTGCCGCTGACCAGTAACGTGGAGCGGGTCTACGCCTTTCAATTGCTACTCCCCAACGAGCGCACCGATCTCAATGAGGACAGCAAAGCACAGGTCGAGCAACTTCGCAGCGTGGCCCTGAGCCGGGTGCTGCGCCGCCTCGGACACGTTCCCGAAGACCTGATGACGCAACTCAGCGAACGGGTGCGACTGCATCTGGCTCTCTAGCGCCTATCCCGCCCCCGTTCCCTGCCCAAGCTGGGGCCTGAGCGTGGAGAGAAAGCAGATTGTGAAAACTATTTTTTACAAAAGTCTTGCTTTCGCACGCTCAAAATCCCCTTCAGAGATAACTCCCGAAGTCTTCAGTGTATGTAGCTTCTGAAGTTCGTCAGCGACAGATAGGGATACTGGGTGTGCAGATCGCTGTCTTGCCTCATCAAGCCGCTTACCAAATTCCTCTCTAAATTTGTCAAATTCTTTCTTATGCTCCAAGCCGAAAATCACAGCATTTTCACTCGCATTTCCATATAAAAGCGCTGCTTGCCCTTCATCTACGCCGCTAGCTATAATTCTAATGTGTCCTTTCATAAATAGATCGGCCTTCCTAAACTCGACAGATGTAATCTGAGTGAGCAGAAATTCCTTATCACCTTTGAACCCATGTGTAAAAAGAGCCATACCTCCGCGCCTTTTGATGATCACCTTATTTCCAGAGATACAAATTTGTCCGTTCACACCCTTAATTTCTATATCATTCATATCTAGATGAATGCTAGATGGGATCGCCTTACAAAAAAATTACTCGACGGGTTGATTTAATCTGTGTAAGTCATAATGGTATGACGAGCTTTGGCAACGGTATTCGAAGCAAATCTGAGTTGTCGTACTTATTTTCGGGCGCTCAACCACTCCTGCAAGCTCCGAACCCCCAACTCCGCCCCCTGCGCCGCCTGTATCGCCTTCGCCGTCCACTCGGCCCCTTCCTTCGTGCTCACAATCGGCACGCCGCGCTCCAGGGCCGTGCGGAGCAACTGGCTCCCGGTCACGTCAATCAGCAAATCAGGCAACGCCTCTTCAAACAACACCGTGCCGTCCTGCTCCCGAAGGACGCTCAGGCCCGCGCCTTCCAGCACGCCCGCCACTTCATCTAACCCCTCGCCCAGCAGCAGCGCCACGCCCGACAGCGGCAGATTGCTCTTGGCCCCCAGCGCGGCGCGGTAGAAGGCCAGATACGGGTCGGCGTCAATGCCCATGCTCTCGCCAGTGCTTTTCATCTCCGGCCCCAGAATCGGCAGCACCCCCTTGAATTTCAGGAATGGCAGATGCACTTCCTTGACGCTGTACATGCTGGGCTTGGGCGTCTCGGTCAGCCCGATCTCCGCGAGCGTCTGCCCCACCGCGATGCGGGCCGCGTACTTCGCCAGCGGATGCCCGGTGGCCTTGCTCACATACGGCACGGTGCGCGAGGCACGGGGATTGGCTTCCAAGATGTAGGCAATCCCGTCCTTGACGGCGTACTGCACATTCATCAGCCCACGCACGCCCAACGCCAGCGCCAGCCGCTCGGTGGTGTCCTTGACCGTCTGCGTCAGCTCGGCGCTGAGGCTGATCGGCGGCGTGATGCAGGCCGAGTCGCCGCTGTGCACGCCCGCCGCCTCGATGTGCTCCATGATGCCCGCCACCACCGCCGTCTGCCCGTCGCACAGGCAGTCCACATCCAGCTCCAGCGCCCCCGAGAGGTACTGATCGAGCAAAATGCTCGGCTGCCCTTCCACGGCGGCGTAGACCTCGTCTAAGTAGGTCTGCAACTCCTCAGCGCCGCCCACGATCCGCATGGCCCGCCCGCCCAGCACATAACTGGGCCGCGCCATCAGCGGAAAGCCGAGCTTGGCGGCCAGTTCCTGCGCCTCGCCGGGCGTCTCGGCCACCAGGCCGCGTGGCTGCGCGATGCCCAGCCGCTCACACAGCGCGTTGAAGCTGGCCCGGTCCTCGGCCTCGTTGATAGTGGCCGGGCTGGTGCCGATGATCGGCGCTCCAGCGGCTTCCAGCTTGCCCGCCAGTTTCAGCGGCGTCTGCCCGCCGAGCTGCACGATCACGCCCACCGGCTTCTCGTGCTCCACGATGTTCATCACGTCTTCAAAGGTCAGCGGCTCGAAGTACAGCCGATCGGCGGTGTCGTAATCGGTGCTGACCGTCTCGGGGTTGGAATTGATCATGATGGTCTCGTATCCGGCTTCCTGCAAGGCCCACACCGCGTGCACGGTGGCGTAGTCGAACTCCACACCCTGCCCGATCCGGTTGGGACCGCTGCCCAGAATGACCACTTTGGGCTTGTCGGTCTGGCGCACCTCGTCTTCCCACTCGTAGGTCGAGTAGTGATACGGCGTGTGCGCCTCGAACTCGGCGGCGCAGGTGTCCACCGTCTTGTAGACCGGCAGCGCGTTGGCCTTTTTGCGAATGGCGCGGGTTTCCAGCTCGGTCAGGCCCACGATCTCGCCGATGCGGGCGTCGCTGAACCCCAGCCGCTTGACCTCGCGCCAGTACTCGTACTTCCACTCGGCAATCGGGCCGAGTTCCAGAATCTCGCGCTCGGCGGCCACGATCTCGTGAAGCTGCCCCAAGAACCAGCGGTCAATCCGGGTCAGGTCGAACAACTGGTCTACGCTGAGGTCGCGTCGCAGCAGCTCGATCACGGCTTCCAGGCGGCGCGGGTTGGGGTACAGCAGGTCGCGCAGCTGTGCCTCGTCCATCTCGGCATACAAACCGCGCACGTCGCTCTCGGTGCTTCGGAGCGCCTTCTGCAAGCTCTCCTTGAAGGTGCGGCCCAGCGCCATCACTTCGCCCACCGAGCGCATCTGGGTGCCCAGATGGTCGGACGTGCCGGGGAACTTCTCGAAGGCGAAGCGCGGAATCTTCGTCACCACATAGTCGATACTCGGCTCGAACGACGCGGGCGTCACGCGGGTGATGTCGTTGGGCAATTCATCCAGGTGGTAACCCACCGCCAGCAGCGCGGCAATTTTAGCAATCGGGAAGCCGGTGGCCTTGCTCGCCAGTGCCGAGGAGCGCGACACACGCGGGTTCATCTCGATGACGATCACGCGCCCGTTGTCGGGATTGACCGAGAACTGGATGTTGCTGCCGCCCGTCGCCACGCCGATCTCGCGGATGATCGCTAGCGACATGTCGCGCAGCCGCTGGTATTCCACGTCGCTGAGCGTCTGGGCCGGGGCCACCGTGATCGAGTCGCCGGTATGCACGCCCATCGGGTCGAAGTTCTCGATGCCCGTGATGATAATCACCGTGTCGGCTGTGTCGCGCATGACTTCCAGCTCGTATTCCTTCCAGCCGAGAATGCTTTCTTCCAGCAGCACACTCGTCACGGGCGAGTCGCGCAAACCACCCTCGGTGATGTCTAAGAATTCCTCGTAGGTGTGGGCGATGCCGCCGCCTGTGCCGCCGAGCGTGAAGCTGGGGCGGATGACCACCGGCAGGCCGAGTTCCTTCTGGTACTCGGTGGCCTCTTCCATGCTGTGAACCATCTTGCCCTTGGCGGTTTCGATGCCGATTTTCTTCATGGCCGCCTGAAACAGCTCGCGGTCCTCGCCCTTCTTGATGGCCTCCACACCCGCGCCGATCAGCTCCACGCCGTACTTCTCCAGCGTGCCGCGCTCATGCAGCTCCATGGCGAGGTTCAGCGCCGTCTGGCCGCCGAGGGTGGGCAGCAGGGCGTCTGGGCGCTCCTTGGCGATCACTTTTTCCACGAATTCGGGCGTCAGTGGCTCCAGGTAAGTGGCATCCGACAGATCGGGGTCGGTCATGATGGTCGCCGGATTACTGTTGACCAGCACCACGCGGTAGCCCTCTTTCTTGAGCGCTTTGAGGGCCTGAGTGCCGGAATAATCAAACTCGGCAGCCTGCCCAATTTGAATAGGGCCGCTGCCGAGGATCAGAATCGTTTGAAGGTCAGTTCGCTTAGGCATTCCAAAAATAGAGTATGGCATGGATGGGCTGTGGGGTGGTAGGGGAGATGTATGGTTATGCAGAGAATTGAGAGCGTAATGCACCCTAAGCTGGCAACTCGGAAAGGTAAATTACAGCACCGAGAGGCAGGCTGCGAGGCAAATCTAGTCAGCTGGATACGCCGTCATTTTTGTATAAACCTTCTAATTAGCAGATAAAGATTCAGTTTTCATAAATTCAAATAAACCAAACCGCTTTACATTGTCACCCGCCTTCCCCCGCTCCAGCATCAGTTTTGGCAGAATGTGCCTATGACTCAACTTCTCTCCCCGCCCGCCGCCCAACGCCTGCAAGTAGACATCTGGTCGGACATCGCCTGCCCGTGGTGCTACATCGGCAAGCGGCGCTTTGAACAGGCGCTTGAGCAGTTTGAAGGCAAAGACAACGTAGAAATCGTCTGGCACAGCTTCGAGCTTGACCCCTCCGCGCCCCAGAGCAAGCCGAGTGGCCCCAACGCCATGCGCGACGGCCTCGCCAGCAAGTACGGACGCAGCGCTGCCGAAGCCCAGGGAATGCTGGACAGCATGACCCAGACTGCCGCCGAAGTCGGACTGGAGTACCACTTCGATCAGGCCCAGCCCGCCAACACCTTCTTGTCACACCAGCTCATTCACTTTGCCGCCGAACACGGTTTGCAAGACGCCATGAAAGAGCGGCTGCTCCTCGCCTACTTCAGCGAGGGCCAGCATCTGGGCCAACTCGACACGCTGGTGAAACTGGGTGCTGAAGTCGGCCTGAACGCTGATGAAGTTCGCACCGTGCTGGAGCAGCAAACCTACGCCGAAGCGGTAAGAAGCGACGAAGCACAGGCCCAGGCCTACGGCATCAGCGGCGTGCCCTTCTTTGTGCTGGGCAACAAGTACGGCGTCAGCGGAGCGCAGGCCCCGGGGACGATCTTGAGTGCGCTCAAGCAGGTCTGGAACGAGCAAGCGCCGCTGCAACTGATCGGTGCGGCAGACGCGGAAGGCTGCGAAGACGGCTCATGCGCGGTGCCGCAGCGCTGAGCATTGATGATTTGACTGAGTTGATTTGAATGAGGTCAGGCTGCTCCCAGTGCCAGCGTGCGGCGCAGTTTGCGTTCTTGCCAGACCATTCCCGCCAAGCTGAGCGCCCCCAGCCCCAGCAGCGCGGTCAATGGCCAACCGCTACCGCTGAGCAGAGAGCTGAGGCGCTCGCCGCGTGGCAAAGCGCTCAGGCTCAGGCCAGCGGGCAGGGCGCAGCACAGCAGCACGCACACGCTGTCCATCACGAAGGCGCGTTGGCGGCGCTCGAAGCGCTGGGTCAGCAGATGAGCAAGGCCGAACAGCACCAAGCTGAGCGCGGGAAGCGAAATCACTGTCCAGAACGGTAGCCGCGCCAGCGAAGACCACAGCGTAAGAGCAAACACCGCCAAAATCGCCAGCCCGTTGACCACCATTCCAATCGAGTGACCGCTGCTGCGCCACGCCAATTCGCCCTGCGACAAATACAGTCGCCGCAACGATTGGCGCACGGTTTCAGGATGCCCCAGCAAGCTGAGGACGCCGCTTTGGCCGCAGGCTGCGCTGTCTTCGAGGTGCGCGGCGTATTCGCGCTCAAGCCGGGTGCGGGCTGAAGCGGGAAGTCCGTGTGTGGCGGTGTCTAGCCACTCCTCAAAGGTCATCGGTGTAGCAATGACCGGTCGGGAGAACCGCTGGGCCGGGCCGATCACCCGCGTCCGCCTCACCCTTCGCCGCCCATCACCGCGCTCACGGCCCGAATCTGGCGCTGCCAATCGCCCTGCGCCCGGGTGAGCTCCTTGCGGCCCCGCTCGGTCAGGCGGTACTCACGGCGAATGCGCCCGCCGACTTCCGTTTCGCTGCTTTCGACCAACTGCTCAGCTTCCAGAGCGTGCAGCGCCGGATAAAGCGTGCCTTCCTTGGCACTCAGCAGTCCCTCGCTGCGTCCCTTGATGGCCTGCGCGATGGCGTAGCCGTGTTCAGGCTGCCGCTCCAGCACCGCCAAAATAAGCATCCGAAGTTGCTGCTTGTTGTTCATGGCTCCCACTATACCTCAGCTTGAGATGTATAGGCCGCTCAAGCTCAAACAGGAGCCGATAAAAGCTGCACCGCTCCCGCCACAAGCTCCACGCTGATTTGGCGCTGAGTGCCGATGAGTTCGCCGTCCAAGTGGGAAACGACACCGCTTTGCCAGCGTACTGTGACGCTCTGCCCGCTGCCAGAGCGCACGCGTGGATCGCTCATGTGGCTGGCCCGCAGCACTTTGAGCATCAGGGCCAGCAAACGGGGCCGGCTGAGTTGAGTCCCCAGTACCACGTTGAGCTGCCCATCGAAGGCGTCGGAAGTCGGCGAAATCATAAAGCCGCCGCCGTAGCGCGTGCCATTCATCACCGCCACCAAGCACGACGGGCCAGCGTAGAGGGTCTGGCCGCCGAGCAGCACCTCCACCGTTTCGGTTTTGAGCTGCCGCACTGCGCTCAGTGCCGCCCACAAGTAGCGCCCCAAGCCGGGAAGCTGCGCCGGAGCTTTGAGCAGCAGCGCCGCCACCTGAGCGTCAAAACCCATGCCCAGTCCGTTCATCAACCATTCTTGGCGTTCGGTTTGCCCTGCGCCGCTGTATGTGCAGCGCAGCACGTCGGCGGCGCGGGGCGGGCGGCTCAGGCGGCTCAGGGCGCTGTCAAAGTTGCCGGGCTTGAGGCCCAGCATTCCCGCGAAGTCGTTGCCGGTGCCCAGCGGCACCAGGCCCAGCATTCGCCCGGTGCCCACCAGCGCGGGCAGCAAGCGGTTCACCGTGCCGTCACCGCCCACTGCCAGCACCGCTGTGCCGGGCGGCAAAGCCTGCACGCGGCTCAGGGCGTCCTCGGCACTGGCGGCGCTCAGCCAGCTCCACGGCAGAGTATGAGCATTCAGGGCCGCTTCCAATCGGGGCCACTCTCGCAGCGCCAGCCCGCGCCCCGCCTGCGGATTGAGAACGACAGCCAGCGAACGGAAGGGGAAAGGTGAAGGCGGTAAAGGTGAAATGGGCACGGTTGCCTCAGCATAGCGGGTCTGTGACAGGCCGGGCGACCGAGGGGAAGTGAGCTTTCTCGCCGTTCGGCTGGCTCAGCGGCCACCTCCGGGGCAAAAGACCGCTTTCAGACGGGTAGTCTGGATGCCTTTGTAGCTTCCGGTGAAATTAAGCGGCTCAGCGAGGTTCAGCATAGAGGCAACATGGTCATTCCCCTTTTTCCGCTCCCTCAATTCGTTCTCTTTCCAGGACAGGTGGTGCCGCTCTACGTCTTCGAGGAGCGCTACCGCTCACTGCTGGCCCGCGTTCAGCGCAGCGGCGAGGCGTTCGGGATGCTGCAAATCCTGACGCCCTCCACCGAAGACCCGCGCCCCCTCGAATCCCGGCTCTCGGCGATTGGCACCCTCGCTCACCTGCGCGACGTGGCCCCACATGAAGACGGCACGTCCTCGATCACGGTGGTGGGCGGCGAGCGCTTTCAGATCCGGGAGCTGGTGCCGGGTGAAGAGTATCTGCTCGCTGAGATCGAATTGCTTCCCCTTGAGGAAGACCCGAGCACTCAGGCCCCCGCCATCCAGCGGGCGCTGACCAACCGGCTGGTCACCGACCTGCTGCGCCTGCACCCCGCCGAGCGCGAGGCAATTGTGCGCCACGCTCCGCCGGAGCCGCTGTTGCTGGCGTCGTTCGCCTCGGTGCTCTTGCCTCTCAGCGGCGAGGAGCGCCAGCAAGTTCTGGAAGCCGCCACCCTAACCGATAGATTAGAGACGCTGATCGGCTTAGTGCCGGTAGAAGCGCGGGAGCTGAACTGAGGAGTGGGGAGAGTGGGTTCTTATACGGATTTCCGTTGAGCCAGCGATCAAAGAACTTCTTTCCCGGCCACCCCACAAAAGGGAGAAACCGCGCTGGCCGCCAGTCTTAGCCGATTGGCGGCTCATCCCCGGTTACGCGTCATGTAGCCTTCGCCGCGCAGCAACTCGGCCGCCCGGTCTACGTCGCCAGCTTCTTCGAGGCCCAGCCGAATCGCCCCGCCGTGTTCGCGGATGGCCAGCACCTCGATGTCTTTGATGTTGATGCTGGCCTCGCCCAGAATGCGGGTGATCGCGCCGATTTGGTTGGGCTTGTCCGGCACCGCCACCACCAAGTCGTATTTGGGCGGCAGTAAGCTGCGCTTGACCACTGGCAAGTTGTCGCGGGTGCGCTTGCCTTCACTGGCGGCGGCCAGCAATTCTTCCGGGTCGTCTAACGTTTCGGCCAAATGCGTGAGCTGGCGCAAAAAACTGCTCAGCGCTTCACGGAGAGCCAGTTTATTTTCCACGACCATGTCGCGGCTCATGCGCGGGTCGCCGCTGGCCACGCGGGTGAGGTCGCGGAAACCCCCTGCGGCCAGTAAGCTCAGCCGCTCATCGCGGGCGACCATATGCGTCAGCGCCAAGCTGGCCAGATACGGCAAATGCGAGACGGTGGCCACCAAGCTGTCGTGGGCGTCCGGCGGCATCACCAAAGGAGCCGCGCCGAGTTGCTCGACGAGGCGGCGCATTCTCGACAAAGCGGTCAGCGGGGTGCGCTCGGTGGGCGTCAGCACCCACACGGCATTTTCCAGGAGCGCCGCCGAAGCGTTGGACACCCCGCCGCGCTCCGAGCCGGTCATCGGGTGCCCCGGCACGAAGTTGCGCACACTGAGCGCTTCAAACGCGGCGGCGATGCTCGTTTTGACGCTGCCCACATCGGTGATCAGGGCGCTGGGTGACAGGTACGGCGCGAGAGCCTGAGCGAGCGGAGAGAGCGCTTTGACTGGCACGGCCAGCACCACCAAGTCGGCGGCCCTCAGCCACTCGCCCACCGAAGTCCGCGCTTCGTCGATCACGCCCAGAGCCAGCGCTTCTTCAAGCGCGGCGGCGCTGGCATCGAGTCCGATGATGTGGCGTGTCAGCAGCCGCTCGCGCAGGCCCAGCGCCACGCTGCCGCCGATCAGGCCCACGCCCGCCACCACCACCGTTCCAAAGAGTTCGGATGGCTGGGCCTTACCCTGATTGTTCACCGGAGTGTTTGCGGCGCGCATGCACCGAGCAGGCTAGCACGGCTGGCGTTGAGCGAGTCTGGCTAAGTACGCCAATGTTTATCTTTAGATAAACCGAGCGGAGCGGGCAGGCCCAATAGGTGCCGCTTTGCCCAAGACGCGAGAGATGGGAAAAGTACGGCTAGATGGGAGTGGAGGGATGGAGCGCTCTTCGCGGAATCCCGAAACGGTAATCTTGCTGTACTTAGAGTTTGGCGAGGAGCGTCTCCAATTCCGAGCGCATTTTGTGGTGGATGGGAGCGCTCAGCAGCCGCTCCATCTGCGGGCGGGTCGGCGCTTTGGCATAAAAAAACTCAAAGGTGTCCAGCACGCTCGGCGCGTCTCCGGCCAGCTGGCGCTCCAGCGTCACCGCGTCACCCGCCGAAACTGCGCCTTCTTCCAGCACGCGGGCATAAAACCCGGGGCGGCGCACCCGCCGGAAGGTTTTGACGAACTTGGGGTCATCCATGCGGGCGGCCAGCGTGCCGCAGGGAATTCGCGCCGAGGTAATTTCCAGCAGCGCCGCGCCGACCCTTAGCTGCGTGCCGATCGGCAGGGAAGCCGATTCGAGTTCCGAGATCAGCAGGTTTTCGCCGAAGGTGCCAGCCGCCAATTCGGTGCCGAGCAGCGCCGCCCAGTGCTCATAATCCGGTTGGGTATAGACATACACCGCTTGGTCGGGGCCGCCGTGATGCTTGGTGTCTTGAATATGGTCGCCCGCCAAGCCCAAACGCCCGATGTGTACCGGCTGCGCGGTGGGGCGCTTGAAAATGCCACTTTGGCCGTCTTTGGCGGCAATAGGTTCGGGCTGGCCGATGTTGACGCTCAGGAGCTGCATGAAGCCATTCTAGTCCCTCCACCAGTTTGAGAAGCGCCCGGGTTGCTTTGTAGGCAGGGCAATTGAGGTAAAGCCTGAGCAGCCGAAAGGGGGTGATGGCCGACTTCGTGGGGAGCTGATCCGCTTTGGATTGGCGGACTGGACTGGCACTTGCTTGTACAGAAAGGGAAGTGGCGACCGAGCGACCCAATGGGGGTATAACCCTGTCTGAATGGGGGTAATAAGCCAACTTGCAAGTAATTTGTGAGAATCACTACGCTACGTTCAAAGCTATGACCGCCTTCTTACTGATTCTGACCGCCGCTGTGTTGACTGGGCTGCTGCTGTGGCTTAGGCAGAGTGTGGGGCTGAGATGGGCAGGCGCAGAGGGCGCAGAAGCGGCAAACGGCGCTGACCCAGAAGAGTTGGAATTGCCGCCGCAGTTTCGGCTGCATTCCGGCTTCGATTCATCTTTTTCGCCGGACGACGCCTTGCCGATCAAAACCCGTCAGCATTTGTTTGGGACGGGCGAAAGCAATCTCTACGCCGAGCTGCTGGCCACTTTGGCGGGCAGCTCGTACAAAGTCTTCCCGAATATTCGTCTGGGCCAGGTCTTTCAGGAAATCGGTGAATCTTCATCGCCGACCCTCAGCATTCTGCGTGACCAGACGGTGGGGTTTTTGGTGGTCGAAACGCCGGAATTCCGCCCTGTTCTGGGCCTGATGCTGGTGGGGCGAGCTTACGGCGCTGAGGTGCCGCCCCGCAGCTCACTGCCTGCCGCGAACACCAAACTGGTGACGCTGGCTTTTCGCAGCGCCCGCTTGCCACTGCTGCACATCGATGCCAAACGCAACATTGACGCCGAGGAGTTGTCCACCTTGGTTATGCCGCACCTGATGCGGATGTAGGCCTTGCTCAATGCTGCCAGCCGCTACTTGAAAACGCCCGCCCACAGCAGCAGCAGGTACAGCACCAGTGGAATAGCGATCACGCCCGCGATCAATTTGAAGAGCCGCCACCAGTAATCCCAAAAATCGCGCATGGGATTAGCCTAACAAACCCTTTGCGCGAGCTTTGGATGCAGGCCAACGGAAAACCGTTTTTTCAGTAAGCTCAGCGCTGAATTCATCAAAGCGCCGCCGCTTTGACATTCTGTTCATGCTTGTGTGTTTTTAGCGCTGCCGTGCCGTTGACGCTACCGTGCCGTTAAACTGAGTCAGATCAACCTTTGACTCACGGAGGCACCACCATGGCCATTTCAGAACTCGCGGGCAAAGTCGCGCCGCAACGCATCCTGACCAATATTCCCTTGCTGCTGACCAACTACTACGAAGTGACGCCCGACGTCAGCGACCCCGCGCAGCAAGTCGCCTTTGGCACCAGCGGGCACCGGGGCAGCAGCTTAGACGGCTCGTTTACCGAGGCCCATATTTTGGCGGTGTCGCAGGCGGTGGCCGAGTACCGCGCAGCGGCGGGCATTCACGGGCCGCTGTTTATTGGGGCCGACACCCACGCCCTGAGCGAACCGGCGCTGGCTTCGGCCCTGCGGGTACTCGTCGCCAACGGAGTAGACGTTCGGCGCAGCAAGGGCGGAGCTTTCACCCCCACGCCGCTGATCAGCCACGCCATTTTGAGTTACAACTCCGGCGCAGACGGCGAAAACCACATCGGCAAGGCCGACGGCATCGTGATCACGCCGAGCCACAACCCCCCCCAAGACGGCGGCTTCAAGTACAACCCGCCCAGCGGCGGCCCAGCCGATACCGACGTGACCAAGGGCGTGCAAGACCGGGCCAATGCGCTGCTCAGGGGCGGCAACAAAGAGGTCAAGACCGTCAGTTATGCCGAAGCGCTCGAAGCCGCCGCCGAGTTTGATTTCATCACGCCTTATGTGGAAGGGCTGCCGGAAATCATTGACTTGGACGCCATACGTGAAGCGGGTGTCAACATCGGCGTCGATCCGCTGGGCGGCAGCAGCTTGCCGGTTTGGGAAGCCATACAAAAGCGCTGGAATCTCAAGCTCACCATCGTTAATGAAAAAGTAGACCCGGCCTTTTCGTTTATGACCGTAGACAAAGACGGCAAAATCAGAATGGACTGCTCCAGTCCGTATGCCATGGCCTCGCTGCTCTCACTCAAAGATGACTTTGACGTGGCGATTGGCAACGATCCCGACGCCGACCGGCACGGCATTGTCACACCGGACGGTTTGATGAATCCCAATCATTATTTGGCCGTCGCCATCAACTATCTGTTTGCCAACCGTCCTGGCTGGCCCCAGACGGCGGGCGTCGGCAAGACGTTGGTGTCCAGCAGCTTGATCGACAAAGTGGCCGCCGATCTGGGGCGCAAACTGGTGGAAGTGCCGGTCGGCTTCAAGTATTTCGTGGAAGGCCTGCTGACCGGCACCCTCGGCTTCGGCGGTGAAGAATCGGCGGGCGCGAGCTTCCTCAAGATGGACGGACGGCCCTGGAGTACTGACAAAGACGGCCTGATCATGGGCCTGCTGGCTGCCGAGATCACCGCCAAAACCGGCAAGACGCCTTCGCAGCATTTTGCCGACCTGAGCGCCAAATTCGGCAGCAGTGCTTACAGCCGCGCTGACGCGCCGGCCAGCGCCGAGGCCAAGAAGATCCTGAGCAATCTCAGTCCCGAACAAGTCAGCGCCACCACGCTGGCCGGCGACCCCATCACGGCCAAGCTGACCCGCGCTCCGGGCAACAACGAGAAGATTGGCGGGTTGAAAGTCACCACCGAATTTGCTTGGTTCGCAGCGCGGCCCAGCGGCACCGAGGACATTTACAAAATCTACGCCGAGAGCTGGAAAGGTGAGGCGCACCTGGGAGAAGTCATGCGCGAAGCCGAGCAGGTGGTCAACACCGCTCTGGGAGCCGGAAAGTGACCGATATTGCGCAACACACGGTGATTACCAGAGAGGAAATCAGCGGCGTGGAGTTCGATTGGTTTGCCTGCGACGGAGCCGGACACGTCGCGCAGTTTTTGGCGGCGGGTGACGATACCGTGCCGCAGGCGGCGTTGGCCAGTGAGGAACTGCTCGAAGCCCTGCACGTCTACATCGACACCTTGCCAGAGCGCGAAGAAGTCAACGCCCCGGCAGGCGGCTTCGACGCGCACCTGGCCGGGCCGCAGCAGCGCGGGACATTCGTTTATGACGCGGTGCCGGGGGAGGCGGGTGTCTACCGCTTGGCCGCCTTGCCGCGCACACCGCTGAAGGTGGCCGAGTTGCCGGAGACATTGCAGGTGTACTTGAGTACCCTCAAGCTGGCCGCCGAGCTGGGCACGCCGACACTCAAAATCGGGCCGCAGGGTGAAGTCAAGACAGACTGATCCACGTCCACAACGCGAGTTCTAGGCCGCCGACACATCAACGGCGGCTTCATTTATTGAGGGTGTAAGGGCTAGACGGTATTGCATCTCACATTTTTGGGGCGAATACTGACCCTGTACATCATCCACGCGGTTGATGATGGGTTGTCCTCGACTTTTGAGCTCAAAGGAGTTCGCATGTCCGGTTCTTTCAAAGCAGTGTTTGCGCTCGTGGCCCTCAGTCTGAGTGCTGTGGCCTTTGCCCAGCAGATGAGTCCAGACCAGCTCAAAGCCGATCAGCAAAAAATGATGGCCCAGTTCTCATGGATGAACGGCGAATGGCGCGGCCCAGCGACCATTTTTCTGCCAGATGGTAAAACCCATGTCATCACCCAAACTGAGAAGATCGGCCCCACGCAAGATGGAATACTGAAAGTTATGCATGGGCGCGGCTACGAGGCCAACGGCACAGCCAGTTTTGATGCCTTTGCCGTCCTCGCTTACGATTCCTACGAGAAAACATTTAGCATCACTTCGTTTTCTGGAGGTAATGCGGGTAAGTTTATGTTCAAGCCCACCGCCGACGGCTACATCTGGGAGATTCCAGAAGGGCCGATAACACTGCGCTACACAGCGGTATTCAAAGATGGGACATGGACAGAAACCGGTGAGAATATCACTAAAGATCAGCCCCCCGTTCGCAATTTTCAGATGGTGCTGAAGCGCATTGGCGACACCGATTGGCCCAACGCCAATTTGGTGCCGATGAAGTAGACAGCTCAGTGCTGCTGGACTGCCCGGTTACTTGAACCGTTGCGGGCAGGTTTCCGGTACGGGAGAGAAGGCTCCCGTAAGAGGATCGGAAAACCGTCCCTTGCTTTCAATGACAGGGCGTGCTTTGACGAACTGGAAGGTCAGCCAGGCAGGCGCACCAATCAGGAAAACCAGAATCAGGAAGTCTGTCATGCCTCAGCTTACCTCCCTGTGACGGCCCTTTAACCGTCAAGCGCCCGCCTTTCCGAATTGGAAGGCGGGCGCTTGATCTGAAAAGCTCAATCTCCTCTGAAAATCTTGCCGATCTTATCGAAAAAGCCGTGCTGCTCTGACACTTCTTCGCCGCTGGCACGGGCGTAACTGGCCAGCGCCTCGCGGGCTTCGGGTGTGAAGGTTTTGGGTACGATCACCTCGTAGATCACCACCAAGTCCCCGCTGCCGCTGCCCTGCAAACGGGGCATGCCTTGTCCGCGCAGGCGGTGGAGTTCGCCGTGCTGGGTGCCGGGCTTGACATCGACCACTTGCGGGCCGTCGAGGGTGGGCACGGTGATTTGGCCGCCGAGCGCCGCTTTGGGAAAGCTGATCTTGGCCGGAAAAATCAGGTGTTCGGCTTCGCGCTGAAGGTCGCTGTGCTTGGCCATCTCGATATGCACATACAAGTCGCCTGCGCCTCCCGCTCCCTCGTGTCCCATGCCCGCCACCCGGATACGGTAGCCCTCGTCGATGCCTTTGGGGAGGGCGACTTTGACGGTTTCGGACTTGAGGGTATGCCCGCGTCCCCGGCAGACCGTACACGGCTCTTCGATGATCTGGCCCGCGCCCCGGCACGTCTGGCAGGGCTGCTGGGTCATGATGTTGCCGAAAATGGTGCGGGCCTGCGCCTGCACTTGGCCAGCGCCTTTGCAGGCCGGGCAAGTGCGCGGCGGCTTGCCGCCCGGCTCCGACTTCTGGCCGTGACAATGCTCGCACTCGCTGAGGCGGTCGACTTGCACCGGCACTTCCGCGCCGACGCGGGCCTGCTCCAGCGTCACGGTGATTTCGGTTTCGATGTCGTCGCCGCGTGCTGGGCCGCGCCGCCCGCGTGCGCTCACCGCGCCGCCGAACAACTGCTCGAAAATGTCCATCGGATCAAAGCCCGCCGCGCCGCCGAATGGGTCGCCGCCCGGCATACCCGACGCGCTCGGCGCACTGCCGAAGCGGTCGTAGTGGGCACGCTTGTCGGGGTCGCTCAGCACGGCGTAGGCTTCGTTGATCTTGGTAAACTGTTCGACTGCTCCGGCTTCTTTGTTGCGGTCGGGGTGAAACTTCAGGGCCAGTTTGCGGTAAGAGCTTTTGATTTCGTCGCCGCTGGCGCTGCGTGAGACGGCCAGCAGTTCATAGTAATCCACGTTCATAGCACCTCAAAGATGTGCGGAGGCCGGGTCTAGGAAGGCCGCCGCGATACCTCAAAGATTAACATGACGGCACTCAACAAAGGTGATGTGTTGAGCGGAATGACCTTGAGCCGCCCTGAGTTGCCGGAAGCCTTCAGGGTTGCCCGCAACCTTTAAACTGGGGCCATGACCTCACTCCAAGCTGGAGAAAAGCAGCCGCTGACCCAGACCCGACTCGAACTGCGTGTCCAGCACGATCTACCGGGCCTCGACGTCAGTTTGTTTGCCCTCGACGGCGAGCGGCAGATGTCGGGCGACGAGAGCATCGTGTTTTACAACAATCCCACCTTGCCGGGCGGCGGCGTGTCGGGGCAATTTGGGGAGCGCGAAGCCACCTTCCTCCTCGATTTGACCAAGTTGCAGGGTGTCGAGCGCTTGATGCTGACGGCCAGCCATGACGAGTGGCCGCTCAAGCGGGCTGGGGTGCTGAGGGCCGAGGTCGCGGGCTTCTCGTTCGAGCCGCTCAGCGCTTTGCAAAATGAGAAGGCTGCCATGCTGCTGGAACTCTACCGCCACCGGGGTGAGTGGAAATTGGCCGCCGTCGGGCAGGGCTTCGCGGGCGGGTTGGCCGACTTGATCGGGTATTTTGGCGGCGAAGTCGAGGAAGCGGCTGAGGAAGCGCCCACGCAGGCCGCTCCACCTGTGCCGCCGCCCACTCCAGCTTCCAGCGTCAGTCTGGTCAAAGTGGTCAGCCTCAGCAAACCGATTTCGCTCAAAAAGGGTGAGCAGGTGTCGCTGCGCAAAGAAGACGGCGCACCCGACCTCGATTTTCTGAGCATGGGGCTGGGTTGGGATGCGGCGGGCGGCAGAGGCAGCATTGACTTAGACGCCGGTTGCTTGCTGTTCGACGAGCAGTTCAAGCACCTCGAAACCGTCTTTTTTATGCGCCTGAACAGCAGCAACAAGTCGGTCAGGCACTCTGGTGACAACCTGACCGGCGCGGGCGAGGGCGACGACGAGGTGATCTTTGTCGAGCTGAGCAAACTGCCGGAGCGGGCGGCGCATCTGGTGTTCGTGGTCAACTCGTTTTCGGGCCACAACTTCAGCGCCGTCAAGCGGGCTTTTTGCCGCCTGTTCGTGACCGAGACCAAGCAGGAACTGGCCCACTTCGATCTCAGCGGCGGTGAGGCGACCACCGGAATGCTGATGAGCCGCCTGAGCCGCTCCGCTGCGGGCGGCGGCTGGCAGATGACCGCTTTGGGCATCAGCGCTCCGGCCATGACGGCACGCGGCAGCATCAAACGGGCGCAGCAAGAACTGCGCGACAGCCGTTGAGGTGAGCTGGCGTTGAGGTCAACTGCCGCCAGAGTGAGCGCTACTTGCCCACGCAAAAATTTCTGAATACCGCGTCCACCACGTCTTCTTGCACGTCACGTCCGGTCAGTTCGGCCAGCGCCAGCAGGCCCTGTTCGAGTTCGTAGCTGGCCAAGTCGTCGGGCAGGTGCTGGGCGGCAGTAATGTGCGTCAGGGCGCGGCGGGCGGCGTCGGCTTGGCGTTCGGTGGTCAGCCACGCTTCACCCCGCGTTTCACTGCCCAGCAGCGCCGAGCGCACCGCTTCGCGCAGTTCCGGCAGGCCCTGCCCAGTCACCGCGCTGACGGCAATGGCGTCAGGCGCTGCCCAACAAAGCGGCAAATCGGCTTTGGTCTGCACCAAGATCGTCGCCACCTCGCCCGCTAAATTCAGCGGCTCACGCTCAGCGCTGCCGTCTTCGAGTCGCAGTACCAAGTCGGCGCTCTGTCCCAGGCGCTCGGCTTGGCGCACCCCCGCTGCCTCGATTTCGTCGGTGGTTTCGCGCAGGCCCGCCGTGTCGATCAGCGTGATCGGCACGCCGGCGAGTTCGAGCTGGGCTTCCAGGTAATCGCGGGTGGTGCCGGCCAGCGGCGTCACAATGCTGCGCTCGTAGCCCAAGAGGGCATTGAGCAAACTGGATTTTCCGGCGTTGGGGCGGCCCAAGATGGCCAGCTTTGCGCCGCGAGTGGCGACCTGTCCGGCGCGGGCGGTGCCGATCAAAGCGCTGAGCTCGGCCTCGGCCTGTGCCAGCGGCACTTCGCGTTCTTCTTCCGGCACGCCTTCTTCGGGGTAATCCAGCATCGCTTGAATGGCAGACAGGGTGCGGGTCACGCTGACGGCGATGCTCTCCACCCGCGCCGCCAGCGCTCCGGTCAGGCCGAGTGCGGCTTGCCGGCGGGCCGCTTCGGTTTGGGCGTTGACCAGCGAGAGCACCGCCTCGGCCTGGGTCAAATCGAGCCGCCCGCCGAGGTAAGCCCGCAAAGTAAACTCGCCGGGCCGCGCGGGCCGCGCTCCGACTTCCAGCACGCGGGAAAGCAGGCGGGCCAGCACCGCCGGACTGCCGTGCGATTGGAGTTCGGCCACGTCCTCGCCGGTGTAGCTGTGCGGAGCGCGGAACATCAGGCACAGACCTTCGTCGAGCGTCTGGCCCTGCGCGTCTACAAATGCACCATACAAAAAGCGCCCGCCTTTGCTGCGGCTCGGCTTGCTGCGCCCGCTGAACACGGCGTCGGCCAGCGTGAGGGCCAGCGGCCCGCTGAGGCGCACGATGCCGACTCCGGCGCTTCCCGGCGCGGTGGCGATGGCGGCGATGGTGTCTGAGAGTCCGGTCATGAGCAGAGGCTAGCAGAGCGCGGGCGCTAACTTAGGGGATGAATATCTTGCGCGGGCCACCGCCCGACACCCTGAGCGCCATGCTGGGCCACACTGAGTTTGCTTCAGCTGAGCAGATCACCGGTCATTTGCAAGCCAAGCAAGCGGCCACGCATCTGCCGCACATGCCGCATAGCATCGCCGAGATCGTGGCCCACATGACTCAGAACATGGAGTTCAACTTAAAGCTGATTGAAGGGAGAGACGAAAAGCTGCCCGGTGAATGGCTGCATTTTACTGAGGAAGAGCTGACGGAAGAAGTTTGGAACGACTTGGTTAGTGCTTTTATGTCTGTACTTCAACAGCTCTGCGACTATGCCGAGCAGCCCGAAGTCCTTGAACAGTTGATCTATCCGGCCACCGACACCGAACCCGGCTGGACGGTGGGCTACAAGCTGGCGGTGAATATCGCCGTGCATAACGCCTACCACCTCGGCCAAATCGTGACCTTGCGCCAAGGGCTCGGCGCTTGGCCAGAATGACTCGGTTCTTTAGCTCAGCGCATCCCGGAGCGCGTGACCATCACCTTAAACTCGCTGGGGCTGCTGGCGTTGTCGCTGGCTTCCTCCAGCGTGATCATCTGGCTGCGGTACAGCTCCAGCAGAGTTTGATCGAAGGTGTGCATCCCACGGATGTTGTCTTCGACCAAGGCGTCTTTGATTTCGTGGGTGCGGCTTTCGTCGCGGATAAATTCGGCGATGAGTGGTGTGTTGATCAGCACTTCGTGGCCCAGCACCCGGCCCACGCCGTCGGCCCGCCGCAGCAGGCGCTGACTGACCACGCCCACCAGCGATTCGGCCAGCAGCACCCGAATCTGGTCGCGCTCATACGGCGCAAAAAAGTCGATGATGCGGTTGATGGTTCGCATAGCGTCCAAGGTGTGCAGGGTAGAGAGCACCAAGTGTCCGGTTTGGGCGGCGGTCAGGGCGGCTTCCACCGTTTCCTTGTCGCGCATCTCGCCGATGAGGATGACGTCGGGGTCTTGGCGCATGGCGAATTTGAGGGCGGTGCGAAAGTCGCGGGTGTCCGAGCCGATTTCGCGCTGGGCCACGATGCTGCGCTGGTTGCGGTGCAAAATCTCAATCGGGTCTTCGATGGTGATGATGTTGTAGGCAAAGTTGCGGTTGATGTGATCAACCATGCTGGCCATCGTGGTGCTCTTGCCCGATCCGGTCGGCCCAGTGATGAGAATCAGGCCGCGTGACATCTCCGAAAAACTCCGCAGCACCTCTACCGGCAAGCCCAAGGACTCGAAGTTGGGAATGCTGTCACCGACCACCCGCATCACGATGCCTACCGCGCCGCGCTGACGAAACACGTTGCAGCGGAAGCGGCCCATGCCGCGCACGCTGTAGGCGGTGTCGAGTTCGTTGCGGTACTCGAACTCCTCCCACTGATCGGGGCTGAGAATGCTCTGGGCCAGCGCCTGCGTTTCCGGCGGCATCAGCACCTGGGTGCCGAACTGCACCAATTGACCGTCGATTCGGCCTGTCGGCGGGCTGCCCGCTTGCAAATGCACGTCGCTGACGCGGCGCGACAGCATTTGCCGCAGCAATTCGTCGAGATTCACGGCTTCACCCACTTCACGTCGCGGCTTTTTTCACGGGAACTCCACATTCGCAGCGCCGCCTGATTCACAGCGCTGCCGTGAGCGCGTCGGCGGAAATGAGCGGCATATTGTCAATCAGGCGCACACCAAACAGGCGGGCGGCCACCAACAAGCGGTATTCAGCTAAAGACTCGGCAGACACTCCCTCATTATCCACCCATTCTCTCTCATTCATGTCACCGTCCACCAAGGCCAAGTAATCCAGCGTCAAGCCGCTTTCGCTCGCCAGTTCGGCGCTGGCGGCAGCGAGGAGCGCTTTGCTGCGCCGCTCACCCGCCGCGTAAAGGGCTTGGGCAGCCCTGAGCGCCCGGGAAAGCACGGCGGCCCGGGATCGCTGCTCGGCGCTCAGGTAGGTGTTGCGGCTGCTGAGCGCCAGTCCCGTTTCATGCGGCAACGCCGAGCGCACCGTCGGCACGCCCACGATCTCCACCGGCACATTCAAATCGCGCACCATCCGGCGCACCACCGCGAGTTGCTGCCAGTCTTTTTCGCCGAAGTAAGCCCGGGTCGGCTGCACCAGGTTGAGCAGCTTGAGCACCACCGTCGCCACTCCCGTAAAGTGACCGGGCCGCGACGCACCGTCAAAGCCCTCCGAGACCCCCTCCACGCTGACCCGCGAAGCAAAACCGGAGGAGTACATCTGGCTTACTGGCGGCGCAAACAAAATGTCCACCCCGGCGTCCTCGGCTATCCGCGCGTCGCCCGCGAGGTCGCGGGGATAAGCGGCAAAGTCTTCGTGCGGGCCGAACTGCAAGGGATTGACAAAAAGGCTCAGCACCACGCGGGTGTTCTCGGCGCGGGCGCGGCGAATGAGTTCGGTGTGTCCAGCGTGGAGCGCTCCCATGGTCGGCACCAAGCCGAGCGACTCGGGAGTGCCGGTTTGATCTTTCCGCAGGACGCTGAGAAGCTCGGCGGGCGAGTGGACGAGTTGCATCACACCAAGCAAAGTAGCAGAGATCGGCACCAACTCAAATTCATCTAAGCGCTCTCAGCAACTTCGCCGCGCTCTTTAGCGCTCAAGCTTTTCCGGCATCACCAAATCGATGAGCCAGTTGAGCACCGTCAAGATGATGGCCCCCACGAACGCGCCCCCGAAGCCGCTGACATTGAGCGGGCTCAGGGCGGCGACCAACATCAGCATCAGGGCGTTGATGACCAAAGTAAACAGGCCCAGCGTCAACACATTGATCGGCAAGGTGAGCAGCAGCAAAATTGGGCGGATCAAGGCGTTGATCACACCCATCACCAGCGCAGCGATCAGCACCCCCAGCCAAGTGGTGCCGGGTTCAAACGACACGCCGCTGTAAAGCCTCGTGACCAAATAAAGCGCCAGCGCACTGATCAAGAACTTAAGAAAGGCATTCAGCATACTGCTGAGCTTAACGGCCCGCGCCCGGTAGGTCAGCTCTCTCTAAACAAACGCTTTGCTTGCGCTGAGCTTAGGCGTCGCGGCGCGACTTTTCAAACGCCAAGTTGAGTGAGCTTCGGCGTCGAGAGCCGTGCCGAGAACAAACACTTAAAAGAATCAACGCTTATTCCCGCCTTGCATTTGAGATTTTAAAACGGTTTCGGCTTTAACCGCTCAGTTTGTTCCTTTTGGCGGAATAAAGGGGCAAATAAAAGATTAGAATGCCCTTATGTATGCGTCTGACCTTGATCTTTTGACCAAAGCCCGTTTGCAAGAAGCGGCAGGGTTGCGTAACGCGCCGTCTCAAGGCACGTTCGGGCCAGTTCTGACCCGTTTGGAGCAACGGCTGAGGCGGCTTTTCGCCCGTATGGCCCAGTTCCAACATGCTGGATGAAGCGGCTGTTCTTCAGCGCTGCTCAACTTCAACAAAGTTTGCCTCCCTTTTTGAACTTGAAGGGGAGGCAAACTCTGTTGAGGCGGCCCTTAAGAATCCCTAAACTCTAGAACCCGAAAGCTTCCACGATTTCTGGGTTGGGCCGTTTGGGCCTGCCCGATACCGGATCGACCCAGACCCAATCGGTGAAGCACTCGGCGAGGCGCTTTTGGTCGCTGACGCGGGTCAGGGTGTACTCGCGCCGCGCCCGAATGCCCTGGCTGGACACCAGATTCGTCCAGACTTCCACTTCGTCGCCGAGCAGGGCCGGAATGTGGTAAGTGATGTCGTGCCGCCGCGCCACCGCCACCGCGCCGAGTTTCATTAAGCGCGGCAGAGTCATGCCGACCCTGTCGGAGTGAGCGCGGGCGGCCAGTTCGCACCACACCAGATACACCACGTTGTTGACGTGATTGAGTTCGTCGATGTCTTCCGGCTGCACGCAGACGCGCAGGGTGTGGGTTCGCAGGGTGTGGGCGGCTTGCTCAGCGCTGAGGTCGGTGAGCGGCGCACTCACCCCTGATCCGCTGCACCCGGGGGCGGCGCTTTCAGATACGGCGTCGAAGCGCCCTCCACCGCAAACAAACTGTTGACCGCTTCCGCGCCGTCCAGATCGAGCTGAGTGACGCCGCTGATGAAGCTGCCCGTTTCGTGGGTGGAGTAAGTGATCTTGACTTTTTTGAACATCACCGTGATGACCGGGTGGTGGTTTTGCGCTTCGGCGAGTTCTGCCACCCGCACGGCGAAGTCCATGCCCGCTTGGTAGGTTTCAAATTCAAACAGCCGGTAGATCAGCCCGTGATCGCCCCACCAGCCTTCAGGTTTGTGGTCGAGAACGTCGCCTTCGCTGAGGCGTTCGGGCCTTCCTTGTTCGGGTTTGGGAGCATCTGAAGTCATGTTCACAGGGTAGCGTACCGGACGCGGCTTACGGCCCCACAAGCGCTATCCTGCGGCTTATGTCTGCTCAAATGGCCACTTCCCCGGTAGTGACGCGCATCGCGCCCAGTCCCACCGGCGATCCGCACATCGGCACCGCTTACCAAGCCCTCTTCAACGCGGTGTTTGCCCGTCAGCACGGCGGCAAATTCGTGGTGCGCCTAGAAGATACTGATCGGAGCCGCTACAACGCCGCTTCCGAAGGCCGCATTCTGGATATGCTCGATTGGCTCGGCGGCGTCTGGGACGGCCTTAAGTCGGACGCTAGCCCCAGAAAGGAAGATGAATTCGGCCCGTATATCCAGTCGAAGCGGGCCGAGTTGCACCGAACGTACGCCGAGCAACTGCTGGAGAGCGGCGCGGCGTACCGGGCCTTCGATACCCCTGAAGAGCTCGACGAGCGCCGCAAAGCTGCCGAAGCCCGCAAAGACAGTTTTCTGGGCTATGACCGGCGTGACCGCTCACTCAGCCGCGAGGAATCGGAGCGCCGCGCTGAGAATGGAGAGGCGTTCGTGATTCGGCTGGCCGCGCCGACGGAGGGCCAAACGGTGGTGCGTGATCGCCTACGCGGCGATGTGGTCTTCAACAATGCTGAGCTGGACGACAAAGTGCTGCTCAAACGCGACGGCTTTCCGACGTATCACCTCGCGGCGATGGTGGACGATCACCTGATGGGCGTCACGCACGTTATCCGCGCCGAGGAGTGGCTGACCAGCACCCCGGTGCACAAGCTGATTTTGCAGGGGCTGGGCTGGAATGAGCCGGAGTGGATTCACACCCCCTGGCTGCTCTCCAAAGGCGGCAAAAAGTACAGCAAGCGTCGGGGCGATCCCAGCGTCGAGGACTTCCGCAAGATGGGTATTTTGCCCGAAGCCCTGCTCAATTACCTCGGCATGATGGGCTGGAGCATGCCCAGCGGCGAAGACGGTGCGGCGCAGGAAGTTTTCTCGCCTGCCGAGATGGTGGAGCACTTCACTTGGGAGCGGGTGTCTCTGGGCGGCTCGACTTTCGACCTCGACAAGCTGCGCTGGCTCAACGGCAAATACATCCGCGAGGTGCTGAGCTTGGACGACGTGACGCAGCGTTTGCACGCTTTCGGCACCGAGCAGGGCTACACGGAAGGCATTGCCAACAACGCTTACTTTCATGCGGTGGCCGCTATGATGCTGCCGCGCTTTGAAACTTTGGCCGAGTTCTGGGAAAAAACGCCGTATTTCTTTACCGAGGATTACAGCATCAACGACAAGGCCGCCAAGCTGATTGCCGATGGGCGCGAACTCTTGCCCAAGCTGCAAGCCACCTTGACGGCGCTGCCGGATTTCGCCCATGACACCACCGACGCCGCGCTGCGCGGGCTGGCCGAAACCGAGGGCCTGAAAGCGGGCAAGGTGATGCAGCCGCTGCGGGCCGCCATTGCCGGAACCAGCGAAAGCCCCGGCCTGTTTGAAATGCTCGAAGCGCTGGGCAAGGAGCGGGTGCTGAGGCGGCTGGAGCGGGTGATGGAAGGCCAGTGACGAGCTGAGCTTAGCGGGCGGGCGTAAAGGGGAGGGTACCGATGGGCCTCAAAATCAAGATTCAGCGGACTGGCAACGGCGGCGACACCTCAAGCCCAAGTCTGTGGACAGTGCTGACTTCCGGTTTGTTGGCCCGAAAATGGCTGGGCAGGGCCGCGCCGAGGCTGCCGCAGCTTCCGCTGGAGCCTGCCCGCAACACCCTGCTTTATTTCCGCACGCGGGGCTGCACGGTTTGCGGTTTGATCGATATGCAGGTGGCGGCAGCTTGTCATCAGTCAGGCGTGGATCTGCTCATCGTGGACAGGTACACCAAGTCGGACGCCCCCGAAGACCAAACCATCTACGCTCAGCGCGGCAACATCTTGGATTTCGGCGGGCCAATCAACACCGCTTACCAAATCGGGACGTATCCGTCACTTGTGCTGATCAATTCGGAAGGCAAGATTGTGCTCAAAGATGTGGGCAACCGGGCCAAGCCGGACATTTACGGTGAATATTTGAAAAATAAGTTTGCCGTGCTGCTGGGCTAAGCTCACCCTCACCGCGCAAAACTCAGCGGCGGGTAAGGCACCACTTCGGCGATGCCCTCATTATCGAGGCGGGTCATGAAGCCCGCGCCGGGGATGTAGGCCATGGCGCTGTCGATGTCTAGGCACAGGCGGGAAGCGTAAGGCAGCGGCGCACCCGGTTCTTCGCCGGAAGTGCCGAGCAGCAAATTGATGGGCGTGTGTCCGTGCACGATGCGTTCCGCGCCAAAGGTGCTGAGTACCCGCTGAATCAGGGGTGCGCCGTCTTGGCCCGCGAAGGCGAAGCGGGCGGCAAAGGCGCTGAGAAACTCCTGCCAGACTCTGGGCTCCGTGGACTGAAGTTTGCTGGCCACCGCCGCATTGACCTCAGGAATGCTGGGAGCCAGCTTGAGATACATGGCGCTGTCGGCGTGCTGCATCAGCCACGGCCCGACCCGCAGCATGGCGGGGCGCTCCGAGAGCCAGCCGAGGTCGCCGGGTTCGATTAAGGTCATGTCGCGCGGCTGACCGCCGTTGCTGTGCCAGTACTCGTAAAAGCCGTGTTCGTCCCTCGGGTCTTTTTGCCGAAACAGCATGGCCGCCAAAAACATCACTTCATGGTTGCCGAGCAGCGCGTCGACCCGCCCGCCGGCCAGCAAGGCTTGGCGCTGCAAAGTACGTATCAGGCGCAGTACGCCCGCGCCGTCTTCGCCCCGGTCGAGGTAATCGCCCAGAAAGACCAGGTGCGCCGCGCCCCCGCGCCATGAGCCGTCAAAATCGGTCAGGCCAGAGCGCAGCAGCAGCAGCTTGAGCTTGCTGAGTGCGCCGTGAATGTCTCCCACCACCCAGAGGGTCTCGGACATCGGCAAAATGGTGCTGGGTGCGGGCCACTCACTCACTGGTGTCGTCCGCCTCCGAGTGGCTGTGGGGCGGGGCGGGCAGTTCGCGCCACCGGGTCATCCGCTCAGTGATGTCTTGCTGGATATCGGCAATCCGGTTTTCCAGGCGGCCCCGGTTGGCGTCAAGTTCAAATCTCAGACGCATGATTTCTTCCACGCCTGCCAGATTAACGCCTAATTCCTGAGTCAGTCGCCGGATTTCGCGCAAGTGGTCTATGTCGCGCTCCGAATACAGCCGGGTCTTGCCGCTGCTGCGTCCTGGACGAATCAGGCCCTTGCGTTCATATAAGCGCAGAGTCTGCGGGTGCATGTCCACCAGCTCGGCAGCAATGCTGATCACATACACGGGCCGGTCTTTGGAATCGAGCGTTTGCCCCAGCGCCGGCAGCGGCTGAGCGACCTGAGCGCGAATCTCGTTTTCGATTCGCTCGATCTCTTGCTCCAGCTCGTCTTGCATGTCGTCGAGTTCGTGTTGCAGCCGCATGACTTCTTCCACGCCCGCCAAGTTGACGCCCAACTCCTGCGTCAGCCGCCGAATTTCGCGCAAATGCTCGATGTCGCGCTCGGAATACAGCCGCGTTTTACCGCTGGTGCGTCCCGGACGAATCAGGCCCTTGCGCTCATACAAGCGCAAGGTCTGTGGGTGCATATCCACCAATTCAGCGGCAATGCTGATGACGTAGACGGGGCGTTGCTTGGTGTCGGAGGCCATCGGTTCCTTGAGTATACCTCAAGCAGATTGTGTGATTGGGGGGCAGTGGGTACTCGGCAGCTTTGAGGCAAGCGGGGCGGGTATCGCTAGCACCTTTAGTTCAAAACTTGCAGGGCGCAGCCTCAGACACTTCATTTCCCAAAATACTCCGGCAAATCTTCTCTGTTAATCAAAATGTCTCTCGGTTTGCTGCCTTGGTGCTTGCTGACAATGCCCATCGCCTCCAGCAAATCCATCAGCTTGCCGGCTCTGGCGTGGCCCACCGAGAGGCGGCGCTGCAAGCGGCTGACACTGCCCTGGCCTTCCTCGATGCAGATTTCAGCGGCTTGGCGCAGCAGCGGGTCAGAAAAGTCCATGTTGCTTTTGTCGTGGCTGGGGCCGCCCGCTTCGATGCCGCCGTCAAAGTCGGGGCCGTAGAGTTCCACGAAGGCGTCGTCAAAGACTTGGCGGCGCAGTTCTTCGGTGATGCGGCTCGATTCGTCCTCGCTGATATACGGCCCCTGAAGGCGGATCGGCTTGACCAAGCCCGGCTGATAAAACAGCATGTCGCCCATGCCGGTCAGCCGCTCGGCTCCCATGCTGTCCAAAATGGTGCGCGAATCGTGCGAACTGCTGACCGCAAACGCAATGCGGGCCGGAACGTTGACTTTAATCAAACTGGTCAAGATATCCACGCTGGGGCGCTGGGTGGCCAACACCAGGTGCATTCCGGTGGCGCGGGCCATTTGGGCGAGGCGCATAATGGCCGACTCCACTTCTTTGGGCGAGGTGATCATCAAATCGGCCAGCTCGTCGATGATAATCACCAAGTGCGGCAACTCGGTTTCGTTGATCTGGCGCATCTTGGCGTTGTACTGCTCCAAGTTTTTGGCTCCGGCCTGCGACATCATCTTGTAGCGCCGCTCCATGTGGGCCACCGCGCCGAGCAGCACGCCCGCCGCGTCCACCGGATTGGTGACGACGCCGCGCACCAAGTGGGGAATGCCGTCGTAGGGCGTGAGTTCGACCATCTTGGGATCGATCATCAAGAAGCGCAACTCGGTGGGCAGGTATTTGTAGAGCAGCGAGGTGATCAGGGTGTTGACACACACCGACTTGCCCGACCCCGTAGAACCGGCGATCAGCAGGTGCGGCATCTTGGCGAGGTCACCCACCATCAGTTCGCCGTCGATGCTTTTGCCCAAAATGATCGGCAAGCGGGCGCGGGTGTTCTGAAAGCTGCTGGCCGCCACCGCCGTGTGAAAGGTGACGGGTTCGCGCTCGGCATTGGGGACTTCGAGGCCGATCACGCTTTTGCCCGGTACTGGAGCCTCGACGCGCACGCCGCCGACGGCGAGGGCGCGGGCAAGGTCGTTGCTGAGGCTGGCAATCCGGCTGATCTTCTCGCCGGGAGCCGGCTCGATTTCGTAGCGGGTGACGGTGGGGCCGCGTGCAAAGTCCACCACTTTGGCCGACAAGCCGAACTGTCCCAGCGTTTCGTTGATCAGGCCGGCCCGCTGCCGCGCCGAGATGTCGAGCTGCAAGGTGTTGTGGAGTGCCGGCGGAAGCGGGTCGAGCAAATCGGTGCCCGGAATGGCCAGTTCAAGAGCGCCCTGCGCCGGGCGGCTGCGTTTGGGAGGCAGGCTCTGCGGCGCTTCCTCCCAGGGCAAGTGGTCTTCTTCCAGCTTGCGGCCCGATGGCTGCGGCAAAGAAGTACTGGCGTTGCTGCTGCCTACCGTTTGGGCGGGCGATGTGGAGGCCACCAAGACCGCCGCCTGTGCTGGCGCTGCCTGAGTCCCGGCGGGTTGACCGCCCAGCTGAAAGTCCATCAGCGGCGGTTGATACGTTAAATCCGCACCGAACCCGGCGCTTTGGGCCTGCTCCGACGCAGAAAAAGAGTCGGCTGGGCCGCCGAAATCAAAATCCATCAGCGGCGTGTGGGTGCCGCTGTCGTGCTGCACCTCTTCCAAGCGCTGCTGCCAAACCGCCTGCTCGCTGAGGGTGCCGTCAGGGTCGGTCAGCAGGGCTTGCTCAAGGTTTTCGGCGAGGCGGGTCGGGGAAGCGTCGTAGGCGCGGGCCAGTGCGGGCCAGCCAGCGTAGAGGGCGGAGCGCTCCTTCCAAGCGGCGTAGCCCTCACTCAGTTCGCGCCAGCTCTGCACCCGCTGGGCGTGGGCGGGGCGCTCGCGGGATAGCAATGCCGGATCGGGTTTCTCCAAGGCTTTGGCGGCCCGCCCGCGCTCGCGCTCCAGGCTGGCAGCTTTGGCGGCGAGGCGGTAGAGATCCATCATCATGCTGCGGCGCAGCCGTTCCAGCGCCCCGCTGGCCAGCGTGGAGGGCAACTCTAGGCCGAGTTCGTGGCGGCTGGAGCGCACGTCTTGGGCCATCACCTCGACCTGTGCGCCCGCGTCCGGCGCTTCGCTGCTCACCGCCGCTTGAAGGTCGCGCCCGGCACTCTGCACAAACGAACTGCTGATGTCTTGCCAGTGCTTCAGGTCGGCTTCCATGTCTCTCAGGCCGTGTTCGTCGAGCGCACGCACCTGCTTACTGGCGTCTTTTGTTTCGTTTTTCCAGCTTTGAAGTTCGCGGCTTTCGGGATACAGCTTGGTCAGCGTCTCCAGGTTGCGGCTGTGAGACGAGAGGTGCTGGCGCATGTGCTGGCGCTGCTGGGCGGTTTCTTTGCCTTCCTGGCGGGTTTCTACGGCGGCTTGGCCCCAGCCCAGCACAACGCCCACTCCGGCGCTGAGGCCACGAAAAAAACCTTTGAGTAGGCTCAGCGCCGGCATTCCCAGCACCAACTCGCAGCCGAGCGTCAAGGTGACGAGAGGAAGCAGCGCCGCTGCGTACGACAGGGGCTGAAGCGGACTGACCGCCAGAGCGGCGAGTTTGCCCGCCGCGCCCGGCCAAATGACGCCCTCTAGGGCCAGCAGCGACACCACCACCACGGCCGCCCCCAGCAGGCGGCGGGTGAGGTTTCGCAGATCCTTGTTCAGGAAAATGAGAATGCCGTAACACAGCGGCACCAGCGGCAAGGTGTAGCTGCCCCACGCCAGCCAGGTCATCAGCAGCGCGTGGGCCTGCGACATGAATCCGGCTCCCTGCGTGGGCAACACCAGCGTCACGATCAAAAAAATCCCCAGCGCGAACAGCACCAAGCCGAAGGCTTCTCCGTCAAAGCGGTTCTGGACGGGTTTGGCGCGTTTCTTGGTGGTCATGAGATTAGTTTAGCGGCTGAGGACTGGTTTTGGCTTTGGGCTTGCTGGAGGCCTTCACATGTAAGACTTGCCAACTTGTTTCGCCCGCGTCCGGCGGTGCAAGCTGGGCAGATGTCTGACGCTGCGCCCCGCTTGCTGCTACCAAGGCGACTTGAAACTCAGCTCTGGCAACACGCCCGCCGAGATGCGCCGCAGGAATGCGTTGGCGTGTTGGGCGGGTGGCAGGTGGGCGATTGGTCGGTGGCGGGTGGTGGGTGGCAGGCCAGCAGGCTGTATCCGCTGGTCAACCGAGCCGCCCACCCCCAGCGCGAGTACCTGGCCGAAGCGGCGGGCCTGCTGCGGGCTCTGAAATCCATGCGGGCAGAGGCGCTGGAGCTGGTGGCCATCTATCACAGCCACCCGCACGGCCCAGCCCACTTCAGCCTTACTGACCAGCAGCAGGCTGCTTACGACGTGCCGTACCTTATCGCCGATCTCTTCAGCGGCCACCTGAGTGCTTATCTGTTGCCAGAGGGAGTGGAGTGCGAATTGAGGCCAGACGAGTAGAGCGGGAGAAATTCCATCCCCCCGCTCCAAGTCCTGTTCTTCCCAACTTCGTTGTTAGGAGCCGGTATTTAGTGGCTGGCGGCCATCACGCCCAGCACGCGCCTCGCGCCGAGGTAACGGGTGGCCCAGTAGCGGCTGCTGAGGTCGTCGATGGTGACGCGGCCCGCGAATGAATTGGCATTGATAAAACTGTTGCCGTCCACCACGATGCCGACGTGGGTGACTTTGCCGCGCCCCTCGGTATCGAAGAACACCAAGTCGCCGCTCTGAAGATTCGAGCGCTCCACCGAAACCCCGACCTGGGCTTGATCGGCGCTGACGCGCGGCAAGCTCAGGCCCAGCGGCGTGAACACTTGCAAGACAAAGCCGCTGCAATCGGTACCGCTCCGGCTTTTGCCGCCGTAGACATAAGGCACGCCCAAAAGGCCCTGGGCATTGCTGAGCCAGTCGGTGCTGAGACTGGGCGAGTCAGCGGAGGCGGTGGGCGGCAAGGTGGTGATGATGCTGGCGGTGGTGGTCTGAACGGGCGGGGTCAGCGCGGCTTCCAGCAGGGTGCTGGGCGGCGCTTCCTGCGCGTAGCTCACGGGCGGCACGGCAGCGGCAGCGGGCGTCACGGTGATGCTGGAGCTGATCACGGTGCTGGCCACACTGACCGCGCTGCTGCTCGCCGCGCCGCTGGCCAAGTTTGCGGTGGAAGCGCTCACGGCCACCACTTTCAGCACCTGCCCCAAGTTGACTTTGGTGCTGCTGAGGTTGTTGAGGCTGAGCAGAGCGTCGACCGTCAAGTTGTTTTTGCGTGCAATTGAAAAAGCCGTGTCGCCCTTGGTGACGGTGTACGTCGGGGGCGACACGAGCAGGAGTTGTCCAACCGTTAAATTTGAAGAGCTGAGATTGTTGAGGCTGAGCAGCGAATCTACGCTGAGGTTGTACTTTTTGGCCAAGCTGTAGGCGGTGTCTTTGGGCTGCACTTTGATGCTCAGGCCCGCCGGAAACGAACTTGCCGAGCTTGCAGCGGAGCCGCTGGACGCCAGCGCGAGGCCGGGGAGTAGGAGAGAAGCGCAGACCAGCGTTCGGCGCGGTAAAGTCCAGCTCGTTAAGGGCCTGCCCAATGAGAGGCAGCTCAGGAAAGTTCGGCACGTTGGCGTTCTCAACACGGAGACCTCGGTTGGCTGGCAGGCGGTCAGTGCTCAAAGTGCAGCGGCTGGGGCCTTCGGCGCGGCGGTTCGGGGTGGAAGATGCGGGGGAAGCGCAGATGAATGTCCAGTGAAGCTTTGGCCTAGTGTAACACGGTTCACGGTAGAATGTGAGACCCAGATCAAGCTTCCTAAAGACGCTGACGGGGGGCATTTGGGGTGAGACAAGCTGAGTTTCACCGGCACTCATGTTTCCAATCTGATGCGGGCGCACGGTAAACTCATGCTCGTTGCCGCTCAGGCGTGGCGCGTCAAGACTTTCCGCGCTCTGCGCCATCCCAATTACCGCCGGTACTGGTTTTCACAGCTTCTCAGCTTGGTGGGATCCTGGATGCAGTCCACGGCCCAGTCGTACTTGGTTTTAGAACTGACCAACAACAACGCGGCGGCTCTGGGGTGGGTCACGGCGGCCCAGTTCACCCCGAGTTTGCTGCTGTCGCTGTTTGCCGGAGCCATTGTTGACCGGGTGCCGCGCCGCCGAGTGCTGATGTCGACCCAGATCACCTTGATGATCACCGCCATCATCTTGGCCATCACCACCCACCTCGGCTTGGTCAGCTTCGAGCTGGTGCTGATCTTGGCGGGGATCAGCGGGATAGCCAACGCCTTTGACATGCCGGCCCGTCAAAGTATGGTGGTGGACTTCGTGCCGCGTGAGGACGTGCCCAACGCGGTGGCGCTCAACAGCTTGTCGTTTAATGTCTCGCGCACTTTGGGGCAGGCGGTATTCGGCGGAGTGGCGGCGCTGGGCGTGGCTTTGTTCGCCGGGCGCGGGGCAGCCAGCAGCTCCATCGAGGGCCTCGCGTTTCCCTTTTACCTGAACGTGGTGTCGTTCGGTTTGGTGATTTACGTGCTGGCGACTTTGCCATTTCCGGCGCGTGAAGTGGGCGGGCAGCGGGCGGTCATCGACGACATCAAAGAGGGCCTGCGCTATGTGCGTGCCACGCCCAATATCGCCATGACGATGGTGCTGGTGGCGCTGCTGAGCTTAACAGCCATCAATTTCAACGTGATCATTCCGTATTTTGCTCGCGCGGTCTATAACCTGCGCGAGGGCGGCTTTGGGGCCATGAACGCCGCGTTCGGGGTGGGCGCGATGGTGGGGGCGCTGTGGCAAGCCTCGCAGGCCGATCCAGCCAAAAATTTGCGTTCCGGCGCAATAATTTTGATTATCAGTTTGGCAGTCTTTGCGCTGACGCCCTCGGCTTTGCTGGCCTCGCTGGTGCTGGCCGTTTGCGGCTTCGGGATGCTGACTTTTTTGATCAGCGCCAACAGCACCGTTCAGCTCACCGTGCCCAACGCCCTGCGGGGCCGCGTGATGAGCCTGTATTCGCTGGTGCTGGCCGGAATGGGGCCGCCCGGAGCTTTGCTGGTCAGTTACCTGATTGACAAATCTGGCCCGCTGGGGCCGCGTCAGGGGCTGATCGTGGTGGGAGTGCTGGCGCTGCTGGCAGTGGTGGCGGTCTGGCGGCGGTTGCCTAAAGGCATGACCCGCGCCGAAACACCGCTGGAAGTGGCCCAGGCCGTGCAAGCTGGAACGCTGGAGGCCGGTAAAAAGCCGATGCAAGCGCCAGTGATGGGGGAGAAGCGATGAAACAGTTCGCCTATTCTTGATTTGGGGAAGGACGGTTGATTGTGAAAGATCTTGAAAATATTCTCCCAAGTTGACGCTACCGCCTGCTTTCTCGTTTTCTTTTCTGCTTCCTCTCCTCGCCCTTGCCCCCCCGCTCCCAAAGCACTAGACTGCTCAGCATGTTGACCGCCCGCCAAGCCGGAGACGCCCACAAAGGCGTGCTTCTTCTTTGCTCGGGGCGGTGAGCGCAGGCCCTCGCGTTCGTCCACCGTCCCCGAACTCACTCGCAGTTCGGGGACTTTTTATGGGCGGGAGCTGGGAGGAGGAGCAAGCACATGGGAATGACGATTGCCGAAAAAATTCTGGCGGCCCACAGCGGCCATACCACCCTCACGCCGGGCCAACTCATCGAGTGCCAAACCGATTGGGTGCTGTGCCATGAGATCACCACTCCCGCCGCCCTGCGGATGCTCGAAGAGCGCGGCATGGACAGGGTCTTTAACCCCGATCAAATCGTGGCGGTGCCGGATCACTCGGTTCCGGCCATGAATATTAAAGCCGCCCAGATGTACCAAAAGCTCAAGAGCTGGGTCAAAGAAAAAGGCATCAAGCACTTTTACGACGTGGGGCGCGGCGGCATTGCCCACGTCGTTCTCGAAAATACCGGCCTGATGAAGCCCGGCCAAACGCTGGTGTCTGGCGACTCGCACACCTGCAACGCCGGAGCGCTCGGAACATTTGCCACAGGTGTCGGCAGCACCGACCTCGCCGGAGCCATCTACGCGGGCATGGTCTGGTTCAAAGTTCCCGAAACCATGCTAATTAAAGTCACTGGCCAGACCCAGCAGGGCGTCACCCCCAAAGACATCGTGCTGGAAGTCATCAAGCGCATCGGAGCCGACGGAGCCAACTACCTGGTGATGGAGTGGGTCGGTGACTATATCGACAACCTCGATATGGAAGGCCGTTTTACTCTGGCGAACATGGCCATCGAAGCGGGCGGCAAAACCGGCATCGTCGCCGTGGACGACACCACCCGCGCTTACATGGCCGAGCGCGGCGTGACCCCCGATCAGTACACCGAGTACCAGTCCGATCCCGACGCCAAATACAAAGTGGTGGTTGAGGTGGACGCCAGCCAGGTCGAGCCGACGGTGGCCTACCCGAACATTCCCAGCAACGGACGAGTGGCCGGCAGCGACCACATCCCCGTGACCCACGCTTATGTCGGAAGCTGCACCAACGGGCGCATCTCTGATTTGCGCGACGTGGCCCGCATTCTGAAAGGCAACAAAGTCGCCGAGGGTGTGCAGATGATCGTGGTTCCGGCCACCCAACTGATCTGGAAGCAAGCGGCGCAAGAAGGCCTGCTCGAAATCTTCGTGGACGCGGGCGCGAGTGTCTCTTATCCGTCATGCGGCGCGTGTTTGGGCATGCACTCGGGTGTGCTGGGGCCGAACGACGTGTGTATTTCGAGCACCAACCGCAACTTCGTGGGCCGCATGGGCGATCCTTCGGCGGCCATTTATCTGGCCTCGCCCGCGACGGTGGCGGCCAGCGCGGTGGCGGGCTTTATCGCCGATCCCCGCGCCTACAACCATACGCTCGGCCAAGTGACGGGCGGGGCGGCAGACTGATGGGAGACGCCAAACGCCGTAAAGCTTTGGGGTTGATGCCCACCGTCTATCCTTTTGAAGTTTTGCTCGACCGCGAAGGTGAACTGACCCCGGTGAGCTTGCCCGAGGGTCAGGTGCAGCGCCAGCAGATCATCAAGGCGCTGGAGCACTTGCCGCGCGGCGCGTACTGGGATCAGATGTACCGCACCGACTTCGTCTCGGCGGGAATGCCGGAAGAGCGCTTGATCACCCGCGAGGACGTGGAAAAAATTCCCGTGCCGCCGCGCCGCCGCATTCTGGGCGAGCTGGCGGTGTGGCCTGCGGGTAATCACCAAGATGAACCCGGCGAAATCAAAGTGGAAGGCGCTGAAAACACGTGGGTCAAAATCCGCAGCCGCCAGCACGCCTTTGAGAATCAAAGCTGGCAGCAGTTCTCCGAGCCGGAAGACCCTGCCGAGATGCTCGGCTACCTTTTTCAGCATCCCGCCTTGCAGCTTGAGGGCGATGGGGTAGGCCGCTACAGCGCTGAGCAGTCCAGTGACGGCTCAATCACCTGGACGCCCCAGCCGCCGGAAGAACTCAAGAACGCGCTGACGACGTTTGTTCAGCGCTGGCACGGTGAAACGCCTGAAGAGTGGGCCGAGATTCACGCCGAGCGCTTGGAGCAAGACCCAGACGAAATTCAAACAGGCGAGGCCCAAACGGATGCTGCCCAAACGCCTAACGCCCTCAAATCCGGCTTCGAGCTTCGCCAGCCCGCGCCGCTGAGATCGTTTTTTGCCCCGCCCTTTGACTTCGTGGGCCCGTTCGAGGTTTATCCGCTGGCCGAGGAGCAAGCCTACTCGCTTGACGGCGGCCAAACGTGGCAAGACTATCCGGTGAATGAACCGGAAGACGATGACGGTGAATTTGGTGATTTCACCGACGTGGACACCTTCACGGCGACCATCTGGGCGGATGGGCGGATGGACTGGCCCAAGGACGCTTTAGACGCTTCGCTCGCGCCGCGCCTGAGCGCCGACTTGCAAAAATACACCGGAGCGGACGACCCACAAAACTGGAAAAGCTACACCGAGGGCGTGCTGAAATCGTTCTACGAAATTGAAGACGAAAATCAGGACTTGCCGCAAGTCCAAGCCATCAAGATCAATGTGCCGAACGATCTCTACGAGGATGAAGACGGCGGCGATTCATTTGAAGCTCAGGTCATCGAAGACGAGATCAGCTTTGACGGCGAGACTTGGCACGATCTCTACGAAGATTTGCCGGATGAACTCATGAGCGCCAGCGAGGAACAGTAAAATGCCCAAAGTCCATGTCTTTGCCCGCGACCACATCAATACCGACGAAATTATTCCGGCCCGCTACCTGACCACCGACATCGAATCTGAACTCGCCAAATTTGCGATGGAAGATTACGACAAAGACTTTGTTAACCGCGTCAAGCCCGGCGACATCATGGTGACGGGATCGGATTTCGGCTGCGGTTCCTCACGTGAACACGCGGTCTGGTGCCTGCGCGGGGCGGGCATCAGCGCCATCTTAGCGCCCAACTTCGCCCGCATTTTTTACCGCAATGCCATCAACAACGGCTTTTTGGCTCTTGAGTCTGAAGATGTGGTGGCCGCTTTCGAGGACGGCGACGAGGCCGACATTGACCTCGCCACCGGCAAAATCACCAACCAGCGCACCGGCCAGAGCGTGGCCTTCTCGCCGGTGCCGCAGTTCGCGCTGGACGTCAAGGCGGCGGGTGGCTGGCTGGAATACATGCGCGACCACTCCAAAGCGGAGTTGGAAGCCGAAACCCTGAACGCCGAAAGCACTGAGGCTGGACACGGCCACGCCGGGCATGACAGCGACGAGAACCCTGCACCCGGAACCCAGCGTGCCTAAAGTTGTTGTCTTGCCCGGTGACGGGATTGGCCCGGAAGTCTGCGCCAGCGCGGTAGAAGTGCTGCAAAAAGTCGCGCCGGATGTGCAGCTGGAATACCACCTGCTCGGCGGCGGCGCGTATGACCAGACCGGCTCGCCGTTTCCCGACGCCACCCGTGAAGCGGTCTTAAACTGCGACGCGGTGCTGCTCGGCACGGTGGGTGGAGCGCAAAACTCGCCTTGGAACAGCCTCCCGCGCCCCTTACGGCCCGAATCGGGCTTACTGCAACTGCGAAAGGCCCTGGGCGTGTACGCCAACTTGCGGCCCGTCAAGGTGATGCCGGGACTGGAAAGCTTATCTCCGCTACGCGAAGACCTCGCCAAGCAAGTGGACGTGCTGATCGTGCGCGAGCTGCTCGGCGGCGCTTACTTCGACCCCCGCCGCGCCATCGAAGGTGACAGCGCCTACAACACCATCGGCTACAGCAAAGCAGAAGTCGACCGCGTGGCCCGCGTCGCTTTTGAAGCGGCCAAAACCCGCAAGGGCGAAGTCACCAGTGTGGACAAAGCCAATGTGCTGGAAGTCTCGGAGCTGTGGCGCGGCGTGGTGCAGCACCTGCACGACACTGAATATCCAGATATCAAGCTGGAACATGAATACGTGGACTCGGTGGCGATGCTGCTGGTCAAAACGCCGGGCCGCTACGACGTGATCGTGACCGAGAATCTGTTCGGTGACATTTTGTCCGACCTCGCCGCCGTTATTCCCGGTTCGCTGGGCGTGATGCCCTCGGCCAGCCTTGGCGACGGCCCCGGCCTCTACGAGCCGATTCACGGCAGCGCTCCCGACATTGCTGGGAAGGGCATCGCCAATCCCAGCGGCACCATCTTGAGCGTGGCGATGCTGCTGAGGCACTCGCTGGGACGCGACGCCGAGGCAAAGCGCATCGAAGACGCCGTTCAAGCCGCACTCACCGAAGTCCGTACGCCGGATTTGGGCGGCAAGGGAACGACGCAGGAACTGGGCGCGGCGGTGCTGGCAATGCTTTGAGTTGGTGGAAGGTCAGGGGTTAGATAGCACCTATTTCCTGGGGAGTGTCAGCCAATTTACCCCTCTCCTGCGGAGCTGTGCCAGCCCCAGCCTTCCTCCGCTTTGAAGTCAGCCTTCGCCTTCCCATTTTGAAAACTGGGCAGATACGGAACGCAGCGGCCAGAATCTAGACGAATGGCCAATCGTGGAGAACGTGGGAGGACACACCCAGTAGGAACGCCGCGAAGACACAGTGCTGAGCGCAGCGATCTGCTCCCTCGCCCCACTGGGGCGGGGGCTGGGGGGTGGGGCCAATGCTAAAAGCAGAAAGCCAAAGCCTAACGACAAGCCGCTAAAAGAAAGCAGCCGCCTGACCAACTCCACAGGCGGCTGTTTTTTGATGCCAACACTACATGGCCCGCCACATCAGTAATCCCATCACCGCCCCGCCCACCACGATGCTGATGAGCGAAGCCGTGCGGACTTTTCTCAAGTACAGCATGATGCCCAGCCCCGTCAGCGCCACCACCATCAAGAAAATGCCGGAAGCGTCGATAAACCACAGCCACGCCCCGCCGGAATTCTTGCCCCGGTGAAAATCGTTGGCGACGGCCAGTGCGCCCTGCGCGTCCACGTTGACCGAGTATTTGCCGCTCTGGTCAAACTGCACGTCGGCGCTGTAACCGGGCGTGCGGAAGCTCAGCCCGCCTATCCCACCCTGATACTGAAAGTCGCTGGCTATACCGTGGAGGCCGTACTTGGCCCGCAAAAACTCGGCGATGCTCAGCGCGTCGGCCGTGCCGTTTTTTTGCCAGCCTGCCGGTAAGCTGCCGCTGAATTGTTGCTGCTTTTCCACGCCGCCGAATGTCCAATCCGGGTGGTTGAGGGTCACGCCCGTGCCCGCAAAAAACAGAATCAGCAGCAAGCTGAACATGGAAATGTAGGTGTGCAGCCAGCGCAGCCAGCTGTTCAAACTGGCTTTGAGCGTGCGCGGGCGGCGCGTAGGCTTGGCAGGCGGCGTGTCGGTAGCGTCGGTAGTGGTGGTTGGCGGCATCAGGACTTACGCCTTCTTGCGGTAATCCACAGTGACGCTGCTCAAATCGGCGTCGCTGCCACTGTCCAGCGTCTTTTTGAGCGGGGTCGTCCCCAGTGTGATCTTCTCGCGCACCAAGCCGTAAGGGCCATGCTCGCGGGCGTTTTCGACGCACACAAAGTAATCGCCCTGCGCTGCTGGCTTTTTGGTGTCGGTTTTGCCGTCCCACACCAAGCTGTAGCTGCCGGGGTTGCGGGTCGGGCTGGAGACGGTGGCGACCAGATCGCTGCTCTGCGAAAACCAGCGCCGCAAGTCGGAAAGGTAGCGGGCGTGGCGGTTGGTTTCGGCCCACAAGCTGAGCGTCCGCACCGGATTGCCCTGCGCGTCTTCGATGTAGACGGCCACGTAGGGGCGGTTGTACCGGAAACCGCTGGGGGCGGCCAAGGTCAAGTTGACGGCCAATTCCATGGTGCTGGGCAGCGCGGCGGGTGCGGCAGCGGCCGAAGCCGAAGTCAAGCCGAGGCGAGGTAAGGTCAGTGCGGCAGCGGCGGCGACGCTTAGCTTGAGGGCGCGTTCCAGAAAGTGGCGGCGGGTTTGGGGATTGGACGCTTTGAAATCGGTCATGGTGGCTCCTCTGAGCAGTGAAACAAGGGTGGCATAAGGAAGTAAAACGGGGGTTAGAAAGCCGGTGTCGAGCTGGGGGTTTGATGTCGTCGCCAAAAGGCATTGCTGCGCTGCTCAACGCTGCCGCCCTGAACTTCTTCCAAAATCAGCACGCCCACATTCGGCAGCGAGTCCGCGAGCCGCAGACTTTCTTCTGTGCCCAGCACCAAAAAGGCGGTGGCCAGCGCGTCGGCCTCGGCGCAAGTCTTAGCCAGCACCGAGACGCTGCTGTGGGTTGTAAGTTGCTGCCCACTGCGCGGATCGAGAATATGTGCTCCCCGGTGACTCAGGCCGCTGGTGGCCACCGCTTGGTTGCTCAGGCGCACAAACGCCAGCGGCTCCCGGTTGTCGGCCAAGCGGCCGGGCGCTTCGATGCCCACCGGCACGCTCTGAGCGCCGAGGTGCCGCACGTCGCCGCCGATATTGAGCACGACTTCCCGCACGCCCGCCACCTGAAAAGCCGCCTGAGCCGCCGCGTCGGTGATGAAGCCTTTGGCGTGGGCATTGAAATTCAGCGTCAGCTCAGTGTGAAGCGTGACGTGCTGGTGCTCAAGCGTCCAGAGCGATTGGCGCATCTGCTCCAGCACGCCACTTAAAGTTTGACTGTCCGGCTCGCCCACCGCCCACAGCCGCGCCAGTGTATCCGCCGCCGGATGAAATGCGCCGCCCGTCAGCGTCATGATGCGCTGGGCTTGGGTGAGCAGTGCCGCGAACTCCGGCGACACACGGACGGGTTGCCCGCGCTGATGGTGCAGTCGGTTGAGTTCGCTGTGCGGTAAAAAGCGGCTGAAGACCTGCTCTAATCTCTCTAGTTCGGCCAAAAGTTGGGTTTCTGCCGTGTCAAGCTGGTCTTCACTTCCTGCCACCAGTTGCAGTTCCAGCGCCGTGCCGAGAACGCCTTCATAGTGACGTAAACGCCGTTTGGAGCGAGGTTTAAAGGAGTGGGGAAGCGTGGGCCAGGGCATGACCCGGTTAGTCTGGCGGAGCAATGTGAAGATTTTTCGCAGCTCAGATGTGGTTATGCTCTTCAAACGGCGCTCATGGCCTCTAAGCTGCGCCTCATTCTCAAACCAAGCCCGGTGGATTTCATTTTCTCTCCCCCCAATTCACTCCAAGCTGAGCGGTATGGATATCACTTTGAACAATCAGCGTGCCCTCGTCACAGGAGCCAACTCAGGCATTGGAGAAGCGGTGGTGCGCGGGCTGGCCGCGTCGGGAGCGCGGGTGGTCGTCAACTACGTTTCTCACCCTGAAGCTGCCGACAAAATCGTGCAGGACATTCAGGCGGCGGGCGGCGAGGCGTTTAGCGTGTTGGCCGATGTCAGCGATCCAGCGCAGGTGGCTGCCATGTTTGCCCAAATAGACAGCCACTACGGCGGCCTGGACATTTTGGTCAACAATGCCGGCATCGACGGAGCGCACGCCCTGAGTTGGGACGCCGATCCCGCCGCTTGGCTCAGGGTGCTCCAGATCAACTTGTTTGGCTCGTTTTTGTGCGCTCAGCAAGCCCTCAAACGGATGGTGCCGCAAAAGAGCGGCGTGATTCTCAATATCACCAGTGTGCATGACCAGATTGCTTGGAGCGGCTACAGCGCTTACACCGCCAGCAAAGGCGGCGAAAGCATGATGATGAAGACCTTGGCCCAAGAAGCCGCGCCGTTTGGGGTGCGGGTGCTGGCGGTGGCCCCCGGCGCGGTTCGCACGCCGATCAATCAGAGTGTTTGGAGTGATCCCACCACCCTGGCCGACCTCCTGACCAAAATCCCACTGGGGCGCATGGGCGAAACCACTGACATTGCCAACATGGTGGTGTTTTTGTGTTCGGCGCAGGCCAGTTACGTCACCGGCACCACCATTTACGTAGACGGCGCGATGACCGATTTCCCAGCGTTCTCACACGGAGGATAGAAGCCTCTGAGCCGCTTTAGCTCAGCGCCCGCTTCAAATCCGCTTGCAAGTCGGCCAGAGACTCCACGCCTACGCTCATGCGGATGCTCTGCGGCGTTACGCCAGCGGCGCGGCGGGCGGCTTCGGGCATTTTGCCGTGGGTGGTCGTCCAGGGATGCACCACCAGCGTGCGGGTGTCGCCCAAGTTGGGGGCCATCCGAATGACCTTGAGGCGCGATAAAAATTCTTCGGGGTGCGCCACTTCAAACGACATGACGGCCCCGAAGCCGCCGCTCAGGTACTGTTGGCCGAGAGCGTGAAACTCGCTGCCCTCAAGGCCCGGATAATTGACCCGCCCCACGCCCGCGTGTCCTTCCAAAAACTCAGCCAGCGCCAAAGCCGTTTCGCATTCCCGCGTGAGGCGCAGCGACAAGGTTTCCAGGCCCTGAGCTATAGCGTAGGCACTTTGCGGCGGCAAGATCATGCCGAGCTGCGAAGCGCCGAACCAGCGCTGCCGCCAAGCCAATGCGCCCGCGCCCCGCACTTCCAGCAAACTCGGTTCGCCGTCCGTGTAAATGGCGTTGCGGGTCAGGTCGTGCCGCTCGCCCACCGTGACGCTGCCGCCCAGCACCGAGCCGTGTCCTCCGGCCCATTTGGTTAGGCTGTGGGTCACCATGTCGGCTCCAAAGTCCAGCGGGCGGCACAGCAGGCCCACCCCGCCCCAGGTGTTGTCCACGCCCAACAGTGCTCCCTGTGCGTGGGCGATCTCGGCCAGAGCGCTCAGATCGGCCACGTCGGCGGCGGGGTTGCCGATGGTTTCGGCCCAGATGAGTTTGGTGTTCGGCTGCATAGCGGCTTTCACGGCGTCGGGGGTATTCGGCACCAAGCTGGCCGTAATGCCCATCAGCGGCAAAACATTGCTGAGCATCGCCACCGACCCGCCAAATAAGCTGCTGGTCGCCACGATGTGGTCTCCGGCGCGGCAAGCACTCAAGAACGCCGTGAAGCTGGCGGCCTGCCCGCTGCTGAGGCAGACTGTCTCACTGCCTGCTTCCAGCGCGGTGATGCGGCGCTCCAGCGCTTTGACAGTGGGGTTTTGAATGCGCGAGTAACTGCTGCCCGTGTTGGTCTGAAACTCTCTGGCGGCGGCCTCTAAGCTGTCAAACTGAAAAGCGGCCATCTGCTGAATCGGGATGCCCACGCCCACGCCCGTTCCGCGCCCGATGCCGGTGTGGACGGCTAAAGTGTCATACGAAAGGTCGGCGGCGAGTTCGGGTGGCAAATCAAGCGTGGCGTCATAATCAGGCGGAGTCATGCCCTGATGCTAACCCTCCTGAGCCGTAAGCAAGAGCAGACGGCTAGAGTGTGCGGGTGTCTTATCTCAGTGAACTCCGCGCCGCCCTCGGCACTCGGCCCCTGTTCAGCGTCGGTGCCAGCGCTGCTGTGCAAGATGAAAGGCAGCGGGTGCTGCTTCAGCGGCGAGGCGACGACGGCTTGTGGGGCTTACCGGGCGGCGGCTTGGAGTTGGGCGAAACCTTTGAAGGGGCCGCCTGCCGCGAGCTGAATGAGGAAACCGGACTCGACACGCCGCTCACTTTCTGGCAAGCCGTCAGCGGCCCGCACCTGTATCACCGCTATCCCAATGGCGATCAAGTGTACTTCGTGGGCGGGCTGTGCCGGGGCCACTTGCCCGCCGCCGCGCTTGCCCAGGCCGCTCCCGACGACTCCGGCGAGACGTTGGAGCTGGCTTGGTTTGACCTTGCCCATCTGCCGACCATCAGCGCCAACGTCAACAAGCAAACGCTCAGCTTGCTGCGCTCGGAAGTGGGACTGCCGCCGCTGCCGCTGGATTGGGTGCCGCCCAAGCCCACCGGCGAACATCTGCGCGAGCTGCGGGCCGTGGTGGGGCCGCGCCCGCTGTTTGCTCCCGGCGCGAATGTGCTGCTACGGGACGAGCAGGGGAGGGTGCTGCTGCTCAGAAGTGGCGATATGCGGCGCTGGACTTTGCCGGGCGGCAGTATGGAACTCGGCGAAACCTTCGAGCAGGCTGCCCGGCGCGAACTGAAAGAGGAAGCGGGACTGGAAGTGAGCGAACTCCGAGCGCTCAAACTCTATATCGGCCCGGCGTACCGCTTTACTTATCCTCACGGCGACGTGGTGGACTACGTGTCCCAGCTTTTCGAGGGACAGTTTATGGGCGGCGCTCTGACGTTACCTGCTGACGAGATCACCGAGGCGGCCTGGTTCGCGCCAGATCAATTGCCCAACGCTGAGGAGTTAAGCGGGCCGCTGATTGGGGCCAATTTGAGAGAGTGGATTTGAGGGAGACTACAGGAGCAAAGCGGAAGTTCTCTCTTTACTCTTCAAAGCGGTAAAGGAGGTGAGTGCGCCTCAGCGGCTGCTCTAAAACCCGCCTTCCAGCGCTTCTCCCACTGCCCTCGGCAATTCCTGCGCCACCCGCGCGATGGTGCGTGAAGCGGCGGCCCTGACCATCTTCTCGAAAGCCTCACCGCCCCACTTTTCGGCGGCGGGCATCTGCAAGTGAGCGCGGAACACGAACACGTAAGCCAAGGCTGCTTCCTTCAGTTGCCCTTCGCCGCCGACTTCAATCCACGCCCGCTCATTGTCTAAGGGTTGGGGAATCAGGCGTGCGCCCAGCGGTGTAACTTCGAGCACGCTGAAAAAGGGCAAGGTCACTTCGCCGAGCATCGGAAGCTGCACGGCCAGCACGCCGCGTACCTCATGGCCGCTGACCGCCAGCTCGCGCAAAAAGCGCACCTTGGCGAGTGAGCGGGCCGGGTCGCGCAAAAACGCCAACGCACTGGCGTCGTCGGCGGGCGCGGGCAATTCAAAGCGTTCGCTCGCTTCAACGATCAAAAGCGCTCCGTGAGCTGCTGGCCATCACTCAGTCTACCCATTCGATCACCACCGCACCCTGCGACAGCGCGGCGCTCAGGTCGTCGTCGCTGGCGCTGCGCAGGCGCGGCAGGTGGGCAAAGCGCGGCGTGGCTGAAGCGTAGCCGAGCCGCACCACCACTTCGTCGCTGGCGTCATCTTTGCCGATACGCCACACCAATTGCCCGCCGAGCGCTTCGAGCTGCGCTGTCAACTCAGGAAGAGGGGAGTCGGTCATGAGGGTATTGTAATGCGGCCCAGACGCTGCTGTCTCTATACTCGCTTCATGACCCCGCGTTGGCAAAACCGCCCGCCCACCCTCCGCTCGCGGTTGGCGGCGGCCTTGCTGCGCCTCAGCGGCTGGACGGCCCTGCTGCCTGCCGAACCATCCGTCAAATTGGTGGGCGTGGCTTATCCGCACACCAGCAACTGGGATTTGCTGCCGGCGCTGCTGTGGGCCCGGGCCACCGGCACGCCGCTCAAATTTGTCGCCAAGCACAGTTTGTTCAGGCCTCCGCTGGGGCTGCTGATTCGGGCGTGGGGCGGGGTGTCGGTTGACCGGCGCAAAGCTGGCGGCAACTTCGTAGAAGCGGTGGCCCAAATGATCGCCGCTCAACCTGAAATCGTGCTGGGCCTCGCGCCGGAAGGCACACGTGAAAAAGCCGAGGCGTGGAAGAGCGGCTTTTACCACATGAGTCAGGCAGCGGGCGTGCCGATTGCGCTGATCGTCTTCGATTGGCGGCGCAAGCGGGTAGGCGTGCTGGGCTATTTGACGCCGAGCGACGATATGGAAGCCGATTATCAGCAGATTCGGGCGGTGTATCAGGGGGTAGAGGGCAAGCACCCACAAAAAGCCACGCCGATTCGGTCTAAGGCGGTGATGGACTGAGCCTTCACTCTTTCTCTTTCAGTCCCTGAATCTCTTCAATAAAGCGCTCCAAGCTGTCAAATTCGCGGTAGACGCTGGCAAAGCGGATATAGGCCACGTCGTCGAGCGGGCGCAAAAAGCCCATGGCCCGCTTGCCGATCTCGCCGCTCTCGACTTCCGGCGCTCCCACTTCATCTTCAAAGCCATAGGCAAAGGCCCGCAAAGTTTCTTGGGGAATCGGGCGCTTTTCGCTGGCCAGCGCCAGGCCGCGCAGCAGTTTGTCAGGATTGAACGCTTGGCGCAGGCCGCCGCGCTTGATGACCATCAGCGGCTCAAGCTGGGCACGCTCGTAGGTGGTAAAGCGCCGGGCGCAGCTGAGGCACTCGCGGCGGCGGCGAATGGCTGTGCCGTCGTCGCTGGAGCGCGAATTGACCACTTTGCTGTCGGCGGCGGAGCAGTAGGGGCACTTCAAGAATTTCTCACCAGAACCTCGCGCTCCTGATCGCGGTACTTGGGCACGGCGGGCAGCGGCACTTCCAAGACGTTGCCGCGCAGATGTTGCATCTCCGGCAGCGCCAAGGTCAGCACCACCTCGCACAGCGGCGCGTCGTATTTTTCCTCACTGCTGGCCCGGCCCGGCAGCACCATATTCAGCCGCAGCTCATCGCTGGCCGCCCGTTCCACCAAGCCGCGCAGTGCGCCGCGCTGGGGAAAAGCCTGTAGGCCAATTTCATCTAAATGTGGCCCGACGATGGTGAGCCAGGTGCCGGGCAAGCGCCGCTGAATATTTTGTGTCATCGAAACGCTGCTTTTGATGTTGCAGTTGAACAGCTCCATCCACTCGCTCTCGCTGAGCAAGGTGAAATTGGAATGTGAGCGTTTGTCGGCCAGATGTACAATGCCGTGCAGCGCTCCGAAAATTTCGAGCATGCGGGCTTGGGCACTGGCCCAATCGAGCGGCACGCTCACATCTGCTTTGAGCGGAATAGCGGTGCCGCCGAGTTGCTCGATGCTGCTGGCATGGGCGGAGAGCGTCTCCGGATTGATCCCGATCAGCACCACACTGGCTCCGGCGCGGGCCAAGGCGGCGCTGATGCTGCGGCCATAGCCCTGGTCGCCGCTGGTCACGGCGATGATCTGGCCTCGTAAACGGGAAGGCTCCATAGCTGGGCATCATAGCGCGGGCAGCCTTTTAGAAACGGGCACCGGATACCGCTGGACACAGTACAGCCACTTGTTACGGCAACTCATCCTCGCCCGCTTCAAAAGTCAGGCGCTCCAGATCGGGGTCTTGCGGCGTCAGTTTGGAATGGGCGCTGCGGCGGCCAACTCTGCCCACTCCGGTTTCTACCCGCGTGCGCTTTTTGAGCATGGCCGGCTCTTTGTCGAGGTCGAAGACAAAATGCTTGGGCCGTTTGTCGCGCAGCCAGCTCTCAAGGGCCACCAAACGGGGCCGGAAGCGCAGATACTCGCGCAGGTGGCGCACCGGCACGAATTTGGCTTCCTGCACGTCACGGTCAGGGTCGCGTGGCCCCAGCGTGCCGCCGACTTCGCGGCAAGCATAGAAAAATTGCAGATGGTGGCCCCACGTCTCGGCCTGAAATTCCACCATGAAGGCCAGCTCGCGCAGCTCCACGATCAGCCCAGTTTCTTCATAGGTTTCGCGGCGTGCGCCGTCTTGAATCAGTTCGCCGACTTCGAGGCCGCCTTTGGGCAGGCTCCAGCGGCCCCGCTCGCGCACGATCAGCACTTCGTCGCCGCGCATGACGATGCAGCCCACCCCGATGCGCGGCTCGGCCAGCGGGCGTTTGTTGCGGCCTTTGGAAGGCGGGGCGGTCACGGGTGGCAGCACTTCGGCTTTGCTGCGGCCCGGGCTGGGGGCGTCGTTTCTGCCGCTGCGGTTGTTGTTGCGGCTCCGGCTGCGGCTGCGGCGGCTGTTGCGGCTGGGCTGCGACGCTTGATTGGGGTCTTTGGGAGCGCTGGGCTGAGCCGGTGGGGTGGAGGCGGCTTGAGTTGGCGCTGCATGGGTTGAAGCCGTCTGGGGAGTAGACGGTGTGCGGGCGGTGGGGCCTTTGCCCTTGGGGTTTTGTTCGGGCATCAGCTCTCTCCTGCCAGGTCGTTGAAACGCACGTGGGCGCTGTGAAATTGCAGTTTGACGGTACCGACCGGGCCGTTACGCTGCTTGCCGATGATGATTTCGGCAATGCCTTGTTGGTCGGTTTCTTTGTTGTAATACTCGTCGCGGTAAATGAACATCACGATGTCGGCGTCCTGCTCAATCGCGCCTGATTCTCTCAAATCCGAGAGCATCGGCCGGTGATTGGGCCGCTGCTCCACCGCCCGCGAGAGCTGCGAGAGCACCATCACCGGCACTTCCAGTTCGCGGGCAATACTCTTGAGGTTGCGCGAAATGAGGCTGATCTCCTGCTGGCGGTTTTCGTTCGCGCCGGTGCTGCCCTTGCTGCCCGACATCAGTTGCAGGTAATCGATGACCACCAAGCCCAGATTGCCGTACTGCGCCTGAATGCGCCGCAGCTTGCTTCTCAGCGCATTGACCGTCAGATCCGGTTCGTCGTCAATGACCATCGGAGCCTCGGCCAAGCGTCCGGCGGCGTGGGCGAGGCGCTCGAAGTCGCGCTCATTGAGGTTGCCGCTGCGAATGCGGTTCATATCCACCCGCGCTTCGGCGCACAGCATTCGCAGGGCCAGTTGCACGCTGGGCATTTCTAAGCTGAAGACCGCCACCGTCTTGTCGCCGCGCAGGGCAACGTTTTGGGCAATCGAAAGGGCGAAGGCCGTTTTTCCCATGCTCGGCCGGGCCGCCAGCACGTTCAAACTGCCCTTCTGAAGGCCCGAAATCTGCTCGTCCAGATCCCGGAAGCCGCTGGCCACGCCGTCGGGAATGCCTTTGTTGCTGTGAAGCAAGGTGATGTACTCGAAGGTGTCTTGCACCACTTCACTCATGGCCTGATGTTGCTCGCCTTTTTTCTTCTGCTCGGAGACCTCGAAGATCAGCTTCTCGGCTTTGTCGAGCAAGTCTTCGAGCGGCAGTTGACCGTCGTAGGCCAGCTTCATCGCCTGCGAACTGGCCGAAATGAGTTGACGCAAGGTGTATTTTTCCTGCACCAAGCGGGCGTAGTGCTCGGCGTAGGCCGAGGTCGGCACTTGATCCGACAGCCCGATCAGGTAGGTCAGGCCGCCCACCTCGTCGAGGGTGCCGCGCTTGGTCAGTTCGTCGCTGAGCGTGACCAAATCGACCGGCTCGCCGCGCTCTTGCAGCGTCCGCATCGCAGAAAAAATCTTGCGGTGGCTTTCGCGGTAAAACATCTCCGGCGCGACCGTATCGCCGACTTGGATCAGCACGTCGTTTTCGAGCAAAATACTGCCCAGCACGCTGATTTCGGCGTCGTTGTTGTGGGGGGGCACACGGGGAGTCAGTTCCATAGAAGCCTTTTGACTGGCTGCCCGGCTCGGCTGAGCAGAGGCGGCCAGCACACGCAAACGCCGCAGCGCCGTTGGGGTGCGGGCGGCGCGGCCTTGCGGTGGGAGAGTTGAAATGTGGGGTGAAAGTCCCCGCCCGGCAAAAAAGCGAATCTCGCTTCCCTGCCTGACCTACAGCAGATCATACCAAGTTCAGCGGGGAGAGGTAAGCCCTCCAGCCCGGCCCCAGGTGAATTGGAAGGAGCAAATACTCTAGCGCTTCACCACGCCTTCCATCAAAAAGCCCAGCGTGAGGCGCATTTCTTCGCTCAGCGAGCGGTCGGTGCCGTAAGCGCTCCAGCGCAGGGCAATAATGAGGTAGGTGTCGGCAATCAAGTTGCTCATACGTTGCAAGCTCAGATCGCTCCTCAGTTGCCCGGCCTGCTGCATCGGTCGCAAGATCAGCTCGATGACGCGGCTGAGCGGCAAAGCCTGGTAAGCAGTGCGGGCACGTTCAGGGCTGGGATTCATCACTTCGTAGGCCAGTGGCGGAATCAGGCCGCGCTCCTGCCCACTTTCCTCGGCCAGTTTGTCCCAGACTTCTTCCAGCACACTGCGCGGAGCGTGGCCCTGTGCCAAACGGGTTTCGGCCAGCTCGCGCAGCCGCGCCATAATCTGAGCGCCGTAATCGAGCAGCACCGCTTCTTTGTAAGGGTAGTAATTGAAAAAAGTCCCGCGTGAGACGTTGGAGGCTTTGGCGATGTCGGTGGCAGTCGTGGCCTGAAAGCCGCTTTGCTTGAAGAGATCAATCGCAACGTGATAAATGCGGGTGCGGCGCTTTTCTTTTTGCCGTTCGCGCAGGGAGGGGGCGTCCATATTCATCTAAAATACTGCACAGGAGTTCAAATTTGTACGGGGTACAACGCGGCCAAGCTTCCAGTAAGGTCGCTCACGGCTCAAAACTGTCTTGAAAGGCGTAACGGTCGCCGCGCACCCAGTAATTGACGTAAGACACCCGCTTGGTGCCGCTGTAGGTGGTGCGGCGCAGCAAAAAGGCCGCCGATCCCACCGGCACCCGCAGCAAGTCTGATTCTTCTTGGCGCAGGTTGACCGCTTCTAGGGCCTGCTCCACCCGCGTCAGCGGCACGCCCATCGCCACCATCACTTCGTGAATGCTCTCCACGCCGAGGTTTTGTGACAGCAAATCGCCCACCAACGCCGCGTTGATATAGCGCTTTTCAATGACCAGGGCTTCGTCTCCGGCAGTTCTGAGGCGGTGAATAAAAATCACCGGATCGCCGAGCTGCACCTGCAACACGATGGCGATTTCCGGTGTGGCCTGAATCTGCATGGCGTGCAGCACCCCGGTGCGGTGGTCGGGGTGGCGTGCCCACTCTTTGAAGGGCCGCACCCGGAACATCCCCTGACGAAACCGCTTGCCGGTGGGGAAGGTGCCCGCGCCCTGCACCCGGTAGACGTAGCCTTCGCGCTCAAGTTCGTCAATGGCCCGCCGGGCGGTCATCCGCGAGACTTCAAATTCGCGGGCGAGCTGCGGCTCGCTGGGCAACGGTAATCCCTCCTGATAATGTCCGCCGAGCAAGCGGTCTTTCAACGTGCTTTTAATCAGTGGGTATTTCGCCATTTGACCCTCCGGTGCAGCCTATTCATGAAGATTTGCTCTGGCACTCCTCTAGACGAGTGCCGAGTTGGCTTCATATTAACTGAATTGGAGCGCGTTTGCGTACCGAGAACACCTGCTGCGCTGCGGAGTGTTCATGCGCCCGTTACACCGAAGGAAGCAAGCTGAACCTGAGGCTTCCAAGAGAGACGGCCTGAACTGAAGTTCAAAGGCCAGCGCTGGCTGCCCTCAGCCGCCGATGTGAGACATTTCCACTTTCTGCTCACGGCGTTTCCCGCTGGCCTCGCCGCGCTCCTCGCTGTAGCGGTCACGCCGGACTTGCCACACGCCCCTGAGCCGTTCAAGCAGTTCGGCGTCGCTTTCGCCTGCCCGCAGTGGGCCGCGCAGATCGGTGCCCTGGGTGGCAAACAAGCAGGTATAGAGCTGCCCCACTGCCGAGAGCCTTGCCCGTGAGCAGTCGCCGCAAAACGGCGCGGTGACGCTGCTGATCACGCCCGCTTCAAAGCCCTGCGCGTCGGCGTAGCGGGAGGCCACCTCACCCTGATAATGGGCGTCGAGCGGGCGCAGCGGCGAACCTGATCCAGCCAAACGGGCGATCACCTCGCTCGACGGCACCACTTGGCTCATCTCCCAGCCGTTGTGGTTACCCACATCCATAAACTCGATGAAGCGCACCACGGCCTTTGAGCGCAGCGCTGTCCACAGCTCCACCAGCGCTGAGTCGTTGACGCCGCGCTGAACCACCGTGTTGACTTTGACGCCCAGCCCCGCTTGCAAGGCCGCTTCAATGCCCGCCAGCACTTTGTCAGGGTGAACGCCCAGCCCGTTCATCTTGCCGAAGGTTTCGGGATCGAGGCTGTCTAAGCTGACCGTTACGCGCCGCAGGCCCGCCGCTTTGAGGTCGCCCGCCAAGCGCGGGAGCAGCAGGCCGTTGGTAGTCATGGCCAAGTCGTCCACGCCTTCAATCCGGCTCAGGCGCTCGATGAGCTGCGGCAAATCGCGTCTCAGCAGCGGCTCGCCCCCAGTGATCCTGAGCTTTTGGACGCCAAGTTCGACGAACAGCCGAGAGAGCCGCTCGATTTCCTCGAAGCTGAGCAGCTCCTCACGCGGCAAAAAATCGTAATCGGGGCCGAAGATTTCGCGGGGCATACAGTAGGTGCAGCGCAAATTGCATCGGTCGGTCACGCTGATGCGCAAATCGCGCAGCGGGCGGCCCAAGGCGTCTTGCACGAAGTTGTTTTGCAGGGAGGGCGCGGGGGAGATCACGCTTCCGGTTATAGCTCAGCGGCGGCGGCAGCGTAGGGGTTTGGAGTTCAATCCACCGCCCCGGCCTTCCCGAAAATAAGTTTCAACCCCCCGTGCCAATCGGCGGGCGGGTATAGCATGGCACCACGACCGAATTCCACAGCACCACACACAAGGGGACCCTGCATGACCGACCAAATTGACAACATGCTGATTGACAACGTGCTTCACGAAACCCGCGTCATTGAGCCGCCCGCCGAGTTTGCGGCGAAGGCCAGTATCAAGCGCGGGGAGTATGAGCGCCGCTACCGCCAGAGCCTGGATGATCCCGAAACCTTCTGGACGGAAGTGGCGGGCCAACTGACCTGGACGCAGCCGTGGACGCAGGTGCTTGACTGGCAAGAGCCGCATGCCCGCTGGTTCGTGGACGGGCAGACCAACATCGCTTACAACGCGCTTGACCGCCAAGTGGAGCTGGGGCGCGGCGACAAGCGGGCGTTTATCTGGGAAGGCGAGGACGGCGAAGTCAGGACATTCACTTACGCCGAACTGCTGCGCGGGGTGAGCAAGGCCGCCAATACGCTGACCGATTTGGGCGTGCAAGTCGGCGACCGGGTCACGCTGTACTTGCCGCTGATTCCCGAAGCGGCGATTGCCATGCTGGCCTGCGCCCGCATCGGCGCGGTGCACAGCGTGGTGTTCGGCGGCTTCTCGGTGTCAGCGCTGGCTGACCGTATCACCGACGCCCAGAGTAAGGTGCTGATCACCGCCGACGCGGGCTACCGCAAAGGTGCGCCCGTGCCGCTCAAGGCCAACGCCGACGCCGCCGCCGAGCTTGCCCCGAGCTTGGAAACAATGCTGGTGGTGCGCCGCGCAGGAGTGGCCGTGCCGATGAAAGAGGGCCGCGACGTGTGGTGGAGCGAGGCGGTGGGTCAGGCCAGCGATCAGCACCAGGCCGCGCCGCTCGACAGCGAGCACCCGTTGTTTGTTTTGTACACTTCCGGCAGCACCGGCAAGCCCAAAGGTGTGCTGCACACCACTGGCGGCTATATGGTCAGCGCCTTCCTGACCATGCAGACCGCTTTTGACCTCAAGGAAGACGACGTGTTCTGGTGTACGGCGGATGTCGGCTGGGTCACCGGCCACAGCTACACCGTCTACGGCCCGCTGCTGTGCGGCGCAACTGCCGTGATGTACGAGGGAGCGCCCAACCACCCGGATTGGGGCCGCTTTTGGAGCGTCATCGAAAAGCACAAGATCAACATTCTGTATACCGCGCCCACTGCCATCCGCTCGTTCATGCGTCAGGGTGACGACTACCCCAACCGCTACGACCTCTCCAGCTTGCGGCTGCTGGGCAGCGTGGGCGAGCCGATCAACCCCGAAGCGTGGATGTGGTATCACCGCGTCATTGGCGGCGAGCGCTGCCCGGTCATCGACACCTGGTGGCAAACCGAAACCGGCACCATCATGTTGACCACCTTGCCGGGGGCTTTTCCAGCCAAACCCGGCAGCGCGGGCCTGCCGATGTTCGGCATCGAACCGGCCATCCTGACCCGTGATGGCCACGAACTCGGCCCCGACGAGGGAGGCTTATTGGTCATCAAACGCCCCTGGCCGAGTATGCTCCGTACCGTTTACGGCGACGACGAGCGCTACCGCAAGACCTACTGGGGTGAAATTCCGCATGTGTATTTTGCGGGTGACGGTGCACGCAAAGACGCCGACGGTTACATTACCGTGATGGGCCGGGTCGACGACGTGCTGAACGTGTCGGGCCACCGCCTCGGGACGATGGAGATCGAATCGGTATTGGTGGCCCACCCCAGCATTTCGGAAGCCGCCGTGGTGGGCCGCCCCGACGAGGTGAAAGGCGAGTGCGTGGTGGCCTTCGTGACGCCGCAAAGTGGGATGGAGTGTGATCCGGCAGCCATCCGCGCCTTCATTACCAAAGAAATCGGCGCACTGGCCCGCCCCGAGGCCATCATCGTGGCCGACGCCCTGCCCAAAACCCGCAGCGGCAAGATCATGCGCCGCTTTCTGCGCCAGATCGCGGCGGGCAAAGAAATTCAGGGCGATACCAGCACCTTAGAAGACCCCAGTGTGCTGGAACGGTTGCAAGCGGCTGAAGTGTTGTAATTCTTTGGAGAGCTATCTGAAATTTCAATAAGGAAAGACGCCGCAATTTACAGAGTTGCGGCGTTTTTCCTTATGAACTTACTCTAGATTAGCTCAGTTCTTTTTCTTTCAACACCCCTTTTTCCTGCAAATATTCAGCGATTTGCACGGCGTTGAGGGCTGCGCCTTTCAGCAACTGATCACCGCTGACAAAGAGTTCTAGGCCGCCCTCGAAGGCGAGGCTGGTGCGAATGCGGCCCACTTCCACATCGTATTTGCCGCTGGCGGTCAGGGGCATCGGGTAGAGGTTGGCGGCGGGATCGTCGCGAACTTCCACGCCGGGAGCGGCCCGCAGCAACTCGCGGGCTTCATCTGGCGTGGCGGGGCGCTCAAATTCCAAGGTGATCGCCTCGGAGTGCGTCCGCATGGTGGGAATCCGCACGGCGGTGCAACTGATGATCAGATTCGGGTCGCCAAAGATCTTCTGGGTTTCCCAGGCCACTTTCATTTCTTCTTTGGTGTAGCCGTTGTCCTGAAAGCTGTCGATGTGCGGAATGACGTTAAAGGGAATCGGGTGGGCGAACACGCTGGCCTGAGCTTCTTTACCGTGCAAAACCATGTGGGTCTGGGTTTCCAGCTCTTCCATTCCCTTTGCGCCCGCGCCGCTGGTGGCCTGATAAGTGCTGACGATCATGCGCTTGACGCCGTAACGCTGATGAAGCGGCCAGACCACGACGGCGGCGATGGCGGTGGTGCAGTTGGGATTGGCGATGATGCCCTGATGATTTAAGGCCGCCTCGCCGTTGACTTCTGGAATGACCAAGGGCACGCTGTCGTCATAGCGGAAGGCGCTGGAATTGTCGATGACTACAGCGCCGCCCGCCACCCACGCGGGGGCCAGTGCTTTGCTGATGCTGCCGCCCGCCGAGGCCAAAATCACGTCGGCGGGAATGGCTCCCTCAGGAGTGACCTGCACGGTCAGGTCTTGCCCCTTGAACTTGAGGGTGCTGCCCGCCGAACGCGGCGAGGCGTAGAGCAGCAACTCGTCAAACTTCAGGCTGCTTTTTTCGAGAACGCTGAGAAGTTCGTGTCCAACCGCTCCGGTGGCTCCGACAATGGCAAGGCGCATAAATGTTCTCCTGTGGGGCTGAGAAGGGCGGGGGAGAGGCGTCAACCGAAAATAAAAAAGCCCGCCGAGAAGAGGGCGGGCGGCAATGCGTGAAGCAGGCCGCTACCGCGAAGTGAGAATCACGCGGAGAGTCAAGGAAACGGCGGCAACCGGCATAGCGTTACAGTAGCGGCCAGATGAGGGGCCGTCAAGGGAGTTGTTTGTTTCCTCCGTTCTTCCCACTTGTCACTTTCCAAGCGCAGCCTTCAGCGCTTCTTGCGGCTCCAGGGCAGCCAGCCGCCGCGCTCCGGCTTGGGCGAGGGCAGGGCGTAAGCGTCGAGTTTGAGTTCGGGTTCGGGGAGTTCGGCCATCTTCCACTCGCTTCCCACCCAGACCGAGCCGCCGAACCGCCCCGCGCAGTAAAACGCGTGTTCTTCTTCGGCATTTGGGGTTTGGGCGCGTGGGTCAGCCAGCGCGTCGAGCATGGCCAGCACGCCGTCGTCTTCACAATGCCACTGCCCCTGATGAAACTGGGCCTCTTGACCAAAAATTCGAATGGTGACAGGCATAGCGCTCCCCAGCGGCTTCCATCGGCCCGCCGTACAGTTGGAATAATGCGGCATGATAGCGCACCCCAGCCGCCCCGCCGCGATTTCGTCTTTGGACTTTTCTCAAAGACCTCGCTCACCTGGCGCAAGTTCCATGCTCGGCACGCCGCCTGAAATCCATTTGCTGCCGGTCTCAAAAAAGCGCCAAGGCAAGTTGCGCCCTGCCGCGATGCCCACCCGCGCTGTGATGCTGACCCGCTCATCTGGCACGGCCTCGCCATGCAGCAGCCGCAGCGCCGCTCCGTTGACAGATTGGCCGCGAAACGTAGCTGGACTGAGCGCCAGTGCCTGCACCAGCTTGGCCGGGCCGCTGGTGAGGTTGCGCTCACTAGCCACTGGGCGGTGTTCCAGCATGGCGTCCACGCCTTCCAGCGGCTCTAGGGCGCGAATCAGCACGCTGGCGGCGGTGCCCTCAGCGCGGCAGGCGATTTGCAGCAGCGGATGCCCGTAGGCTACCCAGAAGACGAACTGTCCCGGCGGCGCGGCCAGCTCCAGCGTTTTGATGTGGTGGAACCTCCCCGCCGTGCAACTCGGATCGCGGGGGCAGTCATACGCCTCGGCTTCCACGACGCGGCCTGCCAAAACTCTGCCGTCAGGTAGGGTGCGCTCCAGCCTCGCGCCGAGCAGTTCGCGGGCAAGCGTGACCGGATTAGCGTCGAAGTGGGCCGGGGTGTAGGGAGTGGGCATGAATGTTCTTAGTTTACAGCGGGTTCGGATCAGTCAAATTACACTCTGCCCGCGCGACTCTTGAAGTCTTGAGCGCGGTGGATCACCAGCCATGACACGGCCATAAAAACCAAAAAGCAGAGCAGAAAGATGAAGACACCGGATTCAAAGGAATCGAGTGCGGGGCCATGTTCTGAGCGTAAAACCAGACGTTGCATCCAGCCCAGAGCGCTAACGCTTCCGCAGACGGATGAGAAGGCCAAATCTTTGAAGGCCGCTGACAAGTGCGGTCGTTTGGACACGGTAGCAACGTACCAAGCCGCCCAGATCGCGCCACCAAGTGCCAAAAAGCCGCTCAGCAGTGTAGGCGTGCCGCCCATCCAAAACATACGAAGGGAAGATAGGCCTGTAAGCACGCAAATGAAATACACAACGTAAGGCAGCCAGTTCAACACGGGCTAAGTCTAGCGCTTCGTTTGCAGAGAGTTTTGCAGCCCAGTCCGGATCTTCCACCACAAGTAGAGTGTGGTAAACAAAGTAGAAATCGGGAAAATCATATCCCAAGCACCAATCAGTAGGTGATGTTCAGTATCTCGCGCTAATACTTGAAAAAACCAAGCGGTCATGGTAGCCATGTACCAAATCAGAATATAGGGCTGACCCGGCAGCGAGCGCCACACTTGCCAAAAGGCCATTCCCGCTACGCTAACCAGCAAAACAGTGGCAATTAAACTCCACATGCCTTTGCCGATGCCTGTAGGGGCTAGGAGTCCTTTAAAAGCGATCATAAAGAGGATGATTTGGCGGAAAAACACTGGATTGTTCTCCACTTTTGCTCCAAAACTTCTGAAGAACGGTCTTTCAGCAAAGACCAGACCATAAAGGCACTACCAATCACCATACCGCCCACCAGAAACACTTCATGCTGAGTCGGGTGCGGGCCGTGTTCGTGGTGTTCAGCCAGCCTTTGCAGTGCGCTCAAGGCGATGACAGGGAGGGTTAGAGTAGTGCTAAGCAGCTTGCCTTTTTGACGTGGCCAAGTGTACGCAAGCCAAATGGCCCACACCGACCCGCACAGTGCCAGCACGCCAGCCGATACAGTGAGCGGGCCGCCTTCCTGAAACGCATGAAAGGCCAGGAGAGCAGTCAAGCCAGCCATCAGGTAAGTCAGCCACATGCGGCTCAGTTTACTTCGACCCGCGCTAGACTCCTCCGTATGCTCCTTTATGGCCGTAATCCCGTGTTAGAAGCCCTGCAAGGCGGGCGCGTTTCCGAACTGCTCGTCGCCAAGGGCATCGAAGAAAGCTTCGTGCGCGAACTCAAAACCTTTGACGTGCGCCTCAAATTTGCCCCGCGCATCGAGCTCGATCAACTGGCCGGAACCACCCAGCATCAGGGCGTGATGGCCGAAGTGGAAGACCTCGAATGGGCCACGGTGGACGACATCCTCGACCGGGCCGACGAAAAGGGCGAGCAACTGCTGATGATTCTCCTTGACGGCGTCACCGACCCGCGCAACTTTGGCGCGATCATCCGCAGCGCCGAGGTGCTGGGCGCTCACGGCGTAGTCGTGGAAGAACGCCGCAGCGCTCCGCTGAGTGCCGTGGTCGCCAAGGCGGCGGCGGGCGCGACCAGTTACTTGCCGGTGGCCCAAACCAAAAATCTGCCGAGGCTGATCGACCAGCTCAAAGAAGACAACGTTTGGATTTACGGCGCGGCAGGCGAAGCGGCTACTGATCTGCGCCGCCTGGACTATGACCGCAAACTGGCCCTCGTGATCGGCGCGGAGGGCGAGGGAATGCGCCGCCTCGTGCGCGAAAAGTGCGACGAACTGGTCAGCATTGCCGTGCGCGGCCAAATCAAGAGCCTCAACGCGGGTGTGGCGGCAGGTATCTTGATTCACCACGCCGTCAGCAGCCGCCCGGTCAAGGCGAAGCCGTGAAGACCTGCACCATCCAAAACGAGTACTGGACGCTGGACATGGCACCGGAATACGGAGCCAGTATCCTGAATCTCAGCGCCGCTTCGGGCCGCTCGGTGATGCGCCCGGTAAACACAGAGTCAGTCCACTCCAGCAGCGACACTGCCATGTTTGCACTGATGCCCTACAGCAACCGTATCCGCGACGCCCGTTTTGAATTTGAAGACCGCACCGTTCAGCTCCGCCCCAAAGCGGGCAGCACGCTGATCCAGCACGGTGACGTTCGCAACCGGCCCTGGCAGGTTCAGAAAATTAGTGAAACCCAAATCAGGTGCACGTTTGACAGCCGTGAGCTTGCCGATGTCAATTGGCCCTGGGCTTTTACCGCGCAGATGGAGTACCACTTAAATGGCCCGCACTGCGACACGGCGCTGACGCTCACCAACGTGTCAGGCAGCGTTATGCCCGCCGGAATAGGTTTGCACCCTTACTTCCAGCGCTTGCAAGGCGGCCAAGAGCCCACCTTGCAATTTGAAGCGGGCGGTTGGTACGCCACTGACGAAAACAGCTTGCCGCTGGGCGGCGCACAGGCCATTCCCGCAGCCCTGGACTTCAGCTCGGCCCGCCAAGTCGGGGACGCCCAAATTGATGCGGTGTTCGCTTCGTGGGAAGGCACGGCCCGGCTGAGCTGGTCAGGTGAGGGCTGGCCCCAGCGCTCGCTGACGCTCACTGCCGATAACGTCTTTTCGCATCTGGTGCTCTTCACCGCCCCCGACGGTTCACTGGCGCTGGAACCTGTTTCACATGCCACCGACGCTTTTAACTTGGCGAGTCATGGCGTCCACGGCACCGACATGAAAACGCTCACGCCGCAGCAATCGCTCTCCGGCGCAGTGCGGCTGAGCTTGGACGGAGAGTGGTGAGTGGGCGAGCGCATCATCTTGGGCGCGGGTGAGCAGGCTTGGGAAGGCTGGACGGCCACCCAGCAAGAGCAACTTGACCTGACCAACCCTTCAAGTTTTGAGCGCTTTTTCAGCGCTGAGCAAGCCGACGCTTTTTTGTGCGAACACGTCTGGGAACACCTGACTTTGCAGGAGGGCCGCGCCGCCGCTCGCCTGTGCTGGCGCTTTATCAAATCGAGTGGACAGCTGCGGGTGGCTGTGCCGGACGCTCACTTCCCTGACGCTGAGTACCAGCGCACCGTACAAGTGGGCGGCCCCTGCCCTGCTGACCATCCCGCCGCCGACCATCAGATCGTCTACGACGTTGAAACCTTCGCTGAAGTGTTCAGGCAAGTGGGCTTTGAAGTGACCCTGCTGGAATACCACGACGCTAAGGGCCAGTTTCACCGCCAGCCGTGGAGCATAGCGGGCGGGCCGGTCTACCGCTCGGCGCTGCTTGATCACCGCAACGCCGCTTATAGGTCGGGTCAGGGGCCGCTGGGCTTTGCCTCCATCATTCTGGACGCCCGTAAGCGTGCCTGACCCGCTGCTTCAGCGCCCCCGCAACACCTGATTGACCCACACGTCCACCACCGGCTGCGTGTTGGTGGGCGTCAGCGCCTTGACGCCGCTCGGCACCTGCGCGAACCCGAACACTGGATCGAGTGCAGCGCCTTCCAACGCTGGATAAACCCACATGCGGGTCGGGAAGTCGGCCTGCACCGCTGCCGAGAGCATGAAATCCACGAACTTGCGGGCCAGCGCGGGCTGCTTGGTGCCTTTAAGTACGCCGACGCCTTCCAGTTGCAAAAAGGCGCTGCCCGGAAGGAGCAGATTGCCGGTGGGTGACTGGGCAGGCAGCTTCTTGGGGTCGTAGCCTTCGGCGTAGGCGACTTCGGCGGCGGGGCTGCTGGCGTAGCTCAGCACGATCGGATATTTGCCGCCGTTGCGGCTAAATTCTTTGTTGTACGAATCGCTCCACCCCCGCGTGACCTTCATGCCATTGGTGCGGGCCGCCTGCCACCACGCCACCGCTCCGGCCTGGCCGTAGTGGTTGACGCTCGCCAGCCAAAAGGCGAGGCCCGGACTGCTGGTCGCGGGCGAGGCCACCACCGTCAGCTTGGCGTAGGTGGGCGTTTTGAGGTCGTCCAATGTTTTGGGCAGCGCCAGACCAGCTTTCTCGAACCAAGCGCGGTCATAGTTGAAGGCCACGTAGCCGTAGTCCACGGTATTCAGGTTAAAGGCGTCGAGGCGGTAAGTGGCGGGCACTTTGCTCAGCGCCGGGCTTTTGTAAGCGTCCAAGAGGCCGGCAGCGGCGGCGCGGGGAGCCAGCGTGTTGTCCAAGCCGTACACCACGTCGGCCAGCGGATTGGCTTTGGTCAGAATGAGGCGGATGAGCATCTCGCCCGCGTCACCGCCCTTGATGAAGCGCACCTTGGCGTTGTTTTGCTGCTCAAAGCTGGCGATCAGCTTTTTGTTGAGGTCAAAACTGTCGTGGGTGATGACCGTCAGGGTGATCGGAGCGGCTGAGCCGCTGACTGCCGAAGCGAGGCCGCCGAGCAGTAACAAACTCAAAAATGTACGTTTGTGTTTCAACATAAAAAATCCCCTCTGGCGTCAGAGGAGAAGCGTTGCCAACCTCCAAGATAAGTGGCAGGTCGGCAGTCACGCTCCCTCCGCCGGTATGATCCGGTTCAGGTTCCTAGGGTTTGATCTCAGCCCGGCCCGCAACTGTGCGGGCAGACACCCCCGGTGACGCACCTGGGAAGATAGCAAAGTGCGGCGCTGCAAAATGCCCTCTCAGCTCAAAACCAAAGGTCAGGTTAAGGACAGGCCGAGTGGCCGCTGCCGCCGCTCCCCGGCACCCTTTTTTCCGCTTTACGTGGTAAATTGGGAGGCGCACACACAACTCTTCCCGCTGCGGCGGATTTACCTTCAGGCCCCCTCTTCAAGCCCCCTTTTTTGTGGCTCGCTCGTGAAAAACGGCACAAGCCCACCCAAACGCCCGACTACCCCGTAAGATTGAATACGTTGAAGAGCAACAAGGAGGACTATGAGTGAATTTGCCCACCTGATCGTGATGCTGCTGATTGCAGGCGGCATCGGCGTGCTGGCGGTGGTCGTCAGCATTTTGCTGGGGCCGAAAAAGCCGAGCTTCAGCAAACTGATGCCCTACGAAAGCGGCAACGATCCCGAAGGCACAGGCCGCGAGCGCTTCCCGGTGCATTTTTACCTCGTCGCCATGCTTTTTATCGTCTTCGATATCGAAACGGCCTTCTTTTATCCTCTGGCGGTGGCGTATCAAAAAGTTGGCGCGTTCGCCTTCTGGGAAATGATCACCTTCCTGATTTTGGTGCTGGTGGGCTACTTCTATATTCTCAAAAAGGGCGTATTGGAATGGAACTGAACCCTTTGGCCTTTTTCCTAAGCTCCTCTACGGGAGGGTTTTGATGCCCCTTAAAGAACTTTTTGAACGCGATTGGCAAGAATTGGAATCTGAAGGCATTCTCTTTTCCAGCTTGGAAAAACTGGTGGCGTGGGGCCGCAGCAACTCGCTTTGGCCTGCCACCTTTGGTCTGGCCTGCTGCGCCATCGAAATGATGAGCGCCACCGACGGGCGCAACGATCTGGCCCGTTTCGGCTCGGAGGTGTTCCGCGCCTCGCCCCGCCAGGCCGACGTGATGATCGTGGCCGGACGCCTTTCCAAGAAAATGGCCCCGATCATGCGCCGCGTCTACGACCAGATGCCTGATCCCAAATGGGTCATCAGCATGGGCGCGTGCGCCAGCAGCGGCGGTATGTTCAACAATTACGCCGTCGTGCAAAACGTGGATAGCGTGGTGCCGGTGGACATCTTCGTGCCGGGCTGCCCACCGAGGCCTGAAGCGCTCATTTTTGCCGTGATGCAACTTCAGAAAAAAGTGCGCGGCGAGGCTTTTGACCAACTCGGCAATCAGTTACCGATGGTGGACGCATGGACGCGCTAGACGGCAAGGATAAAGTCGTGCTGAGCGCGGGCGGCGGCAGCGTGCAGGTAGATGGAGTCAGTGTGTCTGGCGACCACGCGCCTGCCGAACTCAAAGACGTGGTCGAAGCCTTGATGGGCAAGCTGGGCCTGATTCCCGAAGACGCCGCCGAGCCGACTGGCGTGGTGGAGGCCGACCAACTGCGCTCCGCCGCCGAGCGCCTCAAGTCGGCAGGCTTCATGCTGATGGACGTGGTGGGCGTGGACTACGGCGCATACGTACAGCCGCGCCCGCAGCGGTTCAGCGTGCTCTACAACATCTACCACCCCTACGATCACCGCCGCCTGTTTATGCGCGTCTGGCTGCGCGACGGCGAGTCGTTGCCGAGCTTGTACCCAGTGTGGAAATCGGCCAATTACCTTGAGCGTGAAGTCTACGACCTGATGGGCGTGGTGTTTGACGATCATCCTGATCTGCGCAAAGTGCTGACGCCCGACGATTTGGAAGGCCATCCGCTCCGCAAGGATTTTCCGCTGGAGGAGACGCCCACTTTGTTCCGGGACGGCCGCTTCCTCGACCCCGCCGCCTTCCGCGCGGGCATGACCGGCCAGAGCGCGGGCCTAACTGGCTGGCGCGGCAGCCTGCGTAAAGGCAGCACCCGCGAGATCGAGCCGCCGGTGATGCCCGAAGGCGGGCCGAAGTGAGCGGTTCAGGATCAGGCGGCGCGGCAGCTTGCCCCACTCGTGTACGGACTGAGGTGACACCATGAGTCTCAAAGAAAGACCCCCAGTAGACAAGAAGAGCGGCACCTTACCCCGCCGCGAGATGCAGCCCGACCATCAGGAAAGCAGCCGCCCGGAGCGGGTCGGATCGCTGACCGCGCAGTCCGGGGCACTGATGCACACCGAGATCATGAGTCTGAACGTGGGGCCGCAGCACCCCAGCACCCACGGCGTGTTGCGTCTGGTGGTGGACATGGACGGCGAATACGTCATCAAAGTGACGCCGCACATGGGCTACCTGCACACCGGCTTTGAGAAGACATTTGAGCACCGCACCTATCAGCAGGGCGTGACTTACGCGCCGCGCACCGATTACCTGCATTCGTTCGGCCATGAGCTGGCCTACGTGCTGGGCGTGGAAAAGCTGATGCAGGCCGAGGTGCCCGAACGCGCCACCACCGTGCGTGTGCTGCTGCACGAACTGGGCCGGATTCACTCGCACTTGGTGTTCATCGGCACGGCGCTGATGGATTTGGGCGCGATCACGCCGTTTTTCTACTGCTTCCGCGAAAAAGAAGCGGTGCAAGACCTCTTTGAAGAAGTCTGCGGCTACCGGATGAATCAGGGCTACTTCCGGGTGGGTGGGTTGTCACGCGACATTCCCGACGGTTGGACTGCAAACGTGCAGAAGTTTGTCGACACCTTTGACAAGCACGTGGACGAATACGCGAGTCTTTTTGTCACCAACCCGATTTTCTTGGACCGTGCGGTGGGCGTGGGCGTTATTCCGGCGGACGTGGCTATTGATCTGGGCCTGACCGGGCCGAACCTCCGCGCTTCGGGAGTACCGCTCGATCACCGCAAAGCCAATCCGTACTGCGGCTTCGAGACCTACGATTTCAACGTGCCGGTCAGCCAAGCTGGAGACTCGCAGGCCCGCTTCGTGCTGCGCCTCGACGAAATGCGCGAGAGTGCCAAGATCGTGCGCCAGGCCCTCAAGCGCCTCAAGCCCGGCCCGGTCAAAGACCCCAACCGCAAAATCAGCTTGCCGCCGCGTCACGAGCTGGAAACCAGCATGGAAGCGGTGATTCACCATTTCAAACTGGTCACCGAAGGCTTTCACCCGCCGATTGGCGAAGTGTATGTGCCGGTGGAAACTGCACGCGGCGAGGTCGGCTATTACATCATCTCCGACGGCGGCTCTATGCCGTACCGTGTCAAGATTCGCGCTCCGAGTTTCGTCAACCTTCAGGCGCTGGAATACGCCTGTGTGGGCGGGCAGTTCGCCGATTTGATCACCATTCTGGCGACGATTGACCCAGTGCTGGGAGATGTGGACCGGTGAGCATACCCGAACTGATCTTGGAATCCTTTTCGCGCAATGCCAGAGTCAACACCGCTGTGCTGGATCACCTCTCCGACGCCGATCTGAACATCTCCGACGGACAGGGCGGGATGAGCGTCGTGGAGCAACTGGCGCATATGGCAGGCTTCCGCAAGGACTGGCTCAACGAGATTTCGCCTGCTCACGCCGACGCGATTGAGTTTGAGCTGGGTTCAAACAATACGCTCACCACCCGCGACCTAGGCGAGTTGCGTCGCGCCTTTACTGAAAGTGACAGCGCCGTGCTGGCTGCTGTGGAAGCCGCGCTCAGCGAGCACCGGAACTTTGAAGGACAGTACGAAAGCCATCCGGTTCACTTTTTGCAGCACACCCTCGTCCACGACGCCCACCACCGGGGACAGCTGATGACCCTGCTGCGGCAAGGCGGGCACACCGCCGAGCAGATGGCCGCGCTGGAAAGTGCCACTTGGCCGATTTGGAGAGAATGACGTGACCCAAGCCCAGACTGCTTCCCTTGTTCACTACTTTGCCAATAAACAACCCCTGGTTGCTGATATCTTCAGCCGCTACCCCAACTCGCCGCAGGGCAAGAGAAGCGCTCTCATGCCGCTGCTGCGCGAAGTCCAAGATGCCGAGGGCTTCGTTCACGAATCGCGGCTGGCCGAAATCGCTGCGCTGTGCGGTACCACCCCCACCGAAGTCCGCAGCGTCATGAGCTTTTACTCCACCTATCACACCCTCCCCACCGGCAAGTATCACCTGCAAGTCTGCTCCACGCTGATGTGTGCGCTTTCGGGCAGCGACGAGCTGTGGGATTACCTGGTCGAGACACTAGACGTGCAGCCGGGTGAAGTCACGCCGGACGGTTATTTCAGCTTGCAAAAGGTGGAGTGCTTGGGCAGTTGCGGCACCGCGCCCGTGATGCAACTCAACGATGAGGGCTACTACGAATCCGTGACCCGCGCCCGCTGCGACCATCTGCTTCAGGCCATGCGGCTAGGAAACGCACTGGCCGTAGACCACCATCCGGTACCCGTGGTCGTCGCTGAAGACGGACGCCAGTACCTCTCCAGCGGCGAGGCGGCGGGCGGCAGTACTGACGCTTTGTACCCGCTGCCCCATCAAGCAGCGGCCAACGGGAACCCATCATGACCATCGCTCCCCCCAGACCCGTGACCAGTGGCAAAGACCCCCGCTTCGCGCCGACGCTGTACGCCAACGTGGGCCGCCCCGAAAGCTGGACGCTCAGCAGTTATCTGCTGTCCGGCGGCTACCAAGCCGTGCAGCGGGCCTTTGCCATCGGCAACGACGCGGTGATTGACGAAGTCAAGAAGTCGGGCCTACGTGGGCGCGGTGGCGCGGGCTTTGCCACCGGGCTCAAGTGGTCATTTATGCCGCTCAATGACGGCAAGCCGCACCTGATTTTGTGCAACGCCGACGAATCCGAACCCGGCACCTTCAAAGACCGCTATCTGATGTCCGAAGACCCGCACCAATTGATCGAGGGCATGATCATCGGTGGCTTCGCCATGCGGGCCAGCCTCGGTTACATCTATATCCGGGGCGAGTATGTGCAGGCCGCCGAGCGTATCTGGGCCGCTATACAAGAGGCACGGGAAGCCGGTTTCCTGGGCAAGAATATTCTCGGCAGCGGCTTCGACTTCGACCTGCAAGTTCACCGGGGCGCGGGCGCGTACATCTGCGGCGAGGAAACCGCGCTGATGAACAGTCTGGAGGGACTGCGGGCCAATCCGCGCCTCAAGCCGCCGTTTCCCGCCGCCTCGGGCCTTTACGGGCTGCCCACCACCATCAACAACGTCGAAACATTCTGCGCCGCCACCCAGATTCTGAAATACGGCTGGGAATGGCACGCGGGCATGGGCACCGAGAAGAGTAAGGGCACCAAGCTGTTTCAGATTTCCGGCCCTGTTGCCCGGCCCGGCATTTACGAGTTGCCGCTGGGCACCACCTTCCGCGAACTGATTTTCGACTGGGCGGGCGGGCCGCTCGAAGATATCAAGGTGATTATTCCCGGCGGCAGCAGCTGCATGATGTTGCCCTACACCGAGGCGATTCTCGACACCGGCATGGACTACGAAGCGCTGGCGGCGGCGGGCAGTTCGCTCGGCACCGGCGGCGTCACCCTGATTCCCAAAGCCGACTGCATCGTCAACGCCACCTGGAACATCGTTCGCTTTTATGCCCACGAATCCTGCGGCAAATGCACGCCCTGCCGCGAGGGCATCGGTAGCTGGATGGTCAAGATGTACGAGAAACAGGTGCGCGGTCAGGGCCAACCCGGCGACGTGCAACTGATTCTGGACATGTGCGACAACATCGGCGGCAGAAGTTTTTGCGCTTTGGCCGACGCTTGCCTCTCGCCGGTGATGAGCAGCATTAAATTGTTCCGCGACGAGTACGACTCGCTGGCGAATACCGGCAAACCCATTTATCCGGCGCGGAATCGGTGGCGGGACGCGTGAGTACGGCTTGCGGAGGCGGGAGCAAGCGTTTAAGCTTTGGCCGTCCCTTTCTTTGTCCACGAACCACAAACCATGATTCACAGGCCTTTGCCGGAGGCAAGTTATGAAAGTCCATGTAGACGGCATTTCCCTAGATCTCCCCGCCGGAACGTCCGCCATCGACGCGGTGTTTCAGGCCGGAAAAGATGTGCCGTATTTCTGCGCCCACCCGTACCTCTCGCCGGTGGGAGCGTGCCGGATGTGCCTCGTCGAGTCCGGCAGCCCGCGCAAGAACCCGGACGGCACCTTCATCATGGAAGGTGAGGGCAACGCCGCCACGCCCAAAATCTTCTGGTTTCCCAAGCCGATGGCTGCTTGCACCATGATGGCCACCGAGGGCATGCAGATCAAGACTGCCGCCACCAGTGAAGTCGTCGCCAAATCGCAAGCAGGCATGATGGAGTTCACGCTGCTCAATCACCCGCTCGACTGCCCCACCTGCGACAAGGGCGGAGCGTGCGAGTTGCAAGACCGGGCCTTCGAGTACGGCTACGGCGCGAGCCGCTTCGGCTTCGACCGCCGCCACGCCGAGAAGCACTACCCGCTGTCCGATTACGTGATTCTCGATCAGGAGCGCTGCATTCACTGCAAACGCTGCGTGCGTTACTTCGAGGAGGTGCCGGGCCAGGAAGTCCTCGACTTCATCGAGCGCGGCAGCCACACTTTCATTGACACGGCGGAGGGCGGCTTGCCGGTCGGCTTCCAGGGCAACATCACCGACATCTGCCCGGTGGGGGCGCTGCTCGACAACGTGGCCCGCTTCCGGGGCCGCAACTGGGAGTACGACCACACCCACACCACCTGCACGCTGTGCCCGGTCGGCTGCTCCATCACGGTGGACGCCCGCAACGGCCAGCTCGAGCGCATAGTGGCGGGTGAAAACCGCGAGGTCAACGAAGCCTGGATTTGCGACGCTGGACGCTTCGGACACGTCTTCGCCTCCGAAAACCGCCTGACCACCCCGATGATCCGCAACGAAGACGGCGAACTGGTTGCCGCCACCTGGGATCAAGCGGTAGACGCCATCCGCGCAGGCATGGCCGGACTGGACGCGCACGATCTGGCCATCTTCCTCAACGCCGATTCCACTTTGGAAGAGGGTATCGCTGCCGAAGCCTTCGTGGGGCTGACCGGACTGGCCAGCGTCGATTACTGGCCGCGTCAGGCCACCTACGGCACTGACGCTCCCACGCTGACTGAAGTCGCGCAGTCTGACGGCGTTGTCGTGCTGGGAGCCGATCTGGGCGAGGAAGCCCCCATCCTGGAACTCCGCATTTTGGAAATGCTGCGCGGCGGGATTTTGCCGGCTGAGTTTGACCACGGCACCGCCATTGCCGATCTCCGGTTGGTGGAGCGCCCCGCCCGCAAGCGCGAGAAGCTGGCCGTCATTTCATCCAAATCCAGCCGCCTCAGCGAAAACGCCGGATTCAGCGCTCAGCTGGACGCTGCCACTGCGCTGGCGGGCCTGACGGGCAGCTCCGATAATGCTGCCGTGAGCGCCGCCGCCAACATCCTCAAAACCGCCGAGCGCCCGATTCTGGTTCTGGGCGCGGAAGCATTAGCCAGTCTCAGCGGCGCGGCCCGCAGCGCTCTGCAAACCCTCACCCAGCGCACCAAGACCCGCATTCTGGCTCTGCCCGCCGGGGCCAATGCACGCGGGCTGGCCTCGCTGAACTTGGTGCCGCGTTCCGGCGGTCTGCGCTACGATCAACTTTCTCAGGCACGGGTCGCTTTGGTGAGTCGCCTCAACCCGCTGGCCGAGGGGCAGAGCCGCCCCCGCTTCCTGATTTCCCACGACACTCACTTGACCGCCACCGCTCTGCAAGCCGACGTGATCTTGCCCGCCGTGACCAATTATGAGAAGCGCGGCACCACCGTCAACTTGGAAGGCCGTCTGCTGCCGCTGCGCCCCGCCGCCCTCAAAAACGGTGAGGCGGCCGATTTTATCCGTGCCCTGAGCATCGTGGCCGAAGCGCTGGAGATCAAAACCAGCATTCGCGGCATCCGCAGCGCCCAGAACTTGCTCAGTGAGCGGCTGGGCGTCAACGTGGCCGAACTGCCTATTCACGGGCTGATCGCTCCGCTGGGGATGCGCTACGACGCGCCCGCCGCACCGTATACCCCGCTTCTCTGGAAGGAAGGCATGAAACGCAGCGACCCCGTCTACAGCGCCGGAATGATTGAACTCCCGATGGCCTCCACCCCCACGTTCGTGGCCGGTGACGACTGATGCCTGACACTGCTTGGTGGCTCGACCTGCTCTGGACGGTGGTTAAAGGCGTGCTGGTGGCTCTGGCGCTGCTGACCACCTTTGCTTACATGACCCTGATCGAGCGCCGCTTGCTGGCCCGCATGCAAATTCGCTGGGGGCCGAACCGCGTCGGGCCGATGGGCCTGCTGCAACCGCTGGCCGACGCCATTAAAAGTATCTTCAAAGAAGATTTGCGGATCACCAAGGCCGATCAGCTCGTCTACACCCTCGCGCCGCTGATCGCCATCACCTGCGCCCTCACCGCGTTTGGCGGCATTCCGGCTGGCCCGGCAGGCAGTTTCTTCGGCCTCAATCCCTGGGTCTACAGCTTGGACGTCGGCGTGATCGGCCTGCTGGCGATTACCAGCATGGGCGTCTACGGCATCTTTTTGGGCGGCTGGGCATCGGGTTCCAAATACCCGCTGCTGGGCGGTCTCCGAAGCGCGGCGCAGATCATCTCCTACGAACTCGGCATGGGGCTGAGCATTCTGGGCCTCCTCATGCTGGTGGGCAGCGCTTCGTTTCAGTCGATCATCGGCTGGCAAGCCACCAACGGCTGGCTGATCGTCTTTCAGGTCTTTGCCTTCGCCACTTTTCTGGTCAGCAGTTTTGCTGAAGTCAACCGCACCCCCTTTGACCTGCCCGAAGCCGAGCAGGAACTGGTGGCCGGCTACCTGACCGAGTATTCGGCGATCAAGTGGGCGCTGTTTCAAATGGCCGAGTACGTCAACATGATCACCGCCTCGGCGCTGATGGCGACGCTGTTTTTCGGCGGCTACAAAGGGCCGGTCTTCCTCGACGGCCTGATTCCCGGCATTTCCAACTGGCCGTTTATCTGGCTGATTCTCAAGATCGCCTTCTTCCTATTTTTGTTCATCTGGGTGCGGGCCACCTTGCCGCGTCTGCGCTACGACCAACTGATGCGCTTCGGCTGGAAGCTCATCTTCCCGTTGTCGCTGGCCAACACCGTGATCACCGGCTTTTACCTGACCTACTTCCGGGGCGCGGGCCTGTGGCCGCTGGGGATTTTGGGCTTGATCGGCTTGGTGCTGCTGATCGTCATGAGTGACCGCGCCCGCCGCCTTTGGAATACGCCCACGCACCGGCCAGATGCCGAGCGGCCAGCGGCCAGCCGGCCTGTCGGGGGAGACTGAATGTTTGTTTACCGTTTCACCGGAGGTGCCCAATGGGCGTTCTAGAACTCGCCAAAGGCATGGGCGTCACGCTTGGCAAACTGTTTACCAAGCCCGTCACCGTCAGTTACCCCGAGCAGCGGGCCAGCATCAAGCCGCGCTTTCGGGGGCGGCACATCCTGACCCGTCACCCCGGCACTGGTCTGGAAAAGTGCATCGGCTGCTCGCTGTGCGCCGCCGCTTGCCCCTCCTACGCCATTTATGTAGAAGCCGCCGAGAACGATCCAGCCAACCCAACCTCGCCGGGCGAGCGCTACGCCAGCGTCTACGAGATCAACATGCTCAGGTGTATTTTCTGCGGGATGTGCGAGGAAGCTTGCCCAACCGGCGCGGTGGTGATGGGCAACGAATTTGAAATGGCCGATTACCGTTACCGCGATTTCGTCTATGCCAAAGAAGACATGCTGGTGGGCGTGGAAGGCAGTATTCCGCAGCGCCGCGAGGCCGCACAAAAAAACCAGCCGGTGCGGGTGGGCTTCAAGGTGGAAGGCGGGCCGCGTGCCGAGCTGGAAGGAGTCAAGTACCCAACATGAAAAGGCTTGTAGCTTGTAAATTGCGGCTTGCCGAACGATCAAAGGCCCCAAGGCGAGGTCGCCTGTGCTGACCTTCCTCGTTCTCGCCGTCCTGACCGTCGCGGGCGGAATTTTGACCATCTCGGCGCGGAATGCGGTTCACGCTTCGCTGGGCCTGGTCGGCACTTTGCTGATGGTGGCGGGTATTTACGCCACCCTGAATGCTTCGTTTCTGGCCGCCACTCAGGTCATCGTCTACGCGGGCGCGGTGATGGTGCTGTTCCTCTTCGTCATCATGCTGCTGGACGCCAACCGTCCTGTCGAGGAAGCTAACCCGCTGCCGTTCGTCGCGCCGCTGGCAGGCGTGGGCGGAGCGATTCTGGCAGGTGCGTTCGCCATTTTGGCCTTCACCTACAAAGACCCGCGCCCCCTGGCCGAAAGTACCGCCGCGCTGGCCAACGGCGCACCCGGCCCCGTCGGTGAAACCTTGCTGACCCGCTTTTTGTTGCCGTTTGAAGCCGTCAGCATTTTGCTGCTGGTGGCAGTGGTGGGTTCGGTGGCGTTGGTGCAGCGGCCCGCCGTGCAAGCTGATCCCGAGCAAACACCCGAATTGGCTGCGCTGGAAGGAGAGGTGGCTTAAGTGGCTGAAGTTCCCACCGCCTACTACATCGCCCTGTCCGGCATTCTTTTTGCGCTGGGCATGATCGGTGTGCTGACGCGCCGCACCGCCGTGATGGTCTTCTTATCGGTCGAGCTGATGCTCAACGCCGCCAACTTGTCCTTGGTGGCGTTTGCCCGCGCTTGGGGCGATCTGGTCGGCCAAACCGCAGTCTTTATCGTGATGACCCTCGCCGCCGCTGAAGTGGCCATCGGGCTGGCCATCATCGTGGCCATTTTCCGCAAACGCGAAACTACCAATGTGGACGATCTGGCGTCCCTCAAGGGGTAATTGATGGCACTCTACTGGCTCCCCTTACTCCCCTTAATCGGCTTCGCGCTGCTGATTTGCGGTGGCAAATGGTTTAGCGGTACCTCCGGCGGCTGGCTCGGCTCCGGCCTGATCGGTGCGGCTTTTGTTGTCGCTCTGATCCGCTTCTTCGGCCTCAGCGACGTTCCGGCCCACGAAACCCTCTGGACCTGGCTGCCCAACATGGCGCTCGGCACAGCGGGCATCTCGGCCAACTTGAAAATCGGCTTTTATCTCGATCAGCTTTCCTCGGTCATGACTTTGGTGATTACCGGCGTCGGCTTCCTGATTCACGTCTACTCCATCAGCTATATGAAGGGAGACGCCCGCTTCACCCGCTTCTTCGCTTTCATGAATTTCTTCGTGGCGATGATGCTGATTTTGGTGCTGGCCGACTCTTACCCGCTGATGTTCGTCGGCTGGGAAGGCGTAGGCATGGCCAGTTACCTGCTGATCGGCTTTTGGTTCGCCGGACACAAAGACCACAACGCAGCCGAGGGCGTCAATAACTCCAACGCCGCCCGCAAAGCCTTCATCATGAACCGCATCGGCGATTTGGGCTTCATGCTGGGCATGTTTCTGATTTATAAGGTTTTTGGCACGCTGGTGATTCCCGAACTCGCCGCACAGGGGGCGACTCTGCTGGTCACCTCGCGCCCGCTGATCGAGCTGATCTGCCTTTTCCTTTTGGTCGGCGCAGTCGGCAAAAGTGGACAGCTTCCGCTCACCACCTGGCTGCCCGACGCGATGGCTGGCCCTACCCCCGTTTCGGCCCTGATTCACGCCGCCACGATGGTCACGGCAGGCGTCTACCTGATTGCCCGCAGCAATTTCTTCTACGATCTGGCCCCCGGCGCGAGCATGTGGGTGGCCTGGGCCGGTGGACTCACCGCCCTTTACGGCGCACTCTCGGCGCTCAATCAAACCGATATCAAGAAGATTCTGGCCTATTCCACCGTTTCGCAACTCGGTTACATGTTTTTGGCGGTGGGTCTACACAGCTACACGGCGGCGATTTTTCATCTCGTCACCCACGCCTTCTTCAAGGCACTGCTGTTCCTCGCGGCGGGCGCGGTTATTCACGCCCTGCACGAAGAACAAGATGTCCGCAAAATGGGCGGCCTCGCCAAATCCATGCCGTTTACCCACTGGGTTTCAGCCATTGGGGTACTTGCCATCACCGGCATTCCGATTTTCGCGGGCTTTTTCTCCAAAGATGGCATCCTGGCTTCGGCCTTTGCCCAAAACACCCCGCTGTACCTGATCGGTTTGTTCGTGGCACTGCTGACTGCCTTTTATATGGGCCGTTGGTATTTCCTGGTGTGGCGCGGCACTTACAGGGGAGACGCCCAATTGCACCCCCACGACGGCGACGCCCTGCTGAGCGCTCCACTGGGCGTGCTGGCGGCGCTGGCGACCATCGGCGGCTTTTTCAATGTGCCCGCTTTTCTGTTCGGTGGCACCCACGTTCTGGACAATTTTCTGGGCCGAGCCATCCCCGTTCACGAACACGAAATCCCGGTCAGCACCGAGTGGCTCATTACCGGCATCGCGGTAGCAACCGGTCTGATTGGCCTCGGCTGGGCCTTTTACGACCACCGCCGGAGCGCCCTGCAAGTCGGGCCGCTGGGCCAAACCAGTTTGCAGGCGCTCTACCTCGACCGCTTTTACAACGCGGTGATCGGTGGGGGCAGCCGCGTCATTTCGCAGGGTCTGGACGTTATGGACAACGGCGTGGACGGAGCCATGTCCGGCGTCGCCCGCAACGTCGGCGCTCCGGGCTGGCTGGTGACGGTCTGGCAAAGCGGCTTCGTGCGCGTTTACGCTCTGAGCATGCTCCTCGGCACCGCGCTGATTGTGGGTTACTGGGCGCTCAAAGCCATTGGGGGAGGCGTATGAGGGACTTTTTCGTTCAGTTGAAAAAAGTCGAGTGTAACCTCCTCCCCAGCTCTTACTCTTTCCAACATCTTGCGGTTAAGGCGGGCCTTCAATGATCCACTTCTTCATCTTCTTGCCCGTTCTCGCCAGCTTGCTGATCTTCCTGGTGCCGGTGCGCTGGCGTGAGGAGTTCGCGGGCGCGGCGGCGGGCCTGACCTTAGCGGGCGGGCTGTGGTCTTGGTCAGTCGGCGGACTGTCGTATTACTCGGTTCCGTGGATTCCGGCGCTGGGCGTTACTTACAGCGTGCAGATGGACGGTGTCAGCTTGCTGCTCGGCATCGTCACCGCCTTCATGACCCTGATCGCCATCATCTACGCCGGAAAACGCATTCCCAACCCCGGCACCATGCTCTCGCTGATTCTGATGATGGAAACCGGACTGTTGGGCATTTATGCTGCCCGCGATCTGGTGTTATTTTATGTGTTCTTCGAGGACGCGCTGATTCCGGCTCTGCTGATGCTGGCCATTTACGGCAAAGCCAACCGAATGGCCGCCCTCGTCAAATTCGCGGCCTACACCTTGTTCGGCAGCTTGCTGATGCTGATCTCTATCATTGGCCTCAAGTATTACGGCGGCAGCCCCACCTTCGCGCTCGTGGATTTGCAGGCGCACCCGGTCACCGGCACCTTGCAAACGTGGCTGTTCCTCGGCTTTTTGGCAGCGATGGCCGTCAAGCTCCCGCTCTTTCCAATGCACGCCTGGCTGCCGGATTTCCACGCCCAAAACCACGACAGCGGTGTGGCCGACGTGATGGGCACGCTCTACAAGGTCGGTGCTTACGGCTTGTTCCGTTTTGCGGTGGTGCTGTTTCCCGACGCCATGCTGGAACTGCGCCCGATTCTGATGGGCTTGGCGGCCTTCACTGCCCTTTACGCGGCGTGGATTGCCTTTTCGCAAACCGATTGGAAGCGGCTCCTGGCTTACGCGGGGTTGAGCCATATGGGCTTTGTCGGGTTGGGCATCTTCTCCATGAACGAAACCGCCATGATCGGAGCGCTCTTTTTGCTGGCCTTCCAGAATATCTACACCGGAGCGCTGTTTCTGGCCGCTGGAATGCTTCAGGAACGGGTCGGCAGCCTCAGCACCAAGGTCGGCGGGATCATGACCCAGGCCGGAGCGCTCAGCGGCATGACCATGACCCTTTGGTTCGCCTCGATCGGCGTGCCGGGACTGGTCGGCTTCGTGGGCGAGTTCAGCATTTTGCTGGGCGCTTATCAGGTCTCGCCCTGGCTCGCTTTTATCGCGGGCCTGACCACCATTGCCGCCGCCGCTTACGGTCTGACGGCCTTCCAAACGACCTACTGGCAAGTTCGGCCCGCTGGCGCGGTGCTGGCACATGATCTGAGAGATTTGGACTGGTTGATTTTGGGCGCTCCGATTGCGGTGTCGATTTTCTTCGGCGTCTATAGCGGCCCCGCTCTCGCGTTGGTGCAGCCGGTCGTCAGGACTTGGATGGCTGGACTGGGAGGAGGACTGTGAATCCCGCTTTGGTTCTTCCCGACGTCGCGCTCGCGCCGATGCTGCCGATTCTGATTACCTTGCTCGGCGCAATTGCGGCCACCTTGCTGGGCTTTTTCTTGCCGCGCCGCGCTATTACGGTCATCAGCATGGTGACGCTGGTACTGTCGGGCGTCAGCATGGTCACGCTCTGGAACGGCGGTCTGACTTCCTTTAACGGCAGTTTGCAGGCCGACAACGTGGCGCTTTCTATCGGCCTGATTATTCTGCTCGGCTCGCTGATGACCCTGCTGGTCAGTTTTGACACTGCTGCCCGCGCCAAGCTAGCCTTCCCAGAATTTGACGCGCTGCTGCTCTATGCCGTGACCGGCACGCTGCTGATCGCCTTTTCCGGTGATCTGGTCACCATGCTGATTGGCCTGGAAGTTATGAGTTTGTCGGGTTACGTGATCGCCACCCTGCAAAACAGCCGCCGCGCCGAGGAAGCGGGCATGAAGTACTTCCTGCTCGGCGCAGTCGGCAGCGCCACGCTGATTTACGGTATCGCTTTGGTCTACGGCGCAACCGGCACCTTCAGCTACGTGGGCATCCGCGACGCGACGGCGGGCTTGCAAGTCGAGAACATCAGTCTGCTGGTCGTCGGCGCACTGCTGCTGCTATGCGGGTTCGGCTTCAAGGTGGCGCTGGCTCCCTTTCACCAGTGGACTCCGGATCTGTATTCGGGTGCGCCTACCGTGGTCGGCCTTTTTCTGAGCACGGTGGTCAAGGTGGCCGCTTTTGCCGGAATGCTGCGCGTTTTCGGCGGAGCCATGCAAAATGTTCCGGCCTGGGCCAGCGTGATGCAAATCCTGATTATTGCCACCATCGTGATAGGCAATCTCGGGGCACTCTTCCAGACCAATTTCAAGCGCCTGATGGCCTACTCGGCGGTGGCCCACACCGGCTTTCTGGCGCTGGCTTTGCTGGCCAATCCGGCGACGGGCGGCCCGGCCCTGACCTATTACCTGCTGGTGTACACCCTGATGACGGCGGGCGCGTTTGCTGTCTTGGCCGCCCTCCAGCGCACCGAGGAAGGCTTTTCTTTAGATGACATGCGCGGCCTGTTTTACCGCCATCCGGCTTACGCGGTGGCGCTGGCGGTTTGCCTCGCCTCGCTGGCAGGCTTACCGCCGTTCGCAGGCTTTATGGGCAAGTATTTGGCGTTTCAGGCCGCCTTCCAAGCCGGTTATGTCGGCCTGACCCTCATCGCGGCAATGGGCAGCGTGGCGGCGCTGATTTATTATTTGCGCCCCGCCATGCTGATGTTCATGCATGACCGCACCCCCGCCCGCGAGTATCCCGGCGAGCGCACACCCACCACCGCCGCTGTGGTGTTGGGCGTGGTCGGCGTCACCGTACTGGGCGTCCTTCCGAATCTGGCCTACGGCTTGGTTGCCAATCCGGCGATTTGGACGGTTTTGGCGGGCAGATAGGAAAGTTGTACCCGGTAAGGCAGCCTCCGTTCTGAACAGTGAACGGAGGCTTTTTTACTTGGATCAACTCAACAAACCATTTTCCTTTTTACAAGCTGCACACCTCTCGTCGCAGGCCCTTACTATTTAGCCTTGCTCCATGACTTCTTTGGCCAAACAAGCATCCCAAACTCAAGCCGTTATCACTCTGATGGGCATGGGTGGCAACAAAATCATTTCTAGAATGAGCGGCATAGACGCAAAGAGCGGGCAGAGCAAAGCGCTGATTCAAAGCTACACACAGCCCTGAATCTGATGATTCCCAGCCTCAGGGCCACCCACACTGCCTCCGAGTTGGTGACGTACCTGTGGGGTGAGTTGGGCCTCAAAATCATGCTGAGCAGCAGTGGGGAAGACGAGATCATGGAGCAGGAACTGGAGTACCTCAGACGAGGAGAACTCAAACTTTGGTGTGTGGCTTCCGGTGAAGTGAAGGCCAGCAAACCCGCCACCAATATTGTGGCGGCGGCGCTAGGAAAACTTGGCGCTGGTGGTCGGAGATACCCACTACGACGCCGAGGCGGCTCAGAAGGTGGGCGTGCGCTGCGTTCCGCTGCGGAGGGTTGGAGACAGCGTGAAACCGCCGGGTGAGGTTTATGATGATTCGGCAGCGCTCCTCTAAGTTTTAAAAACCTCACGTTTAGCGCCAACTGAGCGGCTCCTTTCTCGCCAGCGTTCTGCTGTTTCTCTCGTTATTATTAAGAAGACGTTTGGGCGGGGGCCAGCCCAGTGTCTCATACTGCCTCTTATGAATAAGATTCTCGTTGGACTTGCTGCACTCACTTTTGCTTCGGCCACCACCGCTTCCGCTGATAAAGTCGGCGGCTACTTATTAGGCGCTCAATATACTCAGGAGCAGAGCAACGGTACCGCCCTGCGCTACGGCGTCGGCGTTCCGGGCCTGGGCTTGTTTAACAGCGGCGGTTATATTTCTATCGGTGGCGACATCTCCTACCTGCTGCCTCTCAACACGACTGTTGGCGCAGCGCAAAGTGTCGTCAACGGTGTCGATGCAGTCAAAGCCTACGACCTTTACTACGGAGCGCAACTCGGCTTAGGAGCTAACATCGCAAGAGTCGCCGGTTACACGGGTGCGGGCTTCACTATAGCTCCTGCCGCACTGGTGGGCGTCGAGTTCAACTTGGCCGATCCGTTTAGCGTCTTCTTGGAAGGGTCAGTGGGCTTGGGCGTCGGCTTGGGTGGGGGCGGCACCAGCGTTTACTTTGCCCCCGGCCTGCGTTTGGGCGCCAACTACCGCCTGAACTAAACAGCTGTTTGAAGTGCTCCCTCGCCTGCTGGGTGGGGGAGTTTTTTTGGCTTGCTTGTGCTTGTCTGTACGCGCCGCCCCGCACGCTGCTCCAAAGCGCCAGACTGACTTATGCCCAGTTTGCACGCCCGCACGTCCCTCTCTGCCGAAAGCATTTTCTCGCGCATGAGCCGCCTCGCTCTTCAGCACGGCGCAATCAATTTGGGACAGGGCTTTCCCAGCAACCCGCCGCCCACTTTTTTGCTGGAAGCCGCCAGACAAGCGGTGGGCACAGTGGATCAGTATTCGCCGCCGATTGGTTTGCCTCTGCTGCGAGAGGCAGTCGCCCAAGACCTAGAGGTGAATGCGGAGCAAGTGGTCATCACCTGCGGCGCAACCGAGGCGATGCTGGCGCTGGCACAAACGCTCTACGGTGCGGGCGATGAGGTGATTGCCTTTGAACCCGTCTTTGACATTTACGTGCCGCAAACTGAGATCGTCGGCGCGAAGTTCGTCGGCGTGCCGATGGTGCTGGGGGCGGCTGGCTGGGAGTTGGATATTGATGCACTCCGGCAGGCCATCACCCCGCGCACCAAAGCGCTCATCATCAACAGCCCCTTTAACCCCACTGGTAGCATTTTTACGCGGGCCGAGTTGCAAGCGGTGGTAGATCTGGCCCGCCAGCACGACTTCTGGCTGATCAGCGACGAGGTATACGACGAACTGTATTACGCTGAGCGGCCCATATCGCTGCGCACACTGGCCCCCGAACGCACCTTTACGGTGGGCAGCGCGGGCAAGCGCTTGGAAGCGACTGGCTGGCGCATCGGCTGGATCATCACGCCCGAGGGGCTTGCCCCCGAAGTCGCTGGCCTGCATCAGTGGACAACGTTTTGCGCCCCCGCACCCCTTCAAGCGGCGGTGGCCTCTGCACTCATAGAAGCGCGGCAAAACGGCTTTTACGATCAATTGCGGGCCAGTTATGCGGCCCGAATGCAAAGTTTGGCGGCGGGGTTGCGCCAGCTGGGTGCAGAAGTGTTTACGCCGCAGGGCACTTACTTTCTCACCGCCCGCTTACCGAATGTCAATGCTGAAGAACTGGTCATTAGGGGCGGCGTGGCGGTGATTCCTATGAGCGCTTTTTACCGCCAGCACGCTGCGCCGCCCGATATGATGCGGTTTGCTTTTTGCAAAAAAGAAGCCGAGATTCAAGAAGCGCTGCGGCGGCTCAAAACTTTTTTGGAGCGCTAATCCTCAGAGGCTGCCGTTACTTGACGGTCAAATTGCCCTGTTCTTTATTGATGGTCATGTTCACTTTATAGGCGGCGCTGTCATAATTGGCAGTCATATAAACACCGCTAAATTTAAAGCCGTCCGCTACTGTTTTGCCGCTCATGATGAGCGTGCCTTGGGTAAATTTCTTGACATTCAAGCGCAGACCCACATTGCTCGGCAAAGTAATGGTCGTGTCGCCTTGCGTTTGGGTGAGCGTTGCCTGCAAAGTGGCGGCAGGAAGGTTCAAAGTAAGGTCGCCGAGTTGCTGAGTAATGCTGAGCGCCGAGAGTTTGAGTGAGCGCAAATCAAGTGCGGCGTCGCCTTGTTGCCGGTCTAGGGTCAAGCTGAGAGGCAGCTTTGGACTCAGGCCAATGGCCCAGTCGCCCATCGAGTGTGACGCGCTGATATAAGCCACGCCGTTCTTGACGGTGGGTTTGCTGACACCCATGATGGGCGAAGCCTTGGTATTGACACTGAGCGACAAATTCCCCAACTCCTGCTTGAGTGTGAGGTTGACGCTGTTGTACGGCGTGGCGGCCAGTGCTGCGCTGCTGAGAAGCAAGGCAAATGCTGAAAAATTCAGCCCACGGCTAAAAACAGAATGTAAGGACATGGCCCTGAGTATAGATGACCGAAGTCAAATCCGTGTCAGATCACTTATTGAAGTGAAGAGCTCAAGATTGTTCTTCAATCTCTAGGTGGCCCTGAATCATCGTTAAATGCACCACGACTTTTTCTTTGGCAGTGGCGTAGTTGTGGCTTTGATAGCGGTCATCTGAGTCCGTGCCGGTCGCTATTGTTTTTCCGAACAGAATCAAATCGCCCTGGCTAAACTGATCTATCTTGACCAAAACACCGACGTTTTTTGGTAAGTGCAAATGGGTGGTCACCTGCTGCTGGTCAAGAGTCAAAACCAAGCTGCTTTTGGGAAGCCAGATTTCTAAAATGCCGTCTTGCTGTGTCACATGGAGAGTCTTGAGTTTGAGCGAACGAAGATCCAGTCTGGCGTTGCCTTGATTGTGCTGCACAGTTAAGCTGATTGGCCGCTCGGGACTCAGTTGAAGCGACCAATTCGGGGAAGTGCTGTTGAGCGTTGCAAAACCCACTTTATTTCTAGCAATGGCCTTACTTATCGGTGGCGCGTCTACTTCTTTACTGACGCTTAAATTGCCCTTTTGTTGAATTAAAGTGAGGTTCAGGCTGTTGTACGTTTCTGCAAGTCCGGCCAAACTGCCAGTGCAGAGGGTGAAAACAGCCAATAAACTGACCAATGGAAAACGGAGATGGCAGTGAGACATTGGTCTCAGTCTACGGTGAAGGGCGGCGAATGGGTTTTTGTCTTTGGTCAGGGTTCGCATCCAGTCGACACTTGCATAGCTATGCGTCGAAAGTGTATAACCATACACAGAAGATGTCACCATCCGCCATTCGACGCTAAAGATGGGTTCGCCCGATGTTCGGGTAAGGGATCTGTCTCCGTTATGCGGGACGATTTGCTGCGGCGCTCAACACTCTGGGAGAATAATTACATGACACACATTGAGCAAAAGCCTGCTGATAACGCTGCCACTGACTACACCTCCGCGCCCAAGCAGAAAATCGTGCTGGCCTATTCTGGCGGCTTGGACACCTCCATCATCCTCAAGTGGCTGCAAACGGAGCGCAACTATGACGTGGTGGCTTTTACTGCCGACCTCGGTCAAGGCGACGAGGTGGAAGAAGCCCGCCTCAAGGCCCTCAAAACCGGCGCGGTGGCGGCGTACGCCCTCGATTTGCGTGAAGAGTTCGTGCGCGATTATGTGTTCCCGATGTTCCGCAGCAGCGCACTGTACGAGGGCTACTACCTTCTCGGCACCAGCATTGCCCGCCCCTTGATTGCCAAGAAGATGGTGGAAATTGCCGAACAAGAAGGTGCGGTGGCCGTCTCACACGGAGCGACAGGGAAGGGCAACGATCAAGTCCGTTTTGAAATGACTGCTTACGCTCTCAAGCCCGACATCGTGACGGTGGCTCCGTGGCGCGACTGGGCTTTTCAGGGCCGCGCCGATTTGGAAGCGTTTGCCCGCGAGAACGACATTCCAGTGCCGACCACCAAAAAAGACCCCTGGTCGACCGACGCCAACATGCTGCACATTTCTTACGAAGGCGGCATTTTGGAAGATCCTTGGACGGAGGCCCCCGCCCACATGTTCAAGATGACGGTCAGCCCCGAAGACGCGCCCAATGAAGCGGAATATGTGGAAGTGGAGTTTGTGAACGGCGATCCGGTCAGCATCAACGGCGAGAAGCTGAGCGCTGCCGAACTGCTGACCAAAGCCAATCAGATTGGTGGGCGCAACGGCGTGGGCCGAATTGACCTGGTGGAAAACCGCTTTGTGGGCATGAAATCGCGCGGCGTCTACGAAACGCCCGGCGGTACGCTGCTGTATCACGCCCGCCGCGCAGTGGAAAGCCTGACGCTTGACCGCGAAGTGCTGCACCAACGCGACGCGCTGGGTGTCAAATACGCCGAACTGGTTTACAACGGCTTTTGGTTTGCCCCCGAACGTGAAGCGCTGCAGGTCTATATCGACCACGTGGCCCAGAGCGTCACCGGAACAGCCCGCCTGAGACTGTACAAGGGCAACTGCGACGTGGTGGGCCGCAAAGCGCCGCGCAGCTTGTATGACAAAGACTTGGTGAGCTTTGAAGCGGGCGGCGACTACAACCAGCACGATGCGGGCGCATTCATCAAGCTCAATGCCCTCAGGATGCGTGTGCAGGCGCGGGTTGAAGCCAAGGCCAAGTCAGAGTAAATGAACTTGCCGGAGGAGTACGTTCTCCGCACGGCGACGGCTCAGGACGCCGAAATTATTCAGGTTCAGCGCGATGCCATGTACACCGACATGGGCAGTGCGCTGGAGCGGGTGCAGGCGGCATCGGCGGACAGTCTGAAATGGCTGCGCTGTGGGCTGGAAAGCGGAGCTTATTCCGGCGTCCTGATTGAAACTGGTGGGTGGGTGGTGGCCGGCGCTGGTGTGATCTGGCAGGAGTTTCCGCCCAGTCCGCGTAGTCTCGTGACGACGCGGGCCTATATCCTGAATGTCTACGTGGCCCCGCCACAGCGTGGGCAGGGGCTGGCCCGACACCTGATGCAGGCGCTCCTGGCCGAATGCGCGGTTCGGAATGTGAGCCTCATCAGCCTGCATGCTTCTGATGCCGGGAAATCCACTTACGAGAAGTTAGGATTTACCACCACCAATGAAATGCGTTTGATTATGGAAACCCTTTGACGTCGGGCGGCTGGTGTACGTGAAGAGTGACGAGGCGTATGCGTTTGCCAGTTCGGGAAATTGGAGGTCGGCGGTATGTCCAACAAGACTGAGCTGCCGAGGGAAGAACTGGAGCTGCGGCGTTTGCTGAAATTACAGGATTTGGGGACTCCACCGCTACAACTCATCAGGAGTTTTAATTCTGATTCCTTTCGTTCTCCAGTTTCCTTTCTCTACGTCATGATTAAACTTTTCAAAATCGGTATTTCAGGCGCAACTGAATTGTGGGCTTGTAAAGGCGCATCAGATGAAGAGGTGACTGCTGTTTTGAACAACCACCTTAAGTTATCTAAAGCGGGAGACTAAACGTGACCAATAACAACATCAAAGATAAGAAACTCTGGGGAGGCCGCTTCGCTGAAGCTACGGACGGCCTTGTAGAACTCTTCAACGCCTCGGTGGGCTTCGATCAGCGCTTGGCCGAGCAAGACATTCGCGGCTCACTGGCGCACGTCGCCATGCTGGGCCAAGTCGGGATTCTCAGCCCCGAGGAAGTTGAGCAGATTCAAAGCGGCCTTGACGACGTGCTCACCGATATCCGCGCCGGAACATTTGAATGGCGGCTAGACCGTGAAGACGTGCATATGAACGTGGAAGCTGCCCTGCGCGACCGGATTGGGCCGGTCGCGGGCAAGCTCCACACCGCCCGCAGCCGCAACGATCAGGTGGCCGTAGATTTCCGCTTGTTTACCAAAGAAGCCGCGCTGGACTTGGCCGCCAAAACGCGGGCGTTGCGGGCCGTGATGCTCGCGGAAGCCGAGAAGCATCTGTCAGCCGAAGTGATTTTGCCTGGCTACACCCATTTGCAGGTGGCCCAACCCATCTTGCTCAGCCACTGGTTTATGGCTTACGTGGCGATGCTGGAGCGCGACGAAGGCCGCTTGCGCGACGCCGCGACACGCATGGATGAATCCCCGCTCGGCTCCTCGGCGTTGGCCGGAACGCCTTGGCCGATTGACCGCCACGCCGCCGCCGCCGCTCTCGGCTTTGCCCGCCCCACCGCCAACAGCTTGGACGGCGTGGGCAGCCGCGACTTCGCCCTAGAGTTTCTGAGCGCCTGCGCCATTCTCAGCGCCCATTTGTCGCGCCTCAGCGAAGAACTGATTTTATACAGCACCTTTGAATTTGGCTTTTTGACTTTGCCCGATTCACACACCACCGGCAGCAGCATCATGCCCCAGAAGAAAAACCCCGATGTGTCTGAGCTGGCACGCGGCAAGGCGGGGCGAGTCTTCGGCAATCTGATGGGCCTGCTGACGGTGGTCAAAGGCACGCCGCTGGCTTACAACAAAGACTTGCAGGAAGACAAAGAGGGCGTGTTCGACAGCTACGACACCCTGAGCATCGTGCTGCGCTTGTACGCCGAGATGCTGCCCAAAACTGTCTGGCACGCTGAAATTACCAAAGCCGCTGCCGCGCGGGGTTACTCCACCGCCACCGATGTCGCCGACTTTTTGGCGCGTCAGGGGGTGCCGTTCCGTGAGGCACATGAAGTCGTGGGCGGCTTGGTGGGCTTTGCTTCCCGCAGTGGCCGCCAGCTCTGGGAACTCACCGACGACGAATTGAAGTCGGCCCACCCGCTGCTGAGTGCCGAAATCGCCCAGACGCTGACGGTGGAAGAAAGCGTCAAGAACCGTCTGAGTTACGGCGGAACTGCTCCCGTGCGGGTGCGCGAAGCAGTGGAAGCGGCCAAGGCGGCACTGAAACAGTGAACGTCACGCTGGAGCTAGACGGCACCCTGCTCAGTAAGCGCCAGACCGAGTGGGGGCACCATCTGGCCCACCCCGATGAAAATCCTCTTTCCACTCGGGCCGAGTTCGCGGGCGGTGAGGTGCTGCTGGAAAATGAGTGGTGCGTCTACTCGCAAGACTCGCGCTACGCAGACGGCTTGCCGTACTCCGGTTTTATTGTCACCAAGCGGCCTTGCCAAACCGTCTTTGACCTGACTCCAGAGGAAGCCGCCGCCACCCACGCGCTGCTCGCCGAGGTTCGGGCGCACTTGGACGCCAGCGTTAAGCGGGATGGGTACACGGTGGGCTGGAATGTCTATCCAGCGGGCGGAGCGCACATCCCGCACGTTCATTTGCACATTATTCCCCGCTGGAACACTGACGCGGCGGCGGGCGCGGGCCTGCGTTATTTCCTCAAAGCGGCACAGGAGCGACGACAGCAGCGTTAAGCCATGCTCACGTCTCCCGCTTCCCCAGAGGTAAATCCATGATCCTAGCTCCTGATACGTCCACCACGCCCCACATCACTATTCGTCAAGCCAAGCTGAGCGATTTAGACACCATCCACGACCTCATCTTGGCGGCAGGGCTGAGCACCGAACGCAGCGCCATCACCGCCACTTTGGAGGGCTGCACGTACTGGATGGCCGACCTCAACGGCATTCCGGCGGGTTGTATCGGCTTAGAGCTTGGACAGGGAGCCAGTTTGCTGCGTTCGGCCAGCGTCTTACCCGCCTCAAGGCGGCGGGGGCTGGGGCGGGCGCTGGTGATGAGCGCTCTGACATATGCCACCCTGCGCGGCGACAAGCGGCTGTATCTGTTCAGCAGCGGCGCTGGCCCGTTCTGGGAGCCGTTCGGCTTCGTGCCGGTCAGTAGCGCCGAAGTCTCAGCCGCCCTGCCGAGCGCCCCGCAAGTGCTCAGCGGCCAGTCTCGCGGTTGGATTGAGCGCGAACAAGCTTGGAAGCGGGTGATGGGCGCGTGATTGTCCCTTGCCCAGTAACTACATCTTGTCTAAAAACGCAAGTGCTAGACGAACAGGCGATTAAGGGTGCAAACTACGCTTACTCAAAACCGTGGTTCAGCCACCTTCAATTGTGCGCCCTACACGTCAGCACTCTCTTCCTGAGGAGGAACTTCCATGACCCAGCCCGTTACCACTCCGTCCGATACGGCCCAAGGCCAACTGCGCCTCGCCACCCCCAACGATTACGCCGCCGTCGTCAAAGTGATGCAGGACGCTGGCCTCTCGCCCGACGCCGTGATGGTGGTCGGTACGACGTACTGGCTCCTCGAGCAAAATGGTCAGCCGGTGGGCGCAATCGGCCTGGAACACGGCGAGGGCGCTTCACTTCTGCGCGGCGCAGCGGTTGTCCCTTCGGCGCGTGGGCAGGGCCTGGGGCGTCAGTTGGTGCAGAGCGCGGTGGAACATGCCCGTCAACACGGCGACAAAGTGCTGTACATGTTTTCCACCGGCGGCGACTGGGAGAGCTTCCACTTCGTGCAGGTGCCGCTGGCCGTCGTAATGGGGGACCTGCCCGACGCGCCGCAAGTGGCCCACTACCGCGCGGCGGGTACCCGTCCCGGCGGCACCACTTGGATGCGGGATTTGAGCTAAGCGCTCCCCATTTGCTGATTCTGGCGGTGCTGGCATGACTTTAATGCTCGATTCGATCATCCTGCCCGACGTTCACCCTGAAGCTCCTCTCAGCACCCGCAAAGCCCGCCTCAGCGACATCGAGGCCATTCACGCCTTGATCGGCTACTGGGCGGCGCAGGGCCAAATGCTGGTCAGAAGCCGCGTCCTGCTGGCCGAAAATATCCGCGACTTCCATTTGTATTTTGCAGCGGCGCATCAGGGCAAAGCAGAAGGCTTGGTGGGGGTGTGCGGCCTGCACATGCTGGCTCCCGACCTCGCCGAAGTGCGCGGACTGGCCATTCACCCGGCCATGCAGGGGCGTGGCCTCGGCAAAAAGCTGGTGGCGGCCTGCGAAGATGAGGCCCGCGACATCGCTTTGCCTGCGCTGTTTGCGTGGACGTATCAACAAGGCTTTTTCGAGAAGTGCGGTTTTGAGCGCATCGACAAAACCAATCTGCACCCCAAAGTCTGGAGCGAGTGCCAGCGCTGCGCCTTTTTTGAGAACTGCAATGAAATTGCCATGTTCCGGGCGCTGATGTAACGCTCAATTTTGAACTCAGTTGAGGCAAGGGGGGAGAGGGCAAAGCAGCCGACTGACTTTGCTCTCTTCCCTTAGACTGCTTCTATGAAGAAACTTCTCACCCTGACTCTCCTCGTCTCTTCCATCGCCGCAACTGCACAGGCCGCTTCCTTGACCGACCAACTTCCTGCCGGAGCGCTGCTCACCTTCGAAACCCATAACGCGGGCGCGGCCCTTGACCGGTTCACGGGCCTCGTCGGCGGCGTGATGAAAAATGTCATGGGCGATCAACAGAGCCGGAGCATGATGGGCAGCATTTCGGGCTTTGAGCAAGTGCTCAAAAGCTCTATAGGCAAAGAAGCGGTGGCGGGCGTGTTCAGCGTCGGCGGCGGCGCTCAGGCGTTTGAGCCGCAACTCCTTGCCGTCACGCGGGTGGACGAGTTTTCCAGCGAGTTTTTCCGCAGCATGATCGAACAAAAGCCCGGAGCCAAAGTCGGCGTTTATCCCTTCGTTCGCCAAGGCGGGATGTTTGTGGGTCAGGCCAAAGGACTGGTCTACCTCTCCAGCGACAAAAGCTTGCTGATGAGTTACTTGGCCCGCCTGAGCGGCAAAGTGGCCCCACGCCTCGGCGATTCGGTGAGCTACAGCGTGCCGACCAAAGCGGTGGGCCAGCAGGAACTGTCGCTGTTTCTCAACTTTTCCGGCATTGCCAAAGTCGCCCGTAACCAGCTTGCTAAGATTTTCTTACCGCGACTGCTCTCCCCGGTGGTGGACGCTGTGGACACCCTGGGCACCTACTCGGCAGGCTTTTCCACCAACGCGCAGGGCCTCAGCGCTCAGTCGGCCCACGCCGCCAACGCTTACGGCAAAGATCAGCCGCTCTACCGCGTCCTGACCCATTCCACCGACTTCGACGTGCAAAATCTGATTCCCGCCAGCGCCGAAACGGTGGTGACCAGCGCCTGCGCTCCTGAAAGCAACGCCTACGCGGCCCGCTGGCTCAACCGCATTGATTTGTTCGACCCAGTCGGTTTCCTGACCGACAGCCAGCTGTCCAGCTACTTGGAAGAGTCCTCACGCTACTTGGGCGATCAGTGCGCTCAGGTTACTTTGGCAGGCGGCACAGCGGCCAGCTTCAATGCTGCCAATACCGCGCAGTCGCTTGATTACACGGTCACTTACCAGAAGGTCAGCGATATGGCGGCGGCTCAGGCGGCCATGCCCAAATACGCCGCCTCGGTCAACATGGCCGTCGCGGGCGTTGCCAAGACGCTGGACAAGATGATGAACAAAGCCAACCTCAGCGGCCTTCAGGGGATGGCCAGCTCCGAAATGGAACTGGGAGCGCTGGCGGGCGCGGCCAGCAGCATCAAGCAGGTCAATGCCATGCTGGGGAGCCTCAAGATGGTCTACGCCTTCAAAGACGGTTACCTCGTCACCGCTTTCAGCCAAAAAGCCTTGATGGCGGCGCTGGCCGAGAACGCGCCCAAATTGGCGAGCGATCCCAAGTTCATGGCGGCGAACCTGACGACCAGCGGCTCCGCCGGGTGGCAGTACGCCCGGGCTCCGCAAAAAGTCACCAACGCCCAGCTGATGAAATTGTTTACGGCCAGCGCCGGCCAAGCCGATATGAAGGATATGGAAGGCGTGCTTAAACCAGTCGCGGCAGTCACCACCGATCTGATCAACCGCTACGGTGGCATGTCCTCGCAGAGCAGCGTCAGCAACAATCTCATCGTCACGCAGTCCAAAGTGGCTTACCGCTGGGGTAAATAAAAGCTGGACAGCTGACCTCTTTTTTAATCTTTATTCAGTGAATCTGCAAGAAAATACAATTCGGCCACATTCCAATTAGGTGAGTGCTGTCCGAATTCCCGCGAAAAAGCTGCTCGCCGCTGTAGAATCAGTCGGGCAGCTTTTTCGCGGCTGCATACCGCTTGCATACAGAAAAGATGTGTGCCGCAGACGGTAGCGCTGGCGACGGCCCGCTACTATGCTGACGGCACCATCAAAGGCGTCCCGAGAGGCGCAAATGGAGGAGAGGAAAATGATTCGTAAAGAACGTGCAGTGCTGGCGCTGGAAGACGGCACCGTGTACCGGGGCTACGCTTTCGGGCACCGGGGCGAAACAGTAGGCGAGGTGGTCTTCAACACCTCCATGACTGGCTACCAAGAGATCATGACTGACCCCAGCTACAACGGCCAAATCGTCGCCATGACGTATCCGCATATCGGCAACTACGGCGTGGCGATCTACGACATGGAGAGCAACAAGCCGTTCGTGCGCGGGTTCATCGGGCGCGAGTTCAGCGACGGCTTTTCCAATTACCGCGCCCAAGAGTCGTTGGAATCGTTTATGCAGAGTCACGGCGTCGTCAGCATTCAGGGCATCGACACCCGCGCTCTGGTGAGGCGCTTGCGTGAAGGCGGCGTGGTCAAAGGTGTAGTGGCGCACCGCAGTTTTACCCATCCCGAAGATTCCTACGGTGAATTCAGCGTGGAAGAAGAAATGGCGCTGGTGCAGCGGGCGCTTCAGCATGAAGACATCGACGGGCGTGACATGACCCAGGAAGTCACCACCGCCTTGCCCTACGCTTTCCCGACGCTCAAGCACGGCAAGCGGGTGGTCTTGATGGATTTCGGCATCAAGCACACCATCATTGAGCGCCTCGCGGAAGTCGGTATCGAGCCGATTGTGGTTCCGGCCCAGACCACCGCCGCGCAGGTGATGGCGCTCCAGCCACACGGTCTGTTTTTGTCCAATGGCCCAGGCGACCCGTCCGCGCCGACTTACGCCCACCGCACCGCTTGGGAACTGATGGGCCTGCTGCCCACCTTCGGGATTTGCCTCGGCCACCAGATTTTGGGCTTGGCGGCGGGCGGTCAGACCTTCAAAATGAAATTCGGACACCGGGGCGGCAACCAACCGGTCAAGAATCTGCTGACCGGCAACGTCGAGATTACCGCCCAAAATCACGGCTACGCAGTGGACTTGGCCAGCATTCCCAACGGCGAATTCGTGGCGACCCATCTCAATCTCAACGACCAGACCCTAGAGGGCATGGCCCACAGCCGCTACCCGGTGTTCAGCGTTCAGTACCACCCCGAAGCCTCGCCAGGGCCGCACGACAGCCGTTATCTGTTTGACCGCTTCATCGAAGAGATCAACGCCTTTGACGGCGCGACAGGCACGCCAGTCGAGAAGGCCCTGTCGGGTCGCTACGGCGTTTGAGGACAGTACCGCTCCGCTTGTCTTGAGCTGAAGTGGGCAGCTCAGTAGGTGCGGTGTCACCCGAATTGACGGCTGATTCTGCTTCAGGCGGCCAGTGAATTTCCCCAAACCCCCCCCCCGATAAGCAGATGCAGCTGCCTTTAACCTAGAAAAGATGGGGGGATATAGCCGTAAATGAAGGGAAAATGGCCTTCTCACGCTCTCATTAAGGGCTGGCCGCTGGGGGTAAATGGGGGTTGTCCAACCTATTTGAGCTCAATGTATTAGGTGCTTGGGCGAGAGAGTGCCATGAAAAAAACCTCGCCCTAGATGGATTCTTGCGGAAAACTTCACTCCTACTCAAGAGAACCTGTTACAATTTCCGGTGTCAACCCCCCCTGACTATGAAAAACTTCTCATAGGAGGGGGTTGCATGAGGACGCTGAGATTGAGCTACTATCAGCTTGTTCAGGAGCGATGAAACATCTGGCCTATTCGGGCGCCTTACCAGATGCGGAGCGAGTGGCGCGACCGACAGAATGAGTAGAGCGAAAGCTTACTCGGCTGTCGATTTTTTTTGGTTTTGGAGGCACTTGATGAAATGTCAACTTTTCCTTCTCGCCGGTTTGAGCGCTGGACTCTGGGGGACGGCCGCTGCACAAAGTGCGTCGCCTGTCAAACTGACCCTCGACCAAGACCTGATCCGCACCGTGCAAAAAGATGGCAAAGCCGCTGAGGAGCGCGTTTCTGCGCCGTCTTCAGTGTTGCCCGGCGCAGTGCTGATCGAAGAAGTTACGGCCCAAAATGTTTCGGGCAAAGTGCTCAACAAGATCAGAGTCGGCGTTCCCATTCCGCAAGGCACTCAATTTCTCGGCTCGGTCACCCCGAGCAATGACCGCTGGACGACCCAGTTCACGGCTGCTTGTGCCGGAAAAGCGCTGGCCTACGCCGAAGCTCCTCTGAAGTGCACCGAAACCGTCGAAGGTAAATCGGTCACGCGTGAGATCAAATCCAGCGAATACACCAATGTACGCTGGCTGCTCGACACCTTAAAGCCGGACGAAACGTTAAAGCTCAGCTTTCGCGTGAAAGTCAATTGAGCGGGTTCTTTGATGCTGTGCCCACAAGTATTGCCAACCCGGCAGATTTTTAGTAGTACCCGCATTTTGAGTGCGGAGGAGAAGATATGAAAAAGTACTGGTCAATTGTTTCTTTGATGGCAGCCATGGCAGTAAGCGCGGCGGGCGCGACAGCCACTCCTGCCGGAACTGTCATCACCAACGTCGCCACCCTGAACTTTTCGGATTTCAACGGAACCGATCAGCCCCCGGTGGACTCACCGCCCGTTAAGACGACAGTTACTCCGGTGCCGAGCTTCGTGCTGACCCCCAACGATGGCAGTGCAGACGTGACCAAGCCGGACTACACCAAGCCCGGTCAGACCAACAACAACGGCAAGCCCGGCGACGTGGTCGTGTTTCCTTACCAGATCACCAACACCGGCAACGTACCGGGCGAGTCGTACACCTTGGGCAACCTGCCTGATCCCACCGGTGTGGTCAAGCCCGGCACCAATGTGCTGTATTACCTCACCAACCCCGACACCAACAACGACGGCCTTGTTAGCCCTGCCGAACTTACAGCGGCGGGCACGGCGATCACGACCATCAGCGGCGTCAATCAGGATCAGACCGTCAAGTTCTACCAGGTCTATACCGTCCCCACCACGGCCCTGAACACCGAAAAGTACGGGGCGGATCCGACCGGCACCCGCAACCCCAACACCGCCAAGGATCAGGGCCTCGTCATCAACTTGCCCATTGATGCCAACAACTCCAACACCACCACCATCGCCCGTCAGGACGGCGGCGTCATCGGGCCGAAGAACGATCCCACGGCAGTTGGCGGCACCCCGGTCTACACCTCACCTGAAGGTGTGCTGATCACCCCTGACCAGAACGGCAAAGACACCCAGACGGCCAACGCCACCGTCACCACCACCACCATTACCTTCACCAACACCATCAAGAACAACGGTAACCGCCCTGACATCTTCACGGTAGCGCCCAACCCCGCCAATTTCCCGGCTGGCTCTACCATCGTGCTGCTCAACCCTGACGGCACGCCGTTTACGCAGACGCCCAGCGTGAACCCCGGCGGCACCACCGATATCCTCGTGAAAGTGACGCTGCCTGCTGGCTCGACTTCTGCAGACGCGACCAAACAGCCCACTGTGACCCTGACGGTCATCAGCGGCAACGATCCCACCAAGACCGACACCACCAAGGACATCGTCAACCTGCCGGGAGCCAAGTTCGGCGACGTGGATCCCAAGACCCCCGGCACCGATCCTACCCCCGTCCCCGCCGTTCCGGCCACCCCAGCCAGCCCCGATCCCAAGGATCCCACGGCAGTCAACGTGGATCCCAAGGTCTGCACTACCACCACCAACGCCTTCTTGCCGATGGGCGTCAAGAACACGGGCGGCGCACCTGACCGCTTCGTGATCTCCGGCAGCACCTCAATCAGACTGACCAACGGCAAGGACGAGTTGGTCAACGTGACCTACTACACCGATACCAATGCCAACGGCGTGCTGGACGCGGGCGAAGTTGTCCTGCCCCCCGTGGCTGGCGGCCAAGACACCGGCCTTATCGCTCCCGGCGCGACCCTCAAGCTGGTGGCGGTCATCCCCGTGCCGTGCGCCTCGGCTCAGGGTACCTACACCATTAACCAGAAAGTTGTCTCGCCCACTTCAGGCACCATTGAAGACAAGAACGACACCGTCAAGGTTGGCGGCAACGGCACCCCGCCCGTTGTCACCAAGACTGTAGACAAGGACAAGGCCCAGCCCGGCGACGTGCTGACCTACACCATCTCCGGAACCAACAAGACCAACGCCAACATCGTCAAGGCGATCTTGAAGGACACCGTTCCGGTCAACACCACCTACGTCAGCTTTGTGGCCACCTCCACCTCCACCGGCAAGGTGCTCTACAGCACCAACGGCACCACGTGGAGCGCTGCTGCTCCGGCTGCGCCTCAGCCTGATGGCAGCACCATCTACACCGGCGTAGACACCAACAATGACGGCAATATCACCACTGCCGACATCCTCAAGCCCGGCGAAAGCATCAGCGCCATCTTCAAGGTGCAAGTCAAGTAATTGTTCTGAGGCGGCGCACTCTACTTTTCGGGGTGGAGTGCGCCCCCTTCTCAAACCGGTGCCCGCGTCTTTGGTGATTTTTGGCCTGCTTTTGCTGTGTGATTTTCCCTTTTTGTCATCCCCAACACTAGAAACTTCGTTTTATTGTTCGGCAGCCATCAATCCCTACGCGTTTAACGTGCTGAAGAACACCCGGCAGACACACCAAGACTTTGTTTTGGCCCCACCACTCTTTTCTGGAGGCACTGTGCGAAATACCTTGATGCGTAAACCACTCGCGGCGCTGCTCCTCGCGCTGAGCAGTGCAGGTTTGGCCGTCGGCGGGCCGAGCCAAACGCCTGCGGGCACGGTTATTGAAAACCGGGCGACGCTCGACTACCAACCTGAAGATCAAACCCTTCCGCCAGGAACAGTAACCACGCCGCCCGTCAAAACGGTAATTACCGCACAGTGCCGGCCCAGCGTTTTGCCGGACGGTACGGTGAGCAACCCCGGTCAGATCGTCAGTATCTTACCGGGCGAAAGTGGTTTGCTGCGCTATACCCTGGCCAACTCAGGCAACACTGACAGTGTCTTTGCGCTGAGCGCCCCGCAAGATCCTACTTCGGCTTTCCCGCTGAGCGATGTCAATATTTACGCCGATTACAATGGCAGCGGCCAAGTTGATAGTGGCGAAGGGCCACTCACCAGCCTGCAGCTCAAGGCCGATCAAGTGGTGCCGATGCTGGTCAGCTTCAAGTCTGCTGCGGCAGCACGCGGCGCGGCTTACCTGAACTTGGTGGCAGCTTGCCCAGCCAGTGAGGGCGGCGCAGTTGACAACAACAATGTGGGTCAGGTGCAAGCTGGTGAGCCGGCAGCACTGACGCTGACCAAAAACTTCAGTCAACAGGTGGTGCGGCCCGGTGGAGAAGTCAGCGTGTCGATCAACGCCGCCAACAACGGTCAGGGTGCTTCGCGCGAAGTGGTGATCACTGACCGGCTCGATACGCCCGACATGATTGACTTCCGTTTTATCAGTGGTTCGGCCTCCGTCAACGCCGGAACCCTCGAGTACACCGCCGACGGTAGCACTTGGGCCACTGCCGAACCCGGCAGCGTGCGCGGTTTGCGGGTGCGGATCGGTTCGCTGCTGCCCGGTAAGACGCTGGGCCTGAATTTTCGCCTCACCGCGCCGAGTCAGGTTTCCGGCAGCCGCACCAACATTGCCACGCTCCTGAGTAGCGGTTTTAACCTCCAAGCTCCTGCTACGACTGAAGTGCGCTACAGCCCCAGAATCGCGCTGGGGCCGGTCAACAACCCCGAAGCTCTGCCCGGCGGCGAGCTGAGCAGTGACGATCTTCAAACCAAGCCGCTCGCTTTCCTGAACCGCGAGATCTGCTTCCAACACACCGTCAAGAACCTCGGTGATGTTAACGACAACATCAGTATCAGTGGTCAGGTCGTCAAGGGCAGCGCCACTATCCGCTTGGCCGAGCTCGACGGTTCAGCCTTCCAGCAGTCCGTGGCGCTGACACCCGGCGCGAGCAAGTCGTTCGCAGCTTGCTACACCCCGACCAGCAGCGCCGCTCCCACCGACGGAAGTGAGGCCCTGCGGGTGCTCCTGACGGCCAACAGCGCTCAGGGCGCAGCCAAAAACCAAACCGTTGACGTGGTCACGAGCGTCACCAATGAAGTGCCTCAGCTCGTCAAGAGCGTTTCGCCCGGCGGCGTGGTCAAGCAAGGAGCGCAGCTTACCTACACCCTCAAAATCGTCAACCCTTTGAGTGTGGCCCTGACCAACGTGGTCGTCACCGATCAGCTCGATCCCAACCTCGATTTCGTCTCGGCGGACAGTGGCGGCACGCTCGTTAACGGCGCAGTGATTTGGAAGATCAGCAGCATTGCTCCCAAAGCGACCGTCAACCTGACGCTGGTGACGCAAGTTAAGGCCACCACGCCCGACGACACCATCATCAAGAACAGCTTTACGTTGGTGAGCAGCGAATTTAGCGAGCCGCTGACCTCCAACGAAGTGTCCACCACCGTGTTCGGCAGCGCCCTGATCTTCAACAAGACGTCTTCGCCTGCCGAAGCCTCGATTGGCGATACCATCACCTACACCTTTACCGTCACCAATCCCTCCAAAAATGCCACCTTCAAGCGCGTCGAAATCGTGGACACCATGCCCATCGGCATCGAGTACGTGCCGGGTTCCAGCCGCCTCGACGGTACCCCGATTGGTGATCCGGCGGTCGACGGTCAGAAGTACACATGGATTGTCAGCAACCTCGGCCCCGGCCAAACCGCCGCCGTCACGTTTGAGGCTCTGGTTTCGCCGAAAGTCGGCACCAGCGTCACCAACACCGCCATCGCCAACGCCATCAGCAGCGAAAACGCCTCGCAAAATGTCGGCTCGCAAACCACCAACCGCATTCGGGCGCTGATCTTCGAGCCGCTGTGCGACCTCGTCGGCTCGGTCTTCATCGACGTCAACCGCAACGGCACCTATGACAAGGGCCTCGACATCCCGATGGTGAGTGCCCGCGTCATTCTGGCCAATGGGCGCACCTCGCTGACCGACACGCAAGGCCGCTATCACTTCGCCACCCTCAAAGAAGGGTTCTGGGCACTGCGCCTTGACCCCAGCAGCGTCTACGCCCAGAACATCAGCTTGCCGCAAGACGGCGGACTGCCGGGCAGCCGGGGCGTGATGTGCCGTCAGCTCACCAGCGTGGACTTCCCGCTGGCCCCGGTGGCCGGTGACATCGGCGTGATCCGCGACACCACCCTCAAGATGGGCAGCTTCACCGTCCATAAGCAGGTCTTTACCACCCCTGAAGCCAACACTTATCTGGTGCAGCTGACCCTCAGCACCCCTGCGGCGCTCGGCGGCTTCACCCTGCAAGATCCGCTGCCAACAGGCGCAACCCTGCTCGACGGCCAAAACGCACTGACGTTTGATCCGCTGCCCGCCGGAAGCCGCGCCGTAACCTACCGTTTCCGTTTCGGCGGCGACCAGAAAGCCGCTGTCACCGATCCGACAGCCGAGTGGAGGTACTGAGTGAAACGCGCCATTACCACCCTGACCGCCGCGCTGATCGCCAGCGCCGCCGCTCAGGACATCGCCACCTCTTTACCGCTGACCAGTGTCGGCAACAAGCTGCTCTGGACTGTCGGCGACCAAGACCTCAAGTTGGTTGTGGGTGTGGCCAGCCGGGTGCAACTTGACCTCTACAGCGCTCAGTTCGATCCCAAAGACTACCGCTCGGCCACCTACTACGGCGACGAGTCCTACGCCGATCCCAGCGTTCATAGCACCTTCTCGCTGATCAAGCTCACCAAAGTGGCGGGGCAAGCCGACCAAGAAGACGTGCTGCTGACCAAAGACTTCGGACGCGGTCAGCAAGACTGGCAGACTTTTATCAATCAGGATTTGCCTGCCGGTGAGTACACCTTGCGGGTACAGACCGAAGGCAACGGCAAAAATACCTTCGCGCTGCGGCTCAAGTCGATTAGTGCGGCGATTCAGTCTGACCGCCTCAACGTCAACATTCACTCGCATGAGTGGGTTCCGGCGCTCAACGTCTACAACAAAGGCGGCCCGCTCGATATTCGGATGTACGACGGCGACGGCCCCAGCGAACTGCAGGCCGAACTGCGCGACTCTGCAGGCAATGCCTACCCAGTCAAAGTGTCGGATCAGCTCGAATGGGAAGACATCGCCATTCCTGAAGCGGCGGGCAATTACACCCTCTACCTCAAGCAGCCCGGCCAAGAAAAGCAGTTTTCTAACACCGTCGGCTTTGATCTGCGCCGCGCCAACGAACCGGCTGGCCCGATCACCGTGGTGCAGGCCGATACCACCGGCCAACTGCAAGTCACTGCCGAATTGATTTTGCCTTACGGCAACGAGCCGACCCAGGCCACCGTGGAAGCGGGCGACAAAACACTTGCGGTCAACGGCGAATTCAGCTTGCGGGTGCCGTCCGGCGATTATCCGGTCAGCGTGGCCCCGATTACTGGCGCGGAAGTCAGCATCGACAAATCCAGCGTCACGGTTCCCAAGCAGGGCGTCGGTAAGGTTGCCGTGCAGGTCAAGCCGGACGTGGCGCTGAGCTTCTCGGCCAACAAGCCGGAAGTCTGCGTCGGCGACGTCGTGACCTTCACCGCGCAGGCCACCACCGCTTTTGAGCGCCAAGCGCTGAACGCGGCTGTGCAGGTCAGCTTGCCCGCAGGCTTTACGGCCAATGGCGAACCCAGCTTTTCAGGCAAAGTAGACGCCAAGAATCCTGGTGTCCTTACCTTTGAAGCCACTGCCACCGCCGCGACGCCGGAAGCCAGTACCATCACCGCTTCGCTGACGCCCTGGAACAAAACCCAGAGCGCCAGCGTGCGGGTGCTGCCCACCGCCACCCAAATCGAGCTTCGCCGCTCGGACGTGGCTCCGGTGCAGCCCGGCGAGATTGCCACCATCACGCTCAGCCTCAAGAACACCAGCGCTGCTCCGGCTCCGTATACCCTGACCGACAGCAGCAGTGAACTGCTCGAACCGCTCGACCCGCCAACCTTCAGCGGCACCCTCGCTCCCGGCGAAGAAAAGACCCTGAGCTACCGCGCCCGCGTCAAAGCCGAGGGCGACGCCCAAGCCCCGCTGGAAGCAGTTCTCAAGAGCAGTTGCGAAAGCACGCAGCAACTTGGCGGCGTTTTGGTGGTCAAGCTGCCCCCACCGCCGCCTGTGGTGGTCACGCCGCCCACGCCCGAAGCGCAGGTTGAGCCAGCACCGGTAGCAGTTCCCACGCCGGTGGCCGCCGCGCCCAGCATCATGCGCGAATCGGTGGTGCAGATTCCCTTCGACGCGCCGCGCAGCGCCAACCAGATCATCATTGCCCACAGCGCTCCGCAGGGCAGCACCTATGTTATGGGCAGCAGCGCTCTCAACAGCAAACCCATCGCTGATCCTGAAGTCGGCAAGAGTGGGCGCTTTTACTGGACGACTCCCGGTGCGCCGCAGGGTGTGCTGACCTACAAGGTGACGCACGAAGGCAGCTTGCCCGCGCTCAACTCGCCCGCGCTGGTGGGCCGCTACGCCCACGACCGTCAGGAAGTGCTCATCGGCGACGTGGACTTGAGCGATCTCAGCGCGGCCCAGAGCCTTGATATGCAGGCCCAAACCGAAAACGCCGGGGCCATCAAGTTGCCGCTCGACGGAGCCATTTTCCGCGAGCGTGACCGCATCACCCTGGCGGTGTCGGGTTCAGACAGCGACAACAGTTTGCCCACCGTCAACGGCGTCGCGGTGTCTGAAGCCTCGATCGGTAAAAAAGTCATTGACGCGGCCAATGGCGTGCAGCGCCGTGAGTTTTACGGCGTGATGTTGCGGGCCGGCGAAAACACCATTGCCTTCGGGGGCCAGAGCATCAAAGTCTCCCTTGCCGGTGTGCCAGTGAAAGCCGAGATCACGGCCCGTCAACTCATCGCCGACGGCATCAACCCCATTCGGGTCAATGTCAAATTGCTCGACGCGCAGGGTGTGAGTACTTTCACACCGGTCATCACGGTGGAAAGCAGCCTCGAACCCACCGTCAAAGACGCGCAGCCGGCGGTGGCCAGTTACCAAATCACCCTCAAAGACGGTGAAGGCGTGCTGGAATTGCAGCCGCTGTCCGCGCCCACCCGTTTTAATGTCAAGGTGCAAGTCGGCGACAAGGTCTTCGAGCAAAAATTCGATGCTCAACCCAGCCAAAACCGGGTCGGCATCGGCTTCCTGAGCGCCACTGCCGGACTCGACATCACCGGAGCCGACAAATCGCCCTACTACGGCGTGCGCGGCGCGGCCTACTACGAAACGCCTCTGGCTGGCGGCAAGCTCTACGTCGCGGGCGCGGCAGCCGGAGAAGGTGGGCAAGGCAACGGCTTTAGCTTGGACGCCAAACAGGGTCTGGCCAAAACCACCAATCCACTGGAGCGCTACTCGACTTACGGCGACAGCAGTACCGAAGATTTGGCGTTGCAAGGCATCGATCCGGTGGCCTTCCGTTACGAGCATCCCAACTTCAATATCCAGTACCGGCAGTCCAGCTTGCCGATCAGCGTCTTTTCGATCAACGCTACGCCCACGGCGCTCTCGGGCTTTACCCGCACCAACCCCGGCGTCTCGGGTTTCGCGGCGTACCTTTCCAACGATCAAGTCAACGAAGACCTGATCGCCAACGGCACCCGCGTCCTCAATCTCTCGCGTACCGATGTCACCCACGACAGCGAAACCGTGCAGCTCGTTTCGGTCAGCCCGCTGACCCAAATCGAGACCATCAAAACGCTCAAGCGTTACGTGGATTACACCCTTGACTCGGTGGCCGGCGTCTTGTACTTCAGCAGCCCCGTCAATTTGGTAGACGAAACTGGCTCGCGCCAAATCGTGCGGGTCAATTACACCCTCGTCAACGGCAACCAAAACCGCTCAGTGGCGTGGGGCGCACAGATTCAGCAAGACCTCGGCCCAGTCAATCTGGCGGCGGCAGTGGTCAACATGAACGGTGTTACCACCACCGGCGCGAGAGTGAGCTTTAGCAGCGGCAATGCCAGCGGCAGTTTGCTGGCGGCCTATTCGGGCGGCATTCACGCCGACGGCGGCGTCTCGGGCAAAACGGGTTCGGTACAGTACGGCGCGTCGTTCCGCTACCAAGACGGCAAGTATGTGGGCCTCAACAGCACCCCGGTCGGCACCGCTGCTGTCGGTCAAGCGGACGTGGCCCTTACCGACAAGTTCGGCGTGCGGATTGGTGGCGATTACAGTTCTTCGGTCTCCAACGCGGCGGGCACGGCCAGCAAAACCAACACCCAAGGGCATGTCAGTTTGCTGGGCACCTACCTCCTCAATCCGGTGAAAGTCGGTTTGGGTGTGGAGTACGGCTTCGGCGACACTTCCGGCTTGGCGGGCGTGGCCAGCGTCGGGTACGTTCAGGGCGAAAACAGCGTCGACCTTCAGCACAGCCAGCCGATCAGTGGCGGTCTCAAGCCGCATACCACTTTGCGCGGCAAAGTCGGCATAGCCAAAAATGTCACCCTCAATGTCAGCGACGACTACGAGTGGGGCGGCGACAATGCGGCCACCGTGGGTCTCCAGACCACCTTGGGCGGCACCAACCTGAGCGTCTCGTATGATCTGCCCGGCAGCGGCGGCAGCGGCAACCGCGCCCGCTTCGGGGTAGACACCAGCTTGCCGCTCGGCGAGCACCTGGGCTTAGGCGTGTCGGGCAGTTACGCCTACAGCGTCGGTACCGGAAAAAGCGAGTGGAACGTGGGGCCGAGCCTCAAATACACCTCCGACAATCTGGTGGCCACCACTGGCGTTGACCTCGCCCAGACTGATCACCTCAGAACGGTGGTCAAGGGCGGCGTAAGTTACAGCGTCACTGATCAGTTCAGCCTCAGCCTCGACGGCACCAAAGTCTTCTCCGGTGTGAAAAGCGAAGAGGGCAATCAGTTCGCAGTCTCGGCAGCGCTCAGAAACGGCGCTTGGCAGGGCCTGAGCTACCTGCGCTACTCGGACGGCGCACTTGGCGGCAAAAATCCGCAGTTCATCGGTGAAGTCAACGCTGAATACCACCGCGCCGATTACTCGGTGCGGGCGGGACTGGCCGGACGGATGCTGGCGGGCGACAGCGGCAGCTTGACGCTTCAGCCTTCGGTCAGCGGCACCTATTACTTGAATGACACCTTCGGTATTGGCGCGGCGGCACGCGGCCTTTTCCAACCCGGCACCAACTACAGCGCGTACAGCCTTGGCCTCGAAGCCAGTGCGAGGGTATTGCCCGGCACTTGGGCGACGCTTGGCTATAACCCGGTGGGCTTTGACGGCGTAGCCAGCAACCTGTACACCCGTAGGGGACTTTATGTGCGCCTCGACCTGATGCTCGACGACGGCCAACGCGACAACAGTTTGAGCCTTTCCCAGGGAGATAAGAAATGAGATTGGACTGGCCCTCTTCCTCGACTAGGCCCCGTTTGCTCGCCAAGCTGGCGCTGCGGCTCGCCTTCTGCCTACCGGTCATTGGTGGCGCTGCCCTCGCGGACGCAACGTCCAGCGGAAGCTACTGCACCGCAATCTACGGTGTCGGTGGCAACGCCATCACCTTTTTCAACACCACCAACAGCACCTTCTCGACCTTGACGACCAATCCTTCTGCCAGCGATATGAACGCCACCGGCGTCGACCGCAGCAACGGCAGAATTTATTACGTCGACCGTGGGGTTTCGGCTGTTTGGTATTACGACCCGATCAGCCAGCAGCATGTCAAGGTGGGCAACTTTAGTCCGCCTCCGGGCGTCTCGCCCACCAATTTGATTGCTGGCGGCTTTGATGAAAACGGCAACTACTATATTTATTATGGTGAGGGTTCGTATACCACTCTCAATAAATCAACTGGTCAGGCCGCGCCTTACAAGAAGCTCAGTTACAATGGTAATCCGGCGCTGTCGTCAACCACCAACGGCGACATAGCGTTTAACGGCACGCAGGGTTATCTCATCTACGAAACCGGTTCTTCAAGGCGCTCTAACGTCTTCGACTTTAATTCGTCGACGGGCGCACTCTCCAATCCCAAGCCAATGACCTTAAACGGCTCGCCCGTGACTTCTGATTCGAACGGCGGGATCAACGGCTTGGCCTACGAACCAGCTTCTGGCACTTTTTATATCAGCACCAGTGGCGGCACCATCACCGGCGGTTTGTACCAGTTGGACGTCAGCAGCGGCGCGATTACCCTCAAAAACAAGATCTCGGGGATCAACGATTTGTCGAGCTGCTCACGGCCTCGGCCTTTTCCGCCCAGCGTGACGAAGGTCTTTAATCCGCCGGCGGCCAACGCGCCTGCGGCGAACAAAGAGCGTGTCAGTACCTTGAGTCTGACCATCAACAACCCCAACGCCGCGCCGCTTTACCTCAACAGCAGTTTCGACGATGTTTTCCCCACCTCACCCGCCCAGATGTCGATTGCTTCGACGCCCAACTTGACCATCACCCCCGCCAATTGCGTAGCGTCCAGCAAAGTGGTGGCCACGGCGGGCGCGACTCGTCTGACGGTTGTAGACGGAGCGGGCTTTGCCTCAGGGAGCTGCACCATTTCGGTCAACGTCACCGTTCCCAAGGCGGGCAGTTATCTCAACACCGTCGCGGCAGGCGAACTCGACACCACCACCGGCAAAAATCCTCAACCGACCAGCGCCACCCTGACGGTCACGCCAGTGGACATCAAAGTGGTGAAAACCGGCCCCGCGACGGCCAACGTGGGCGAGGTCTTTAGCTTTACCGTGACCAGCAGCAACGTCAGCCAAGGTACGGCGCTCAACGTGGTCACGACCGACACGCTGCCTGCCGGTCTGAATTTCGTTTCAGCCGATAACGGCGGCACCTACAACGCTCCGAGCCGTACCGTGACTTGGCCCACTGTGGCGAGTCTGGCTCCCAACGCCAAGCAGGTCTACAGCGTTTCGGTTTCGGCTGATGTGGTCAGCGCCGGACAGAGCTTGACCAACGTGGCCAAAGTCGCCACGCCCACACCTGAAACCGATCTTACCAACAACACCGATCAAGCCACGGTGAAAATCACCAACCCGACGGTGCCGGTGCCTAATTCCGGAACCTGCACAACCGCAGCGCCGTATCTCCAGACCTTCAACAGCGGCGGCCCGCTGGCGGAAGTTCGCAATCACCGCTACTTGACCGATGCGAACACCGTGACCAACACCGATGGTAGCTACACTGTATGGAACCAAATTGACCATACCGGCAACGGTGGCAGCGCCCTGTATTACAACATCGCCAATTTTGAAAACAAGAACGGCGGCAACCTGACTACTCCCGGCCTGCTCTACGAAAGCCAGATCACGGTGCCGGCCGGTTCGACCATCAGCTACGAAAACTATGTTCGCAGCCACTCCAACACCGCGACCCAACTCCAGTACCGCTTTTATGACGGTGTCAGCGGCAGTTTGCTCCAAAGCTACAACGGAGCGCTGGCCACCACCGACTACACCAAACAAAGCGTGCCCAGCTTCGTTTCGCCCAGCAACAAAGTGATTGTTCGCCTCTACACCCTTAAAGATGGCACCACCGCCGATCTCAATGTCCTCAAGCTCGACGACATCAAGCTGACTTGCCCGCTTCCGGCGGCGGCGCTGAGCATCACCAAAACCCACACCCCGGCTACCTTCCAGGTTTTGCAGGCCGGGTTGTACACCATCAACGTTTCCAACGCGGTGAGTTCTGCTGCCACCAGCGGTGTCATTACGGTCAAGGATCAGTTGCCCGTCGGCATCGGCGCGGCGCTGCCCAGTGGCTTCTCGCCTGCGGCAGGCTGGACTTGTACTTACAGCGGTGAAGCGGAACAGGGCGTCGGGTACGCGCCCAACCCCAACGAAGCGCAACTCCTGACCTGCACCACCACCACTGTGCTGGCCAGCGGCAGTTCGGTCAACTTGTCGATCCCCGTGAACGTGACGCCCAAAGCCGGCAGCAACGTCGTGAACAAAGCCAGCGTGGGCGGCGGCGGCGACACCGATCCCCTCCCCGATCCGGCAACGTGTACTGTTGGCGCTCAGTGTGCCCAAGACACGGCTCCCGTCACCCCGCTGCCCGTCCCACCTGCAACTTGCAGCACCGGAACCCCGACCAACTTGCTGGCCTCGCCCATCACTGGCTACCAAGATAACGACAGTGCTACCCTTCAGAGCGACGGCAAGTTGATCACCGACGCTGCGGCGTACAGCACCGGCACCGGCCCTTCCGGCAGCTTCGTGATTGACGGCACCTACTTTTTCAACAACGGCTACGGCCCGATCAGCAAAGCCAGCACCTTGCAGCTCGTTGTCAACGGCACGGTCTACGCCAGCTTCCTCACCGAAGACGCTTACAGTGGCCGGGCCAGTGTGGTTCCTGCCAACGGTGCGAGCTTGGAAGGCGGCGCGGCCAGCCTGACACTCAACCGCTACACCTCCTCCAAAATCTGGGTGACGTTGCCCAGCAGCGTCAAGAGCATCAGCAGCGTACAGGTCAAATTCATCTCGAACGCGTCTGGCGGCGGCGTCAGCGATGATTACGGATTTACCGTAGCCAACGCTCTGGCTTGCACCCAGCCTGCTCCGCCCAAAGCGTTACTGGATAAAACAGTCCAGAACATCACCGCCAATGGCCCAGTGACGAGAGACAGTCTCGGCAAACCCGGTGACGTGTTGGAGTATTGTCTCACCGCTTCAAACATCGGCAACACCAGCGTCACCAAGCTGGGTCTCGGCGACAACATTCCCGCCAGCACCACCGCCCAAGTCGGCGGCTACGGGCCCGGTAAAGACGTCAAGTACACCTTGCCGGACGGCACCACCAAGTTCCTGACCTTCGCAGCTGACGGTGACGCAGCGCAGTTGGGCAAGGACACCAACGGTATTACCCCACGTCTCTTTGTCAACGACACCACCCTGACGCTTGCGCCCAGCAAAAGCTTTATCGTCTGCTTCCGCGCAACCATCAACTAAGGGAGCAGTTCACCAAAGCTACAAAATAAAGAAAAGCACCTACCAGTTATTGGGCAGGTGCTTTTCTTTTCTCGGAGCATCAGTACAAATGATCTAATACTTCGTCTTTTATGATGAAACTGTTTTCTTTAGTTGGAAAGTTCTTTTCTCGGACATCGGCGGCGTATTGCTTGAGGGCTTCGGTGGCCAGTTGACCGAGTTCAGCGTAACGTTTGGCAATTTTCTTTTCGTTATCGTAAACGCCCAGAACGTCGTGATACACCAGTACCTGACCTTTGCAGTACGGCCCCGCGCCAATGCCGATGGTGGGAATGCCGAGCTTTTCGGTAATGAGTCGGGCCAGCCGCGCCGGAATGACTTCCAGCACCACTGCGAAAGCTCCTGCCGCTTCTACGGCGAGAGCGGCCTGCACGATTTTCTGAGCGCCGATTTCGTCTCGGCCCTGCACTTTGCGCCCGCCCAACGAAACTTCGGTTTGCGGCGTGAGGCCCACATGGCCCATCACTGGAATGCCGTTGCGGCTCAGCACCGTGATGGCCTCCAGCACCTCTGGTGACGCGCCCTCGACTTTGATGGCGTCGGCTCCAGTTTCCTGAATCACCTTGATGGCCGCCCGCATGGTGTCTTGCAAACTGGTGTGGTAAGTGCCGAACGGCAAATCGGCCACCAAAAAGGTCTCCGGCGCACCCCTACGCACGGCGCGGGCATGGTGGATGATGTCGCTGAGTGTGACCGGCGCGGTGCTGTCATAGCCAAGCACGACGTTACCGAGGCTGTCGCCGACCAAGATCAGGTCCATTCCGGCCCGCTCGGCCTGCTGTGCGCCGGGGTAGTCATAAGCCGTGACCATCACCAACGGCGTGTCGCGAATCAGTTCGGGCAAGGTAAGTTTCATGCTTGAAGGCTAACAGGTCTGTAGCGGCCTGAAGCGGGCTGCGCCTACCTCAAGCTGAGCTGCCCGAAGCGGTCGAGCACCAGATAGATGATCCAGCCGGTCACCGCCACATAAAGCCACACCGGTACCGTCCAGCGTGTCCAACGGCGGTGGGTGTCGAAGGCGGCGCGGGCGGCGGGGACGCTGTCCACTTGACTGAGGCTGCCCGCCGACTTGATGCCCCTGTAAGCCCAGTAGAGCGCTCCAAGTGCCAAAGGAACGTTGAGCGCGGCCATGAAGATGTGGGTAACCAGTAGAACGAAGTAAGCTGAGCGCCAAGCTTCCGGGCCGGTGTATTTCTTTTCGTAGCCGAGGCCCAAGCGGGTCAGGTAAAGAATTAGGAAGAGGGTGGCCAGTCCGCTGGCCAGCAACATAAAGCGCATGTGCAGTTCGCGGTTGCCGCGCCGAATAAAGGTGACGCCCACCACCAGCGCGACGCCGCTGAGGACAATGCAGATCACTGCCCACTGATTAATAATAGAAGCCATGAGGGGCATTCTAGGGAGGCGCGTCTGAGCCGCACAGGGTCATTTGCTGACTCAGGCGTTCAGTCCATCAGTCGGGCAAACATCCCAAACTCAAAATTTGACGTCCCAGAGCGGTTTTTCTGAGATCTTGCTGAGGACAATTGTACCCACTGCCCTGCCGTCACTTCTCCTAAACTACGGTCAACGAGCGTTTGAGAATCCATTTTCCGTTCTCGCCCACATTGAGCAGGCAACGACTGAGTTCGCAAGGTCAACTCAAGAGGCAAGCGCGGAAGCCTGAGCGGCAAAGGAAGAAAGGTGAGAGGGCTTGAGAAGGGTTGTGGAGCAGGGCAAAGCTGGAGCGGGAAAGGCGCAGGCCGTTAAGGTGCTGGTCGGCCTGAGTTGGGCCGCGCTGGCCTACAATGTATTGGTGATTTTATGGGGCGCTTATGTGAGGATCAGCGGTTCCGGGGCGGGCTGCGGAGCCCACTGGCCGCTGTGCGACGGTCAGGTGATTCCGCGTTCGTTTACCTTGGAGCGCGTCGTGGAATTTAGCCACAGGGGCAGCAGTTCGCTGAGCGGCCTGCTGGCCATCGCGGTGGTGGCGTTGGCATTTTTTGCCACCAAGCGCGGCCATCCGGCCCGGCTCGGCGCGGTCTGGTCGCTGGGCCTGATTTTGTTTGAAGGCGTCATCGGCGGCGTGCAAGTCTTGCTGGGCCTGACGGCGGGAAGCACTGATCCGGCACGCGGCTTTGTGCAGGGTCTGCACCTCGCCAATACCTTTTTGCTGCTGGGGGCGCTGCTGCTTACCGCGCTGTGGGCGGGCGGTGCGCCGCGCTTTACCCTGCGGAGTCAAGGATGGCTGAGCTGGGGCAGTCCGCTGGCCACCGTACTGATGCTGCTGCTGGGCATGGCGGGCGCGGTCACGGCGCTGGGCGACAAGTTGTTCGTTCCGGCACCCGGCACCCCGATCGACACGGTCAAGCGCGATTTCGGGGCCACCGCTTCCATCATCGAAAACCTGCGGGTGATTCATCCGGCGCTGGCGCTGGTGGTCTGCGCTTACTTGGTTTGGTTCGCGGGGCGGGTGCTGCGCGAGCGCCTGAATCCCATGACCCAGCGCTGGAGCTACGCGCTTTACGGCGTGATCGGAGCGCAAATGTTGATCGGCGTGCTGAATGTCGCTCTCAAAGCGCCCGGCACCATGCAGATCATTCACCTGCTGTTCGCCTGCTTGATGTGGCTGATCACCGTGATGGTGGTGTACTCGGCCCTCGTGACCCAACCGATGCGGCGCGTCACTTTGAAGGCGGCGAGCGCGTGACCACCTTAGGTGCGGCGCGTCGGGCAACCTGGCGCGATTATTTGGCGCTGACCAAACCCAAAGTCATCAGCTTGCTGTTGTGGACAACATTGGCGGCCATGTTTATGGCGGCGCGGGGCTGGCCGGGGCTGTGGCCGCTGCTGCTGGTCGGCGTCTGCGGCTTTATGTCGGCGGGGTCGGCGGGCGTCTTCAACATGATCATCGACCGCGACATCGACATCAAAATGGCCCGCACCGCCAAGCGCCCCACCAGCAGCGGCCTGATCTCCAGTCGCCAAGCCTTTGTCTTCGGCGCGGCGCTGCAAGCCTTGTCCTTCGTGGCGCTGTGGACGCTGGCCAGCCCGGTAGCGGCGCTGATGAGTCTGGCGGGATTCTCGACTTACGTGTTTGTCTACACCTTGTGGCTCAAGCGCACCACCTGGCACAACATCGTGCTGGGCGGCGCGGCGGGCGCGTTTCCGCCGCTGGTCGGCTGGGCCTCCGTCACGGGCGATCTCAATTTGTTCGCGTGGTTTTTGTTTGCCATCATCTTCTTCTGGACGCCAGTTCACTTCTGGGCGCTGGCGCTGATGATCAAAGACGAATACCGAGCGGTGGGCATTCCGATGTTGCCGGTGGTTCACGGCGACCGACTGACCGTCGAACAGACTTTTTTGTACGCCATTTACACCTTGGTGTTGTCACTAATGCCGATCTTGCTGCGGGAAGTGTCGTGGATCTACGGGATTTCGGCGCTGCTGCTGGGCAGTTGGCAACTCTGGCTGGCATGGAAGCTGCGCATTCATGTGGTCAAGGGCAACAAGATCGAGCGCAAAAACACCTTGCCGCTCTACTTGTTCTCGATGCTGTATTTGGCGTTGCTGTTTTTGGCCGCCGCTCTAGACCGGGTGATCTTTGTGTGAGGCAACGCCTTTTGCACAACGTTCCCGTGGGCACTGCCCCAAAAAGTTTTATGCTGGAGGCCGGAAACAGCTTTGAGTTCGGCAGTCTAGGTTCGGTAGACTTTCCTCCACTTCGTCCCCGGTTCACGGGCCAAGGCTTACCGCTCACGTTCAAAACCCCCTAAACTGCATCTATGACAAGGAGTGATGTTGAATAGCTTATTTTGCCGTGCCGCTTGGCGGCCCAGCCGCGCCGCCAAGACCGCTCTTGGTTTGGCCCTGCTTTCCAGCTCGGCTTTGGGGCAGCAGGTTAACCAATCGCTCTCGATTGGCGATTTGTCCTCGGGCTATAACCGCGAGATGTTCTGGTTGGCTCTTTGGGCCATCGTCATTTCGATTATTATTTTCGTCGGCGTGTCGTGGGCACTGTTTTACACTGTCCAGAAGTTCCGCGAAGACAAAAACGACGCGGCCCCCGCGCAGTTTCACGGCAACAACCGCCTCGAAGTGACGTTGGTGGCTGTTCCTGTGGTGATCGTAATTGTGCTGGCGCTGCTTACGGTGCGGGCGATGGCGCGGCTCAACCCCACGCCCGCCGGCGCTTACCCGGTCACGGCAGTGGCGGCGCAGTTTTATTGGAATTTCGAGTACCCCAACGTCAAAGTCGACGCGGCGGCGGGTACGGGCTTGGTCACCAACGGCAACGAAATGATCGTGCCGTCCAAAACCAAAATTGCTGTGACCGCCACTTCACGCGACGTGATTCACGGTTTCTGGGTTCCCAACCTCGGCGGTCAGCGCGACGCCATTCCCAGCGTCAAGAAAACTTGGCAAATCGACAACGACAAAGCTGGTGTTTATCAGGGCAACTGCACCGTGTTGTGCGGCGCTTCACACGCCAACATGCGCTTTAAAGTGATTGCTTTGCCGGAAGCGGAGTATCAGCAGTTTGTCAGTGCCGCTCAGGCGTACAAGGCCCCAGTGGCGGCGGCAGGCACGGCGGCGGCAGCCGGCTATACCATCTTTATGCAGGGCAAAGGAGGTGCTGGCGCGTGCGCGGCCTGCCACCGTGTTCAGGGCACCGCCGCCGCCGGGCAGTCCGGCCCCGACTTGAGCTTTTTCGGTTCGCGGCGCACCCTCGGCGCGGGCGTTTGGGAAGGTGCGGACGTGGATACCCACCTTCACCAGTGGATCAAGGCGTCGAGCAGCATCAAACCCGGCAGCGTCATGCCGCACTACGACGGCTCGACCCAGGGCTACCCCACCCTCACCGATCAGGAGTTGACCGACTTGGAAGCGTATCTCAAGACCTTGCAGCTTCCGGATGAAGGCAATTACTGGATGAAAATTTCGGCGCTGGTGCCGGACGCACCAGTTCCCGCCGCGCAAAATCCCACTCCGTCCAGCGTGAACGCGATCACTTCGGCCAGCACGGCCATGAATGGAGGCAAATAAGCATGGCAGTTCAAGCGCCCGCTCATTCGTCAGAGAAACCCGGCATCGGCGCGGTCATCTGGGATTACATGACCACCACCGACCACAAGAAAATCGGCACGCTGTATATCGGCACGTCCATCATCGGTTTCGCAGTTGCAGGCATCTTGGCGGTGCTCATCCGCTTGCAACTGGCGGTGCCCAACAACACCCTGCTGGTCGGCAACGTCTACAACCAAGTGCTGACCACCCACGCGGCCATCATGATCTTTTTCTTCCTGATTCCGATTGGGCTGTTCGGATTCGGCAACTGGTTCGTGCCGCTGCAACTCGGCGTGCGCGACGTGGCGCTGCCGAGGCTCAACAACTTCGCGGTGTGGCTGTTCATGTTCAGCATGATCCTGATTTTGACCGGCCTGTTTCACGGGGGCGTTCCCGGCGTCGGCTGGACATTTTATTACCCGCTGTCGGTGGACGCCAACCAAACCGGTGTGACCGTGCTGATGGTTGCCCTGATCCTGAACGGTATCGCCTCACTACTCGGATCGGCCAACTTTGCGGCCACCATCGTCAACATGCGTGCTCCCGGCATGAGCCTGTGGAAGATGCCGATTTTCGTGTGGTCTATCTTTTCCACTTCAATTTTGCAGCTCGTCTCTCTGGGCGGCCTGACGGCTGCCGCACTGGTGACTTACCTTGACCTCAAGGTCGGTCTAAGCATGTTCAACCCCGGCATCAACGGTGTGCCGGTGCTGATGCAGCAGTTTTTCTGGTTCTACTCTCACCCCGCCGTGTACGTGATGCTGCTGCCTTACCTCGGGATTGGTGCAGAGATCGCCTCCACAATGGCCCGCAAGCCGATGTTCGGGTACCGTGTGATGGTCTACTCGCTGCTGGGCATCACCATGGTGTCACTGCTGGTGTGGCTGCACCACATGTTCGCCATCGGTGTTCCCGAAACGTGGCAGATTGCCTTTATGGTGGCGACGATGGTGGTCGCTGTGCCTACTGGCGTCAAGCTCTTTAACTTGATCGGCACCCTCTGGGGCGGGCGAATCATTATGAAGACGCCTACCTACTGGTTGATCGGCTTCATCTTTAACTTCCTGATCGGCGGCATCACGGGCGTTTCGCTGGGTCTGATTCCGTTCGATTATCAAGTCACCATGAGTTATTACGTGGTGGCCCACTTCCACAACGTGATGATGTTCGGCACGGCGTTCCTGGCGATGGGCGGCCTGTATTACTGGTGGCCCAAAATGACCGGGCGCTTCCTTGACGAGAAGTTGGGGATGTGGCACTTCTGGCTCTTTATGGTCGGCTCGTGGATGACCTTTATGCCGCAGTACATCTTGGGACTGCTCGGCATGCCCCGCCGGTATTACACCTACCCGGCAGGCAACTTTGCTTGGAATGAACTCAACTTCATCTCCACGCTCGGCGCACTGGTGTTGCTGATCGGCGGCGTCGTGTGGGTCTGGAACATGTATCAGAGCTGGCGTCGTCCGGCGACGGCCTCGGCCAACCCCTGGGGCGGTTTCACGCTGGAATGGACGGCAGACAGCCCGCCTAAAGACTACGATTTCGCCCACGACTTCCCCACCACTTTCCCCACCGAGCGCCCCCTCTACGACTGGGAAAAGAACGGCGACAAGCTGATTCCGGTTGATCCGAGCAGCATTCACTTGCCGCAGAGCACCGTTTGGCCGTTTATGACTGCGCTCGCCTTCGCGCTGATGGGTTACGGCCTCTCATTCGGGTGGTTCACCAGTTGGAGTCCTTCAGCGGCGCAAACGCCCAACCAACTCGCCAGCATCATCTTGTACCTGAGCATTCCTTTCTTCCTGTACTCGCTGTTCAAGTGGGCCGGAACGCCCGAATACGACGTGCCGGTGGAGCACCATACCCTGACCAAGTACAGCAACGGCTTTATGGGCATGGCTTGGTTCATCATCTCTGAAGTCGGCTTGTTCGGCGTGCTGATCGCTGGCTATGTGTACTTGCGCGTCGTGGGCAATGCCATACCGCCCATCACCCGTCCGAGCATCTGGCTGGCGGCGCTCAACACCTTAATTCTGGTGAGCAGCTCGTTCGTGATTCACAAAGCCGAGCAAGACCTGCACCACCACCGCCTCAGCCGGGGCCGCCTGGGTTTGCTGATTACCCTGATTCTGGGCGCGTTCTTTATGATCTTCCAGGTCTACGAGTTCTCGTTGTTCGGCTCCGAGAGCAACTGGATGCAGAACCTCTGGCAGACCTGCTTCTTTATCATCGTCGGGTTGCACGGCCTTCACATCATCATCGGCGGCGTGGGCGTGGCCCTGCCGTACTACCAGTACATGACCGGCAAGATTGATAAAACCAATCACGGCTCCCTCGTGCCCGCCAGCATGTACTGGCACTTGGTGGATGTGGTCTGGCTGTTCATCATGGCGATCTTCTACGCTTGGTAGCGGAAACAAAATAAAAAGAAGCGGCTCCTGAGTGGGCCGCTTTTTTGTTGGATAGGCTGAAATAGATTTGCTCATTTCACCACGACAGACGCTTGGGAACAAGCCAAAAATGCATAGGCTATTTAAAATTTAAATTTGCTGCCATTCACGCCCACTTCTTCGCGTAAGCGTCGGCGTCGAATTTGCGCTTGAGTCCGCCAGCGACCATATAGCGCACTGTGCCGAAAATGGGGCGACGTGCCCAGGGGCGGTCATGGGTACCGAACACCCAGTTGATGCCCGCGTAGCTGTTGGCGTTGCGGCCATCGGCTTCGTATTTGTTGTTGAGGTAGACCAGCACTTCGTAGGCTTGCTGCGGCGTCTCTGACCATTCCAACACCTTCTTGCCCCAGTACATTCGCAGATAGTTGTGCATTCGGCCTGTGCGAACCATCTGATTTTGCGCGGCGTTCCAGTACGGGTCGTGGGTCTGGGCAGCCTCCAACTCGTCGCGGGTGTAAAGGTACTCGCGCTCGTCACTTTCCTGCTCGGCCAGCGTCTTGCGGCACCAATCGGGCAACCCGGCGTACTGGTCGTATTGCGGGTTGTAAAAGCACAGATTGAAACTCAGTTCGCGCCTCACCACCAACTCCTCCACGAAGGCGTCCAAGCCCGCGCCGCCCTGCTCGCGTGCCCGCAGCACCGCGTCGATGGGGGAGAGGTGGCCGAAGTGCAAATAAGCCGAGAGTCTGGACGCGCCGTCTAACAAGGGGTTGTTGCGCCGCTCGTCGTAGTGTTGTAGGCCACCTGTAATGAACTGTGTTAGCCGCGCTTGGGCCGCGTCCTCACCGCCGCTTTCCTCGCCGGGCAGCACACTGCGGTCAATATCAAGTCCAGCCAAAACCTGTTGCGGGTCGCTCACGTCCACACCGTCCAGCAGGGCCAGCGACGGCACTTTGATGGTGCGCGGTTCCAGCGCTACCAAGAACCCGTCCATCAATTTATGAAGCTTGGGGCGGATGGTGCGGGCAGCCCATTCCTGCTTGCCGGAAGTGGTTTCAATCGGCACCACCGCGTCGCTCTCCACCTGAATCAGCGGTACTTTCAATTGATCAGCCAGCCAGGTGCGCCAGTCGCGGGAGGGGCGCAGGTACGCCCGGTCGGTGATGACCAAACTGGCCTGCTGAGCCAGCTTGAGCATTTCTTCGGGCGGGTGGCCGAACTTCATGACGAAGCCGATCTTGCGCTGCTCCAAGTTGTGCTGCACGTCGCGCAGACCCTCCAGCAGGAATAAATAGCTTCGCTGGTTGGCTTCCGGATAACTGGGCGTCAGACCGAAAGCCACGATCAGCGGCTGCTCCAGCTCGTTGGCCTGCTCAATGGCGTACTCCAGCGCGTGATTAAACGTTGTCCGCACCGAGGCCTGCATCCAGTACAGAACATACTGGCCGCCGCCGGGCGTACCTGTTTTGAGGGTTTGAAGGCGCTGCTGCTGAATCATGCTTCTTTCTAGCGGGCCACTCGGGCAGCAAACGTAGGCCAGCGCTCTGACCTCAGGTTCTGATTTAGAATCAGCGCAATGAAACGGTTGCTCTCGGTGACTCTGATCTTCACCCTCGTGTCCTGCGCTCCTCGCCTGAGCAGCGGCCCACCGGCCCTCAACTGCACTGGCACGCGCTCCGGCACACTGACTCAGGTGACGTTCAAACTCTCGGCCAATATTGATCCGCAAACGAGCGAAATTGCGGGCGTGCTGACGGAAGCGGGTGATAAATCGTTTTGGGTTTACGGGCGGCGGGTCGCAGACGGCTCCAACTTCAACCTGATTCTGAATGTCAGCGACCACACCGAGAGTTATGCGGGCGTGGATTTGATTTTCAAGAAAGCGCGGTTGGGCTACTTCTCCAACTCGCAAAGTACTTTGTCGGGTGTGTTGAGCGGTCAACAGTTCGTGGGGCGGCAAAAAGCGGGCGTGAACAACTACGAAGTGCTGATGACTTGCCGCTTGAGCTGAACAGCTCTTAGTGGCAGGTATGGGCCGTAACATTTTCAGCTGTAGAATTAAGAATGACTCTTTCCAGCTCTCCTGAGCTAGAGCGCTCAATTCGGCAGATGTTTGGTGCAGTGGAGCGTAAAGACTTGCAAGCGACCCTGGCAATGTTTGCAGATGACGCTGTGATGGCCGATCCGCACTATCCCAACCCGACCATGCGCGGCAAAGCTGAAATCGAAGCGGGGCTGCGCTGGGGGTTTGGGAGTATGCGGCAATTTGGCTTTCCTATTGAGCAGATCTACTTTGCCCAAGACGGCCACAGTGCTGCCGTGGAGGTCGCCACCCACCACATTTTGAAGGTGGGGATGCACCTGCGCTTTCCGCAGATGTTCGCGGTGGAGATGCACGCCGGTAAAATCACCCGCCTGCAGGCTTATGAACCGTACGGGCCACACGGCATAGCGGGCGCAGTGCTGGTCATCACCCGTCTGGTCAACGCCTTGCAGCGGCAACGGGCAAAGAGTCAGCTCAACCGCCGCTAATGTGCGATGTGCGGCTGTTCGTTGACGCTGAGCACTCTCACCGTGTGGCTTTCCCGCGAGAGGCGCAGGCGGGCAAATCCGGTGTCGCCAAACTCGAACCAAGCGTGATTTGAGCCAATCAGCTCGCGCAGCACCGAGTTGAGAAAGCCGCCATGCGAGACGATCAATATGTTTGACAATGGCATGGCCCACAGCTCATGGAGCGCCGTCAGCGCCCTTGCCCGGATTTGGGCCTGCGACTCACCGCCGTCAGCGGTAAAAGGGGAGAGGTCGTGACGAAAAGCGGGCATGGGATAGCGTTGCTCGGCTTCCTCATGCTTCATTCCGGCCAGTGGCCCGTTGTCCCATTCGCGCCAGAGGTGACTGACTTGCGGCGTCAGGCCCAGCGGCCTGCACACGATCTGAGCCGTTTCGTGGGCGCGGCTGAGGCTGGAGCAGATCGCTGCTTCAAACTGCGGCAGGTTGGCTTGCCAGTAGGCGGCCAGCTTCTGCGCCTGCGTCCGCCCCGCTTCGGTCAGCGGTGAGTCGTAGCGGCCTTCATGCACATTTTCGTCGTCTGCGCGGCTGCGGCCATGTCGGAGGAGGGTCAACTGAAGGTGGCTGGTCACGGTTGAAGCTCCTGTAAAAGTTGAAGGTAAGCCGTTTCGGGACTCCACAGTTTGGAAACGGTTCCCGCCGCATGAAGTCGCTCGGCCACCCGCACCGCGTCCGGCACTGCCAATTCAAAACGCTCTCGAAAAGGGCCACTGAAGGTTCCGGCAGCCAGTTCTTCCAGCACATTGAGAACCTGTGCTGCCCGCGTGAGGTCGCTCGGCCCACGCGACACGGCGACGCGCTTGCTGGCCATATAGGCATTCTCGCTCAACAGCGAAGCGCAGCCCGCCCAAGGATCAGCCGCCGCGTAGCTCAGCCGCCGGACTTGGCTCATTACCAGTGTTCCGGCGCACTGCGGGCAAGGCTCTATGGTGGTGAGCAGCGTCAGGGTGAGGCCTTCCTCGCAGCTGACTTTGGGCAGACTGAGCAGGGCGTTGACCTCGGCGTGGGCCAGATCAAAGCCTGAAATCACCCCATTGACCTGCCGCGCTTCCCGCGTGCGGTTGCGGCCCACCGCCAGCACCTCGCCCGTCTCATTTACAATGGCCGCGCCGATGGCCTTGTTGCCGGTTTGGTAGGCTTCCCAGCCCTGTGCCCAGGCCGCTTGCCAGCCGGGGGACAAATCGCTGTAAGCGCTCACGCCAGCGCCTCCAGAGCTGTTGCCAAGTCGGATTGCTGTTTCCATAACCGCTTTAACGTGCCGTCCTGATGCAGCTTCAGCGCCCGCTCAAAGTGTTGCGGTTGTTTTTCCTGGTTGATCTTGAAGAAACCGTGCTCTCGGAGCATCTCGCCGTCCAGAAAAAAAGTCAGCAGCAGCACGGCGCAAAACTGTTCGACTTCAGGTGGAGCGCGGTGAACTTCGGTGGCCTTTTGGCTGAAATAAAAAGTGCTGCTCAGCGCGTCGGTGTGTCCGGCGTAGGCGTCGGCAGCGGCGTAAGCCAGTGTGTTGATACGCTGCATTCGCATGGCCCCCAAGCACATCGGGCAAGGCTCTACGCTGGAAATGAGCATCAGGCGGCGCGAGGCTTGGCTGCTCATCTCCGGCAGACTGAGCAGCGCGTTGATCTCGGCGTGGGCAAGGCGATGCCCAGAAATCAGCTGATCCACCCGCCGTTCTTCGCCCAAGCGGTTGCGCCCGCTTGTCAGCACAATGCCGTTCTCGTCCACCACACACGCGCCAATCGGGTATGAGCCGTGCAGATAAGCCTCCCAGGCTTCCTGCATGACGGTTTGCCAGTGTTGCGCCCGCAGCGTCACAGCGCTCCCCGGTTCTTCTCGATCAAATCATCGAGCGCCTCGCGCAGCAAGCTCGCCTCGGTGCGGCTGTGGGCGGATGCCAGCTTGGCGAGGCGCTCCAGTTGGCTTTTGGGGTAGTAGTTGCTTTTGAGAACCATCTTGGAGTCCACGTAAATGCAGGCCCGCCCGCGCCCCTCGCGCTTGGCCCGCAGCAGCGCTTCGTCGGCGGCCCGCTGCAAGTCGGAGCTGCTTTCGGCGTGCGCCGGGCGCGAAGCGATGCCGACGGACAAGCTGAGGCTGCGCGGCCACTCGCTTTCGCGGTTGATCTGAAAGTGCTTGATAATCTCGTCAAATAAGATCAGGGCCGTCTCGCTGGCGCTTTCCGGCAAGATGATGGCGTACTCGTCGCCGCCCAGCCGCGCTACCGAACTGCCCGCCGGAATGCTGCCCGACAGCAAGCGCTCCACTTGCCGCAGCACCCTGTCTCCCTCAGCGTGACCGAGCGAATCGTTGAGCTGCTTGAAGTGGTCGATGTCGAGTAGGCCGAGCGTCAGCGGTACGCCGGAGAGCTGCTGCATAGTCTTTTCAAATTCGCTGCGGCTGAGGATCGGTGGGCGGGCCATAAAAGTACCTCCGTCTTACATATGTCTCTATAACATATATATGTTTGATATTATTGTCAATTACCTACATACAGAGCTTTCGAGGCCCGCCAGCCGCAACTTGAGCGTTTCCCACTCAGATTCCCGCACTGCTGAGGTTGACACTTGGCTGAGTCTGGTGGTAACGTCACTTACGTCGGATGAGCGCTGGGACGGCAAAAGTCGTGCATCCCACTTAAAATTTTGATGAAGAGTGCTTTATAAAAGCCGCTTGGTCAGCTTTTGAGCGGAGAGCAACTTTGCGCCCAAGTTTCAGCGCTGCACATCACATCAATTTTTGGAGGAACTCTATGTTGAAACCTTTAGGTGACCGTGTTCTCGTGGAAGTTATTGAAGAAACTGAGCAAAAGACCGCCGGTGGGCTGTTCGTGCCGGATACCGCCAAGCAAAAGAGCCAGCGCGGCAAAGTCATCGCGGTCGGCAGCGGCAAAACGCTCGACAACGGCACTAAAGTTGCCGTGGAAGTCTCCGTGGGCGACACCGTTCACTTTGCCAAGTACGGCGGCACCGAAGTGACGCTGGACGGCAAAGAGTACAGCCTCTTCAGCGAGCGCGATTTGCTCGCCATCGAAGGCTGAGTAGCTCCGCCTTCCCAATTACCATTGACCAATCTCAACTCCGTAAACCTCTCCACCGCTTTTTGAAGGAGCACTCTCATGGCTAAACAACTCGTATTTGATGAATCTGCCCGCCGCGCCCTTGAACGTGGCGTCAACGCTGTCGCCAACGCCGTCAAAGTCACCCTCGGGCCCCGTGGCCGTAACGTCGTCATCGAAAAGAAATTCGGTAGCCCGACCATTACCAAAGACGGCGTGACCGTTGCCAAGGAAATCGAGCTGGAAGACAAGCTGGAAAACATCGGCGCTCAGCTTCTGAAAGAAGTGGCCAGCAAGACCAACGACATCACCGGCGACGGCACCACCACCGCCACCGTGCTGGGTCAGGCCATTGTCAAAGAAGGCCTGCGTAACGTGGCCGCCGGCGCGAACCCGCTGGCCCTCAAGCGCGGCATCGACAAAGCCGTCGCGGTCGCCATCGAAGAAATCAAGAAGCTGGCCGTGCCAGTCGAAGATTCCGACGCCATCAAGAAAGTCGCGGGCATCAGCGCCAACGACGAAACCGTCGGCCAAGAAATCGCCAACGCGATGGACAAAGTCGGCAAGGAAGGCGTCATCACTATCGAAGAGTCCAAGGGCTTTGACACCGAAGTGGACGTCGTGGAAGGCATGCAGTTCGATAAGGGCTTCATCAACCCCTACTTCGTCACCAACGCCGAGAAGATGGAAGCGGTCTTGGAAGACCCCTACATCCTGATCAACGAAAAGAAGATCAGCAACCTCAAAGACCTGCTGCCCATCTTGGAAAAAGTGGTGCAAAGTGGCCGCCCACTCCTCATCATTGCTGAAGACGTGGAAGGCGAAGCGCTGGCCACTTTGGTGGTCAACAAACTGCGCGGCACCCTGAACATCGCCGCCGTCAAGGCCCCAGGCTTTGGTGACCGCCGCAAGGAAATGCTGCGCGACATTGCCGCCGTGACCGGTGGTCAGCTCGTGACCGAAGACCTCGGCTACAAGTTGGAAAACACCACTTTGGAAATGCTGGGCAGCGCCAAGCGCGTCCGCATCACCAAAGACGAAACCACCATCATTGACGGTGCAGGCGACCAGAGCGAGATCGAAGCCCGCGTCAACGCCATCAAGGGTGAGCTCGACAACACCGACAGCGACTATGCCCGTGAGAAGCTGCAAGAGCGCCTCGCTAAGCTGGCCGGCGGCGTGGCCGTTATCCGCGTCGGTGCAGCCACCGAAACCGAACTCAAGGAAAAGAAGCACCGCTACGAAGACGCCCTCTCCACGGCCCGCTCGGCTGTGGAAGAAGGTATCGTGGCTGGCGGCGGCACCACCTTGCTGCGCGTCATTCCTGCGGTTCGCAAGGCCGCTGAGAGCTTGATCGGCGACGAAGCCACCGGCGCACGCATCTTGATCCGCGCCCTGGAAGAACCCGCCCGCCAGATCGCCATCAACGCCGGCGAAGAAGGCAGCGTTATCGTCAACGCCGTCATCAACAGCGACAAGCCCCGCTTCGGCTTCAACGCCGCGACGGGCGAGTACGTGGACGACATGGTGGCCGCCGGCATCGTCGACCCGGCCAAAGTCACCCGCACCGCGCTTCAGAACGCTGCTTCGATCGGCGCACTGATTCTGACCACCGAAGCCATCGTTTCCGACAAACCCGAGAAGCCTCAAGCTCAGGGTCAGGGCGGCGGCGGCGGCGACATGGGCGGAATGGGCGGCATGGACTTCTAAACCCAATAGATTCAAGAGAAAGCCGGGGCGTGATGCTCCGGCTTTTTCATGTACTGCTTGTGTGAAAGGATGTGATGAGCGTCTCCGCGCGGGAGGATAGACCGGCGAGCGGTTCGGTGGCTTAAGAGCGTAGCGGAGCGCTGTGAGCGGGCCTGAAGCACGAGGAATTAAACCTGAGCTTAAGAACAGCTGTGCTGTTTTGGCTTAGGGTGTAAAACGAGGTGCAACTATGGAATATCGTCGATTGGGCCAGTCTGGTTTGCAGGTCAGTGAACTTTCCTTTGGTGCTTGGGTAACGTTCGGCACGCAGTTGGATGCGGACGGCGCTTTGGAACTGATGTCCGCCGCCTATGAGCGCGGGTGTAACTTCTTTGACAACGCCGAGGTGTACGCTCGGGGCAAAGCTGAAACCATCATGGGTCAGGCCCTGGCCAAGGCAGGCTGGCGGCGCGACAGCTACATCGTTTCAAGCAAAGTGTTCGGCGGCGCGGTTGAGAACCCAGCTCCGACTCAGCGGGGACTTTCACGCAAGCACATTTACGAGGCGTGCTACCAGGCCATCGAACGCTTGCAGTGCGAGTACTTGGATTTGTACTATTGTCACCGTCCAGACCGCGCCACCCCCATTGAAGAAACGGTGCGGGCCATGACCGAATTGATCCAGCGCGGTGACGTGTTGTACTGGGGAACGAGTGAGTGGTCGGCGCAGGAATTGATGGAAGCTTACGCCGTCGCCCGCCAGTACAACCTGATTCCCCCGACCATGGAGCAGCCGCAATACAACATGCTCACCCGCTACCGGGTCGAGGTCGAATACAACCGCTTGTACCGCCCAGACACGCTCGGGTTGGGCACCACGGTCTGGTCGCCGCTGGCGAGCGGTCTTCTGACCGGCAAGTACAATGATGTGGTTCCGAATGACACCCGCGTTAACCTGCCCGGTTACGAATGGTTGAAAGCCAGTATCGAGAGTGAAGAAGGCCAAGCCAAGCTGGTCAAAGTCCGGGGTCTGGCCAAGATTGCCGACGACCTGGGCACGACCTTGCCGAAGCTCGCTCTGGCCTGGTGCCTCAAGAATCCGAATGTAAGCTCAGTGATTACCGGCGCTTCCAAAGTCACGCAAGTGGTAGAGAATTTTTCCGCGCTCGAGTTGCTCCCCCAGCTTACCGACGAGGTGATGGCGGCCATCGATGCGTCGCTGGGCAACAAGGAAACCCGTTTGTATGGCTCAAGCGAGTAAAACCGTATCCGATGAGCGCCGTTGTGTCGAGAGTAAGAGGCTGCTGGCTTCGCGTTGAAGGGGAGAGCCGCCGTGTACACGAGCATCAAGTCGACTGTGGAAATCGCTCGTCTGCGGGGTCAAGATCCCGTTGACGTGCTGATGCTGCTGCGCTGTTGATCCAGGACACTCCGCTTATCAGATACGATTTATTTAGGCCTCAGCAAGTGCCCAAGCGCTTGGCTGAGGTTTTTCAATGGGTGTGCTTATCGTTAGCGCTCGAGAAAAGCGATCTGCTGGGCGGGCGAGTCAAGGCTTCGTTTCATTTCTCATGCTAAGCAGCCGTCCGCTAAAATGGAGCCAATGACTTCCCCAAACCTTCTCCAATCGCCCGATCAACTCACCGTCGGCCTGGTGCAAATGGCTCCCGTCTGGCTTGACCGCGAAGCCACGTTGCGAAAGGTGGAAGGCTTCATTGCTGAGGCGGCTTTGAGCGGCTGTCAGCTGGTGGTGTTCGGAGAAGCGCTGGTGCCGGGTTATCCGTTCTGGGTCGAACTGACAGGCGGCGCGAAGTTCAACGATCCGGCTCAGAAGCGGATGTATGCCCATTATCTGAGTCAAGGTGTGGTCATCGAACGCGGCGATCTGGCGGGGGTGTGCCAGTTGGCCGATCAGCACCGAATCGCCGTGTATCTGGGCGTCATGGAGCGTGCGCCCGACAGGGGAGGCCACAGCTTGTATTGCTCGCTCGTCTACATCAATGAGCGCGGCGAAGTCTCTTCGGTTCACCGCAAAACCCAGCCGACGTATGAAGAGCGCCTCGTGTGGGCAGCAGGCGACGGTCACGGCCTGCGGGTGCATCCGCTGGGGGCGTTTCAAGTGGGCGGTCTCAACTGCTACGAAAATTGGGTACCGCTGCTGCGAACCGCTCTCTACGCTCAGGGGTCTGATCTGCACGTGGCGGTCTGGCCCGGCGGAATGCACAACACGCCCGACATCACCCGCTTTATCGCTTTGGAAAACCGCTCGTATGTGGTGTCGGTCAGCGGTCTGCTGCGCCCTGAAGATATTCCAGCGGGCACGCCGTTTCGGGAAGAACTGCTGGCAACGGGCCGCTCCTTTTTTGGCAATGGAGGCAGCGCCGTCGCTGCGCCGGACGGCACTTGGCTGCTGGAGCCGGTGGCTGAGCAAGAAGGCTTGTTCGTGGTGACGCTAGACCATACCCACGTGCGTGAGGAGCGCCAGAACTTTGATGTGGCCGGACACTATGGCCGCCCCGATATCACCCACTTGCGGGTCAACCGCGCCCGTCAGGCCATCATCCAGTTTGACGAAGACCCCATACACTAAAGGTATGACCACGCCTCCTCAGCCTGACGCTTCCCGTTATCCGGTTGGCCCTTTGCCGCAGCTTCCTGATTCGGAGCGCGTGCCCGCCAGCTTGGAGCGCTTCGCCGCCTCGCTGGAGAGCAGTGTGGCCGAGTGGCGCGGCCTCGTCGGCGCACGCAACGCCACCGACCTTGCCCGCACTTACCGTGAAGACAGCTGGAATGTCCGCCAGCTTGCCCACCATGTGGCCGAAGCGCACCTGCATGGCCTGAGCCGCTTGAAGTCGGGCCTGACCCAAGAAAATTACGTGATCGTCCCCTTTGACCAGAACGCCGCGCTGACGCTGCCGGACGCCGATTTGCCAGTCAGCGCGGCGCTGGAACTGCTCGAAGCGATCAATCTGCGCTGGGTTGCCCTTTTGCGCGGCGTGTCGAGCACCGAATTTACCCGCCAAATCGTGCATCCGCAAGAAGGGCCGCAGGACTTATGGCAACTCGTGAACAAACACGACTGGCATCTGCGGCACCACTTGGCTCAGGCGAGGCTGGCACTGAGTTGATGGGTATTTTGGATTGGATAGCGCCCCTGCTGCTCATCGGGGTGGGTCTGCGCGCACTGCCCCGCTTCGCAGCCGAGCCGCCCTTCGCGGCCAATCAGCAGCGAAATGCAGGGCTTCAACATTTCAGAAACTGGGTATTTCTCATCGGCGGTACGTTCCTGCTGGCCTTGCAGTTTTCTGAGCTGCTGGCTCACGCTCATCACTGAGAAACAGTAAGGTTGTGGGGCACTGGAATAGTGCTGGGCGCAAGTCGAGCACTCTGAGCTTGTCTCTACTCCACTTCCCACTCACCACCAACCCCTTCCCTAATTCAGTGTCCGCCCCTTCCCCGCACTCATCAGCGCCTCCGCCTTAGCCAAGTGGTCTTGTAAGGTGCCGTGCCAATCGTCGCTGACCTCGGTGTGCTCCAAGGCCTGCTGAGCGTGGGCGTAAGCCGCCGCCGGATCGGGAAAGCCTTGCTGGGCCATCACGTCGGCGGCCATCTGGTGCCCCAAAATCCAGTCGCGGCTGGCCGGAGCGGCCTCACGGGTCACGCGCTGGTAGTGCTCCAAGGCGTCGTCGAGGTGGTAATAATCCAGCGCCACGCTGCCCAGTACCAAGCTCGCCGGAATGGTCGCGCCCTGCGCCAAGGCCTGCTCGGCTTCCTGCTGGGCTTCGCTGAGGCGGCCCAAGCGGTAATCGCACTCGGCCACGTCGGCCAGCACCTCGGCCAAAAAGGGGTAGTCCGGCACGCTCAGCACCTGTTCCAACTTTTCGCGGGCGTCCACCGGGCGGTCTAAATCCAGCAGGGCCACACCGAGTTCGTGCAGGGCATACGGCTTTTCGTCGTCCTCGGCCAGTGTGAAGGCCTGCTCAAACAGTGGCAGGGCTTCTTCGGGCTGACCATGACTGGTCAGAATTTGCCCCCACACCAGCGCCACGCCGTAACTGGGTGTGCTCTGCTGGGCTTCGAGTTCGGCGGCTTTCTGGATGCTGCCCAGCGCGTCGTCAAGGTCGCCGGCCTGCATTTCGACTTGGGCCTGCAAATAATGCCAACTGGCAAGGTGCAAGTTTTCTTCTTCCGGCAGCGGCGTGCGGTAAAGCGGCCGGGCCTGCGAGAGCGCCGCGCCCGCTTCGGCGTTGAGACCCTGCTGGAGCAGCAGCGCGGCCTGCTCTTGCCACATCACCGCTTTATTGATGCCGAGGGCCAAATGCGCCGCCTCGCCGTAAAGCGCGGTGGCGTCGTCGGTGTGGCCGAGTTGCTCCTCGGCGTCGGCTTGCCAGCTTCTGAGCCGCCAGCGCAGGTGAATGGGCAATTCAGGCGCGGGTGGCGAGACTTCGAGCGCTTCTTCAGGCCGCTCCATCAAACTCAGGGCGCAAGCCGCGTGAAAACGGGGCAGGGCGTCGAGCGCGTGCCGGGCCTCCACCTTGGGCGGCTGGGCGTCGGGGCCGCGCGTGCGGGCGTCGAGTTCGGCACTGAGGGCCAGATACAGCGGGTCTTCGCGCAGGGCGGGCGCGAGGGTGCGGGCTTCCAAGAGGCCGCGCCGCATGTCCTCGCTGCCGGAGTCGCCGTATAAGCTGCTCAAGCTCACCAAATACAGCGCCACCCGCGCACGTTCGGGGCGGGCCGCCTCGGCGTAGGCCGCTTCGAGAATCTGGTAGGCCGCGTCGTAGTCGTCTTGTGACAGGGCTTCGCAGGCTTGCTGCCAAGTGAAGGCGGGATCAATCATTGCCCTCAGCATAGAGGCTTGGCGGGTCAGGCGTGCAGAAACGAATGTCCAGTGCTGCGGCGAGGCTCGTTCCAGCTGCAAATCCAAAGCATGTGAGGTTTTTTCGGCGCAGCTAAAGAAGGGCTGAGCGTCAAGCGGGACATGTCGTACACACCCTTACCTTGAGTCTGATACACTCAGATTCACTGGGTGTCCCTCTCGTAGATGCTGCGAACATTTCACCCAAATTTCGTCGTCCCACACACCCCTTTCCTGTTTTGCCTTTTTTGGAGGAAGTCCCTTGAAGCGTTTGAATCCGTGGCTGATTTTATTGTTTGTTGTGGCCCTGTATCTGATGTTCACCAACGCCCCGATCGGTGGGCGTTCCACCGTTGATTACAGCACCTTTAAGACCCTGTTGAGTCAGGGCCAAGTCGCTCAAGTCGTTTCGACAGGCGACGTGGCCAACGTGACCCTCAAAACCGAAATGCCGGTGGCGGTCAATGCCGGCAACACTACCCAGAACAAGCCCCTCAAAGAGTTCCAGGTTCGCTTGCCCAACAGCTCGGCAACCCCCGACAGCAACCTGACGGCCCAGCTCCAGCAGCAGGGCGTGAGCTACAGCTACGCCGCGCCGAGCCAGTGGTTGAGCTTGCTGGCGACGTTCCTGCCGATCTTGCTGTTGTTCGGCATGATGTATTTCTTTTTCATGCGTGCTCAGGGCGGTCAGAACGGCGTGATGCAGTTTGGGCAGTCCAAGGCCAAGCGCTACGGCAAAGAAAACAAGGTCAGCACCAAGTTTACTGACGTGGCTGGGCACGAAGAAGCCAAGCGCGAGCTGATCGAAGTGGTCGACTTTCTCAAGAACCCTGCCAAGTATCACCAGATCGGCGCGGAAATCCCCAAGGGCGTGCTGTTGGTCGGCCCTCCCGGAACCGGCAAAACCCTGATGGCCCGCGCCGTGTCCGGCGAAGCCGATGTGCCGTTTTTCTCGGTGAGCGCCTCCGAGTTTATGGAAATGTTTGTCGGCGTCGGCGCGAGCCGCGTGCGGACGCTGTTCGAAGACGCCCGCAAGAGTGCGCCCGCCATCATCTTCATCGACGAAATCGACTCGATTGGCCGCAAGCGCGGTGCAGGCATCGGCGGCGGCCACGATGAGCGCGAGCAGACCCTCAACCAGATTCTTTCTGAGATGGACGGCTTCGAGAAGAATGCCTCGGTGATCGTGCTGGCCGCCACCAACCGCCCAGATGTCCTCGACTCGGCCTTGCTGCGTCCGGGCCGCTTTGACCGTCAAGTCACCATTGATCTGCCCAACCTCAAAGAGCGCGAGGCTATCCTTAAAGTTCACATGCGCAACAAGCCCCTTACCAGTGGCGTGGACGTGCAAGAAATTGCCAAGAGCACTCCGTACTTCTCGGGCGCAGACCTCAAGAACGTGGTCAACGAAGCTGCCTTGGAGGCCGCCCGCATCGCCAAAACCCAGATCGACATGAGCGATTTTTACCGGGCGCTCGACAAGATCACGCTGGGCCTGGAAAACTCCTCCCTCACCATCAGCGACGCCGAGAAAAAGGCCATCGCTTATCACGAAGCGGGCCACGCCGTGACCGCCGCCGTAATTCCCGGCAGCGACAAGCTCCAGAAAGTCAGCATTATTCCGCGTGGACGCGCACTCGGCGCAGCGTTTTATCTGCCGGAAGAGCAGGTGCTGATGAGCAAGGAGCGACTCGAAAACCAACTGGTCGTGGCGCTGGGTGGCCGCGCCGCCGAGGAAGTCTTTATGGGCAGCGTGACTTCGGGAGCCGCCGACGATTTCCGCAAGAGCACCAATATCGCCCGCCGGATGGTGCTGGAATGGGGCATGGGCGAGAACTTCAAGAACATGGCGCTCACCACCGATTCTGGCCCAGTCTTTCTGGGCGAGGATATGGCCAAGCCCAAGGCGTTTTCCGAGCACACCTCGCAACTGGTTGACGAGGACATCAAGCGCATCTTGCAGGCCGCCTACGAGCGCAGCCGCCAGCTGGTCAGCGAGTACGCTCAGGCGATGCATGACGTGGCCAGCGAACTGCTCAGCAAAGAACTGATCACTGGCGACGTGGTGCGCGAAGCGGTGGCCCGCGTCAACCCCGATCTGCGCTCGCCCGTCTCGCTCGGCAAAAACTAAGCCCAACCCTCTAAAGCAAAAAGGCTGGCTTCTCCACGTGAGGAGCCAGCCTTTTTGCTTTCCAAAGGGAACTGGGCCGTCATTTTTGTTTGATTGGTTACGCCGAGCGCCCTCAGGCGTTAGACTGTGCGGCAATGAATGCTAAGGTCATCGTAGTCACAAGTGGAAAAGGTGGAGTCGGAAAAACGACCACCACTGCAAATGTCGGTGTCGGGCTGGCCAAGCTCGGCGAAAAAGTGGTTGTCATTGACGTGGACGTGGGCCTGAGAAACCTCGACGTGGTTATGGGCCTAGAGAGCCGGGTGGTCTTTGACTTGATCGATGTGATCGAGGGCAAGTGCCGCCTTCAGCAGGCCCTGATCCGAGACAAGCGGGTGGAGAATTTGTATTTGCTCCCTGCTTCGCAAACCCGCGACAAAGACTCGCTCGACCCTGAAATCTTTAAGGCAGCCGTCAAGCAACTGATTGAAGAAGAGCAGTTTGACCGGGTAATCATCGACTCGCCCGCTGGCATCGAATCCGGCTTCAAAACGGCGGCAGCTCCGGCGCAGGGCGCTTTGGTGGTCGTCAATCCTGAAGTCTCCAGCGTGCGCGACGCTGACCGCATCATCGGGCTCCTCGAAGCCCAGCAGATCACCGAGATCAACCTGGTCATCAACCGCCTGCGCCCCAAAATGGTCGCCAGCGGCAACATGCTCAGCGAAGCCGACGTGTTGGAAATTTTGGGCGTCAAGCCGATTGGCATCATTCCCGAAGACGAAGGCATTTTGGTGTCCACCAACATTGGAGAACCGGCGGTCTTGGGAACGACTCAGGCGGGCCTGGCTTTTATGGCCACCGCCCGGCGGCTGCGCGGCGAAGACCTGCCTTTCCCCAAACTGGAGGAAGACCGGGGATTCATGGCCGTACTGCGCCGCTTATTTGGAGTGAAGTGATATGGAGTCCTTTTTTGAACGTATGGGCTTTGGCCGTAAAAAATCCAAAGAAACACTCAAGAACCGCTTGGAGTTGGTGCTGGCCTATGATCGCGCCAAAATTGCGCCGGGCAAGGTAGACGCCCTACGCGAAGATTTGCTGGCCGTCGTCAAAAAATACTTTCCGACTGAGGGCAGCAACATCGAAGTCGAGCAGCGCGGCGACAGCATCATGCTGGTGGCCAGCATCCCGCTGGAAAAAGAGCCTCGCTAAAATCGGCTGACCTTCCTCACCATCATGAGGCCGCTTCTTCGGGGGCGGCTTTTTGCTTTCGGTGGGCGGGGCGTGGCTGCCGATGAAAGCGTAGAGGGCAGGCAGACGCACTAGGGAGACAGTACGAGCAGCTTCAGCGTTCAGCAGCCAGTTGGTGGAGAATCAGGGCGTGAAGTTCATCGGTTTGGATTTGGCGTGGTCGGCCCGCAATCCCAGCGGCGCGGCGGTGCTGGAAGAAAGCGGAGACGGCGCGGTGTTGACTTCTTCCGGTGTGCTGGGCGACGACGCCGAGGTTCTGGCTTTTCTAGATGCCCACACCTCCGGCCCCTGCCTGGTTGCCGTCGACGCGCCGCTGAGCGTGCCCAACCTGACGGGTCAGCGCCCTGCTGAGGCGCAACTGGCCGCTGTGTTTGGCAAGTATCAAGCAGGCGCACACCCGGCCAACCGCACTTTGCTGGGCCGCTACAACGGCGGGGTGTTGCGCGGAGAGTGGCTGCGGGACGCCCTGGCCGAGCGGGGCATTTGGGATGAGCCAGCAGATGTGGCCGACACACAGGCTCGGGTCTGTTTAGAAGTTTATCCGCACGCGGCAATGGTGGCGCTGTTCGGGCTGGAGCGTACCCTCAAGTACAAGCGCAAGAAACAGGGCCGGGAAGTGATGCTGGACGCCTGGGACGAGTATCACCGCCACCTGAGTGCCCTGACTGGGGCCAAGCCGCCGCTGACGGGGCTGGACGCGCTGCTGGCCGTCAGTCCAGGCGGCCTTAAAGGTGCGGCGCTCAAAAACCACGAGGACGAAGGCGACGCGGTGATGTGCGCTTACATTGCCCTCTACGCTCACCGCTTCCCGGCACGGTGCGAGGTCTTTGGTAGCGTCGCTGAGGGGTACATCCTGACGCCGACGCTGCCAGAGCGCTGGAAACTGACCTGAGCCTTAATCTTGTCTTATGCCCTCAAACTCGCCCAGTGCTTTAAGAGTTAAAGTAGAAGATATGGAATATCGCAATTTAGGGAAAAGTGGCCTGAAAGTCTCCGAAGTGGCGTTGGGCGGTTGGGAGACCTACGGTGTCAATGTCAATGAAAACCAGATGGTGCGCGACATCGTCATGAAGGCCTACGAAGAGGGTGTCAATTACTTTGACGAAGCCGACATCTATGCCCGTGGCAAGTCTGAAGAAATGATGGGCAAGGTGCTCAACGAGTTGCCGCGTCAAAACTTGGTGATCGCTTCCAAGGTTTTTTGGCCGATGAGCGATAATGTCAACGACAGGGGTCTGTCGCGTAAGCACGTCATGGAGAGCATTCGCGGCACCTTGAAGCGCCTCGGCACCGACTACCTCGACATCTACTTCGCCCACCGCTACGACCCCGAAGTGCCGATGGAAGAAATCGTGATGTCCTTTGACCAGGTAATTCGCAACGGTCAGGCCCTGTACTGGGGCACCAGCATGTGGCCTGCCGCCCGCATCGCGCAGGCCGTCGAGTTTGCCAAAGCCAACGGCCTGCACGCGCCAGTGGTGGAGCAGCCCGAGTACAGCATGATCCGCCGCGAGCGGGTAGAAGGCGAGATCTTGCCCTACACCGAGTCGGCGGGCGTGGGCTTGGTCGTCTGGAGTCCTTTGGCGATGGGCCTGCTGACCGGCAAATACGACGACGGCAAACCGGCCGGCGCACGCCTCACCGAGAAAGAGAACTGGGGCAAGTCGATCCTGACCGACGAAAACGTGCAAAAAGTTCGTGATTTGAAGCCTATCGCTGATGAGCTGGGCCTGACCCGCGCTCAACTCGCGCTGGCTTGGATTTTGCGCCAGAAGGGCGTCAGCAGCGTCATCACCGGAGCCACCAAAGTCAGCCAGATTGAAGACACGGTCAAGGCGGCGGGCGTCAACCTCAGCGAAGAAGTGGTCAGCAAGATTGAAGATATTTTGTCACCGCGCTGAAGCAAGTGAAGGGGGGCTATTCGCCCCTTTTTCTGGCGTATCTTCCGTACCATACTAGAGGGTATGGAAATAATCTCGGTGGGTCTGCTGACACTGGTGCTGCTCTCAATCGCCTCCGTTCACGTTTACTGGGGTTTGGGCGGTGTTTGGCCCGGCAAAGACCCGCAGAGCTTGGCCCGCACGGTGGTGGGTGGCCCTGCCGGAATGTCGCCGCCACCGGCTTGGGCCTGCTTCGGCGTGGCGCTGGCACTGGCTTTGGCGGCGGGTATGGTGCTGGCGTTTGTGGATGTGCTGACCTTGCCGCTGCCGACGGGGTGGCTGCGCTGGGGAATGGTGGCGCTGGCGGTTGTCTTTTTGCTGCGCGGAGTGGGGGGGTACTTTATGGAACGTCTGCGGCCCAGTCCGGTGGGAAGTCCGTTCGTCCGGCTCAACAAACGGATCTACTCGCCGCTGTGTATTGTCTTGGGCTTGCTGGCGTGGACACTAATGAGGAGCCAGAACGTATGAGGCTAATCAAATGAGGACGGCCAAACAAGATTGGCTGGCAGCGGGGTTTGCCTTGCTGCGGGAAGAAGGCGAGCAGACCCTGACCATCGAGCGGCTCTGCGCCGCCATGCAGCTGACCAAGGGGGCGTTTTACCACCATTTTCAAAATGCGGAAGGCTTCCGAACGGCTCTGCTCGGCGCTTGGCGGGAGCGTCACACCACCGCGCCGATTGAGCAGGCCCAGCAAGCTGCCGAGGGAGCGGGGCGGCTGAGCCAGTTGGCCGCCGTTATCCGCCCGCTGGATCACGCGCTGGATTTGTCGGTGCGGGCGTGGTCGCTCAGAAACGCGGAAGTTAAAGCCGCCTTTGAAGAAGTAGACCAAACGAGGCTGGCATACCTGACCGAGCTTCACCGCCAGATGGGCCGAGCTGAGCCGGAGCAGTGGGCGCGGCAAGACTACGCCGAATTTGTCGGACGGCAGTGTTTGGGGTGGTTGGAGACTTGGCCCGCAGATGCTGGACTTGCAGACCCTCAGTTTCACACCGGCGACTGAACCGCAAGCCAACAGACAGCCCCACTCACCTTAAGACGCTAGCTTTTGGTGAGCGCTCTCATGAGGGGCAAGCGCAAGGTTGGATCAAGCATCAAACAAAGGAAGCACGCATGACTTTAGCCATTCAAACTGAGCATCTCCGAAAAGAATACAAGGGCCGCGCCGTCGTCCAGAGCCTCGACCTCGAAGTCGGAGAGGGCGAAGTCTTCGGCTTCCTCGGCCCCAACGGCGCGGGCAAATCCACCACCGTCAAGATGCTGCTCGGCTTGGTGCGGCCCACTTCCGGCAGCATCAAAGTGCTGGGCGGCTCGCCGGACGACCCGGCCGTGCGGGCCCGCCTCGGCTTTTTGCCGGAGCAGTTCCGATTCCAAACCTGGATGACCGCCGAGGAGTTTCTGAAGTTTCACGGCCAGCTCGCGGGGCTCAAAGCCGAAGAACTCAGAACCCGCATTCCTGCCGTGCTGAAACGGGTGGGCCTCGGGGGGCGCGGCACGGAGGCGCTCGGCGGCTACAGCAAAGGCATGCTTCAGCGGGCAGGTCTGGCCGGAGCGATTCTGGCGCGGCCCCGCTTGGTCTTTCTCGATGAGCCCACCTCGGCGCTCGATCCGGTGGGCCGGGTGGAAGTCCGCGAGATCATTCAGGAGTTGCGCGGCGAAGGCGTGGCAGTGTTTCTCAACTCGCACCTGCTGAGTGAAGTGGAGCAAGTCTCAGACCGGGTGGCCTTTGTGAAAGCGGGCGTGGTGGTGAGGGCCGGAACGATGGCCGAACTCTTGGGCGGAGCGCTGCCGGTGCTGGTCAAGGTGGATCGTTTGTCGCCTGAACTCGCTGCTGCGTTGGGCAGGCTGGGCCAGCTCGAACACCAGACCGAGCAGCAAGTCAGCGTGGTGGTCAGTGGGGAGGAAGCTATTCCAGCGATTGCTCAGGCGGTCTTCGCGTCGGGAGCGCAGCTCTACGCCCTGACGCCGCAGCGCCACGATCTCGAAGACCTTTTTCTGGAGTTGGTCGGCCAAAACGGTGACACTGGCCAGAAAGCCCAACTCGGCCACCTTAAAACGGAGAAAGTCGCGTGAGCAGCGCTGTGAGTAATGTCCTCTTGATGGCCCGGTTGTCGCTCAGCGAAGCGCTCCGCAAAAAACTGATCGTGGTTTTGCTGATTCTGACCGCCGCCTTTATCGGCTTTTACCTCTACGGCGTGTTGCGTTTGCAACAAAACTTGGCTGAGCGGGCTGCCGATGCGGGTTTGTCGGCTGGGCCGCGCCGGGGCCTCGGCGCATTGCCGGTGGTGTATTCAGGCTTGTTCGGGATGTATCTGGTGTACTTCCTCGGCTCGCTGATGGCCGTGCTCTCCACGGTGGCCTCGATCAGCGGCGACATCGAAAACGGGGTGATGCAGTCGGTGGTGGCCCGCCCTGTCACCCGCGCTCAGGTGGTACTGGGACGCTGGCTGGGCTTCACTACTGTCAATGTGGTCTACGTGACACTGGTGTCGGCAGCGCTGCTGACTGGCCTATACCTCATCACCGGCTACCTGCCGCCCGCACCAGTGGCGGCCGTCGCCCAAATTCTGCTCGGGATCGTGCTGATCACCAGCTTGACGGTGCTGGGCAGTACGCTGTTTGCCACCCTCGCCAACGGCATTGCGGTGTTCGTGCTTTACGGCCTCGGCTCGGCGGGCGGCATCCTCAAGTCGATTGGAGCGCTGGCCAACTCGCCCACCATGGAAACGCTTGGCAACGCCGCCAACATCGTGATGCCCACCAATGCGCTGTGGCTGGGGGCCAGTTACCACCTGCAAACAGAGGGGGCCTTGCAACTCGCCCAAGTGGCGCGGGGAGCCAATCCGCTGGCCTCCACCACGCCGATTGAGCCGAGCATACTGATCTGGGCCGCCGTTTATACCGCGCTGGCTGTCGCTCTGGCGATGTGGCGGTTTTCGCGGCGGGATTTGTAAAAACTACACAAAACAAGCAGCCGCAGGCAAATGGAGCTTCACGCCTGCGGCTGCTTGTTTATTTGCTTACTCCAGAGCATTGGTCTGGATGGACGCGCTCTTCAGGCTTCCTCATACTCCAAATAGGTGTAGCCCAGCAGCTCCTCGCCGTAGTCTTCGAGCAGCTCTGTTTCCTGCTCATCGGTCAGCAGGCCTTCTTTGATCGCTTCGTCGGCCTGATCTTCGATGCTGTCTCTGAGCATGCCTTCCTCGTAGCCCATCGACTCGATCATCCGGCGGGCTTTTTGACCGCGCACGAACAAATCGATGTGATAGCGCCCTCCCGGACGGGCAGTGACGTGGGCCTCGCTGACTTTGCCGAACAGGTTGTGTGAGCTGCCCAGCACGTCCTGATAAGCCCCGGCCAAAAACACCCCGAGGTAATACGGTTTGCCGTTGGGTTCGTGCAGCGGCAGGGTGGCTTTCACGTCGCGCAAATCGATGAACTTCTCGATCTTGCCGTCGCTGTCGCAGGTGATGTCCACCAAGGTGCCTTGCCGGGTGGGTTTTTCATCGAGGCGTGAGAGCGGCACAATCGGAAACAGTGCTTGAATGGCCCAGTTGTCCGGCAAGCTCTGGAACAAAGAAAAGTTGCAGATGTACTTGTCGGCCAGCACCTTTTGCAAGTCTTCTAGCTCGTCGGGCACGTACTTTTCACCGGCAATCAGCTTGCTGATCTTGCGCAAGATGGCGTTGAACAGCGCCTCGCCCCTGGCCCGGTCACTCAGGGTCACGTAGCCGAGGTCGAACAGATTGTGCAGCGTCTGCTTGTCGCCCACTGCGTCGTTGTACATCTCGCGGTAATTGCGGGCAGTGATGTTGTCGAGCACCTCTTCCATATCCTTGACGATCTGGTGGGTGTTCTCGCCCGCTTCGGGAATGTCTTGGAGGTCGCGGGTCGGCCCAGTCACGTCCACCACCGGCATCACCAGCACCGAATGGTGTGCGGTCAGCGCCCGGCCCGATTCCGAGACGATGGTGGGTTCCGGCACGCTCCGCGCTTTACAAACTTCCTGCACGGTGTAGACGATGTCGGCGGCATATTCGGCCAGCGTGTAGTTCATGCTGGCATAAAAGGTGGTTTTGGAGCCGTCGTAGTCCACGCCGAGTCCGCCGCCCACGTTGAGGTACTTGAGCTGTGCGCCCGCCGCGATCAGGCCCGCGTAGGTCTGGGTGGCTTCACGCACCGCCACTTTGATGCGCCGGATGTCGGTGATCTGCGAGCCGATGTGGGTGTGCAGCATCACCAGCGAGTCGAGCATGTTTTCTTCGCGCAGCTTTTCGACGACCCGCAAAAGTTCGTAAGCGTTGAGCCCGAACTTGGCTTGGTCGCCTCCGGATTCTTCCCACTGGCCGCTGCCGCGTGCGTGCAACTTAAAGCGCACCCCAATGGCCGGTTTGACGCCCAGCGCTCTCGCCTGCTTGAGAATTCGCTCCAGTTCGCTGTACTTTTCCAGCGTAATGACCACGTTTTTGCCGAGCGTGCGGCCCCAGAGGGCCAGCTTGATGAAGCCGTCGTCTTTAAAGCCGTTGCAGCACAGCAGGGCGTCGGGGTTCAGCTTTTGGGCGAGGCACAGCGCCAGCTCCGCTTTGCTGCCGGCTTCCAGGCCGTGCGCGTAGCTGTAACCCGCCTGCGCGATGGTTTCGACCACAAGGCGGCGCTGATTGACCTTGATCGGAAACACGCCCTGATACGCGCCCTTGTACTTGTACTCGTCAATGGCTTTGTGAAAAGCCTCGTTGAGCTGCTTGACCCGTCCGCTGAGTACCTGCGGAAAGCGGATAATCACCGGCAGGCTTTCGCCGCGCTCCAGCACGCTTTCGACCACGTCCTGAATGACCACGTGCAGGCCCGGCGAGGGGGTGACTTCCATCTGGCCGTCGTCGTTGACCCTGAACCACCCGTTGCTCCAGTTGGGTACGAGGTAGGTTTCGGCGGCGTCGGCAATCGAATATTTAGAGGTGGTTTTCAAAGTAGGGGCGTCCTCCTAGGCACAGTGGGCCAAACAGAATTGAGGCTCGCCGTGCGCGGGGTAGTGGCCGGAAGGCAGAAGGCGGCAAACTGCCCACGCTTTTCTTCTGCCGGCAACCACGCCGTGCGAAACCAGAGCGCATGATAGCGGGCAAATCGGGCCAACAGGTCAAGCGGGGTGACATTTCACGGCGGAGCAAGGAAAGCGAGGGCCACTCAAAACAAGAAAAAAAGCAAGGCGCGATTGCCTTGCTTCTTGGTTGGCGGTCCGGACGGGATTTGAACCCGCGACCTTCTGCGTGACAGGCAGATATGCTAACCGCTACACTACCAGACCAACCTATTTGGCCCAACACTGTTTTAATCCAACACTGTTGAGTTTCGCCGCGCTGCGTTTTCACGGGCACGGGCGGGTTAAAGGATAGCCGCCGCATCTGGGCTTGTCAACCTCGCTGCAGTTAGGGTACTCACAGCACCAGTGCCTGCGCGTTCCCGCCGAGCTTGTCCCACAGGGTAAAGGCCGCCCTCCCACCGGGCCGGATGACGCCCTCGTCGGCCCAATTTGCCGCCAGCGCGGGGCCGCGGGTGAAGGCCCACAGGGTTTCTTCTGGGCTTAGCGCCTCGGCTGGGGCCAAGCGGGTGCCGTCGTCGCCCACGCGGGTCACGGCGGCGGCAAAGCTGGCCCGCACATCTGGCGGAGCCACCGGCGCGTCTGAGCCAAATGCCAAGATTGTGCCCGCCGCCTTGAGGGATTTGAAGGCGTAACTGGTCTGGAGGTGCTGCGGCAGCAAGTCGCCGATCATGGCGGCGTCGCCTTGCAGGTGAATCGGCTGAACGCTGGCGATCAGGCCTGCAAAGCGCGGCAGATCAGCGGGCCGCAGGTGCTGGGCGTGTTCGATTCTCAGGCGCAGACCCTTTTGCTGGGCCAGTTCCCGCAAGTCGTCGTAGGCATTCAAGACTTCGGTGTTGGCCCTGTCTCCAATGGCGTGCGTGACTGGCACCAGACCGAGTTCCAGTGCCTCCCGCCCCAGCTCGCGGATCAGCTCGGGGCTGTCTAAAGCGATGCCAGTGCCGGAGCCGTCGGCAAATCCTGGCGGGTGCAGCCAAGCAGTGCGGCTGCCCAGTGCGCCGTCAGCGAAGAACTTGAGGCCGCCGAACTCAAAGAGTGGGCTGTTGGTTTTTTTCAGCTCTGCCGCCTCGGCCAAGCGCTGATGCGGCAAACAGGCCCAAATTCTCAGGGGCAGTTCGCTCCGTGCCGCCAGCATTTGCAGGGCGCGGGGCGCTTCGCCGTCCTCGTAGGCCATGGTGTGGGCGCTGACGTAGCCGCGCTGGGCGAGGTCTCGCGCTCCGGCGTCGGCGGCGGCGAGCCACTGCGCCGAGCTGGGAGCCGGAATCACGTGGGCCACCAACGCGGTGGCGTTTTCCAGCAAACTGCCCAGCGGGCGCACGATTTTGCCGCCTGCCGGATCGGGGGTGTGAGCGTCTATGCCGGCCAGCCGCAGCGCCAAGCTGTTGGCCCAAGCCAAGTGCAAGTCCCGCGAATACAGCAGCACCGGATGGTGCGGGCTGACCATGTCGAGCATCTCGGCGGTGGGGTAATCGCTCAGGCCCAGCTCGGACATCAAAAAGCCGCCGCCGCGAATCCAAGTTCCGGCGGGTGTGTTGGCGCTGCGCTGAGCGACTTTAGCTGCCACTTCCGCCACGCTGCCCGCGCCGTGCAGCAGCAGTTGCGAAAGCGAAAAACCGTAGCTCACCAGATGGATATGGGCGTCGCACAGCCCCGGCGTCAGCAGCAGGTCGCGGTGATCTTGCACCTCGGCGGCGGGGGAGAGGGCTTGCATCTCTTCTCGGCTGCCCACAGCCACCACCCGCCCCGCGCCCACCAACACGGCCTGCGCTTCAGGTCGGGCGTCGTCTTGGGTCAGGGTGCGGGCCAGAATCAGCGTGTGGGGGGACATGGGGATCAGGCTAGCGCTTGGGTGCGGGCTGAAGGATTAGACCAGATGAACTTAGATCAGGTGAAGTTGCCACTCGGTTTGCTCGGAAAAAGGCTCGAAGCCCATCGCCACGTTGATGCCCAGCATGGCGGCATTTTCATTGGCGTTGCTGGTGCGGATAAACTGCGCTCCGCTGCACTGTTGCAAAATTTGGCGGGTCAGGGCCGCTTTGAGCCACTTGCCCAGCCCCCGTCCCCGTTCGCTGGGCCGCACCGCCGTCGCACCTTGGTCTACGGCGCTGGCCCGCTGCGGCGTCCAGTAGATTTCGCTGTAACCGACGAGTTCGCCGCTTTGGGTGTCTTCAATCACCGCTGTCCAGCGCACTTCGCCCACCTCATGGATTTGCTGTTCCCACGTTCTTAGCGTTTCCGGCGTGATTTTCCAGTCGTCGTAGTCCAGTTCGCCGCGTGGGGCGGTGTTCATCACCATCACCATCTGGGCCATCCGTTCTAAGTACGCTTCGGGGTAGGTTTGCCAGAGGTGAAGCTGGTAGGCCTCGCCCGCCGGACGGCTCAGCCAAGCGTCGAGCAACTCAGTAGATACCGCCGCCAGGTTCAATTGGCTGCGGCGATCTGTAATGGCCGGCGCGGCTCCCAATTCTTCGGCAAACGGTTGCCCCGCTGGAGCGCGGTCGGTGGTGACAAACGTCAGTGTGGTGCGTCCGGCTTGCCGCGCCTGCGAGATCAGGTGCTCGGCCACCCTGCGCCCAAGTCCCCGGCGGCGCACTTCTGGATGAACCAGCAAACGGGCGCGGGCCAGATGTAAGTTTTGCTCCAGGCTGTACTCCAGCATTCCCCATGCCAGCACTTGGCCGCCCTCCCAGACGACAACGTGCTCGGTTTTTTCGCCGGGCGTCACAAAGCTCAGCCCCGCCGCTTCCTGCTCCAGCACCAGTGGCGGGTCTTCCGGATAGGCGAACACAAAGCAATCGGCCATCAGTCGCGCGATGGCGAGGCGCTCGGCGGGAGTGGCCGTAGGCGGGTCAAATATGCTGGGATTTGAAAGGAGTGTGGTCATCCTTTCAGTCTGAGGCCGGGGCGTCAGCGGCGCATCGGCACGCTGGCTTAGCAGCGGCTAAGGCGCGGGCGGCGCTTGGTTCGGGTCGACAGGCGTGTGGTTCTCAGCGGGCGGCTGCAAATCGAACACCACCAACTCGGCGGGGCAGTTGAGGCGCAGCGGCAGGCCGGTCACGCCGAGGCCGTGCGTTACGAAGCCGCGAATGGTGCGCGGCTTGGCGGCTTCGATGGTCGGCTCGGCAGCGCTGGGCTGTTCGGGCTGCGTCTGCACCCAGCCTTCCAGAAAGCGGGTGCCGTACAAGCTGGCCTGCTTGACTGGCCCCAGAAACGGCAATTTGATTTGCCCGCCGTGGGTGTGTCCGCAGAGCGTCAGGCCCACGCCTTCCGGCACGTGCGGCAAAAAATCGGGGTTGTGCGAGAGCATCAAGGTGCCCCCGCCAGTTTTGGCTTGCAGGGTGGACTGGAGGTCTTGGTTGCCGAACCACCAGTCATCGATGCCGCACAAATAAAAGTCGTCTCTGAGCTGCACGCCCGCGTTGTTGATGATGGTGATGCCCGCCTCGGCGAGCTGCCGGGCGAAGCGGGCGCGAACCGGCTGGGTATTTAAGCTCGTCCAATCGTGGTTGCCGAAAACGCCGTACACGCCCAGCGGAGCCTGGAGCGCCGAGAGTTCTTTGATGAGTGTTTTGATGGGCCGGTACGACACGCTGCTGTCGAGGAAGTCGCCGGTAATCACGATCAAATCGGCCCTCTGCTCCATAGCCGAGCGCACCCAGCGCCGCACCGAGCCGCGCCCGATCCAGTTGCCGTAGTGCAAATCTGAGAGCAGCACCACCTTGAGGGGCCGCGTCAGGCCGCCGAGTTCAAAGCGCTGCTGTGAGGTGCGGTAGCGGTAAGCGTTGACATACGAAAAACCCAGAGTTGTGCCGAATACGGAGAGCAGAGAGCGGGCGAGGCGCATAAGCACTCAGGGTAACGTCTGAGGGCTCAAGTTGCCTTGAGGTTACGCGGGCCTAATCGCTTCTCCACTGAACTCGGTTGGAAGGGGTGGGGCAGTCTGCCGGAACGGGTTCAGTGGGCTTGCGGGATACTGGCTCAAGGGAAAGTTGAGCGCTGAAGATGTTAGGTTCTGATGCCCAGCCCACACTCAGCCCAGATTCAGCAGTTCGCGCAGCTCACCGAAAGCGGCGTCGCTGGCCACGATGTCCAGCACGTCGCCGTTCTCCAATTTGAGATCGGGGGTGGCGCTGAGAATCGTTTCGCCACGTTCCAAACCCACCACCTGCGCTCCGCTCGGCAAACTCAGCAAGCTGATGCGTGCGCCCAGCCAAGCGGGCGGCACAGCCACGCGGTAAAAGGCGTCTTCGCTGCTCTGCGGCGGCGCGGCGCTGAGAATAGTGGTGGTCGGGGTGATGACCTGCAACTCGGCGGCGCGGCGGTCGCGCAACTGCCCTTCCACGTAACCGAGTTGGCCGCTGAGCAGGTGAGCGATTCCCGATGAGATCAGTGCGGCGGGCAGCAGGGCGTCGCCGCCCCACGTCGCGGCCAGCAGGGCGGCCGCCAGCGGGATATTGAGTGTCACGGTGAGGTAGGCTCCCGCTGCCACCAAAGCGCAGACGGTGGGATCGAGCGGAGTGGGCAAAGTGGCGTTGAGGCCCACGCCGATCAAAGCGCCGGTGGCCACCGAGGGCAGCACCCCGCCCCCGAAGCCCAGCCGCACCCCGAGCGCCAGCAGCACCCATTTCCAGCCGCCGCCCGCCAGCGCCTCGCCGCCCAAAAAGCCTGAGAGTGAGAGCTGCGCCCAGCCTGCACCGCCGCCCAACACTGCTGGGGTGAAATAAAACGCCGCTGCCGCCGTCGCCAGCCCGAACAGCCCCGCCCAGACCAGACGCGGCCAGCCGCTCAGCCAATTCTGCGGCCACAGGCGCGAGAGCCAGACACCCACCCAGGCGACTGCGGTGGTGGCCAGCGCAATCAGCGCGTAGAGCGGCAGTTGCAGGGCGCTGGGGGCTTGCAACGTCGGCACGTCAAATAGTGGGCTTGCGCCGAACGCCAAGCCGTAGACCGCGTAAGCGCTGACCGACGCCAGCACGCAGGGCATCAGCACTTCAAATTCAAATTCGAATCGGCGGTAGAGCACCTCGGCCAGCAGTACGGCGGCGACCAGCGGCGCGTGCAGCACCAGCCCCAGCGCGGCGGACACGCTCGCCAAAGTCAGTTGGCGGTCCTCGGCCACGCTGATGCGGCCAAAGCGCGAGAGAAGCCGCGCCGAGAAGCCGCCCAGCGCCGTAAAAGTGGAGTCGCGGCCAATCGGCAGGCCCACGCCGTAGCCCAGCAAATTGGCTCCCAAGAGGCGCAGCTGGGTGCTCAGCCGGGTGCCGCCGCGCCGGTGGTAAGCGCTGACCGTCTCGGAAAGCGGGTCGGAAGGACTGCCCTGCGTCAACCACGCTGCCAGCACCGCCACCACGGGCAAAGCCAGCATGCCATAAGGCAGCGCCTCGCCAAAGGCCATCAGCAGGCCCCCCTCGCCGGGTGTGCCGGGTGGGCTGTAGCCGGTGATGGCCGCTCCCCAGTCGAGCACAAGGGAGAGCAGCAGCCGCAGTCCTATGCCCAGCACCCCCACCAATGCGCCCGCCACCACGCTGTAGAGCACCAAGCGCCCGGTTTCAATGCGGCTGCGAACGGTGCGCCGGAGTGGAGCGGCCAGCGGCGGCCTGAGGGCCGAACCGATTCGCGCTGAGCTGCGGCGGGCCGCATCCAGCGGAACTTTGAGGGGTTGGCGCGGCAAACGCAGCGGAGAACGAGAAGGCACGCCCCGCACTTTAGCGCAGGTGAGCGCGCGAGCTGAGGCCTAAAGCATTTGTCAAAAAGAAGCTCTAACGTTTCCCCTGAAGAATGGAGCTGCGAGAATGACCTCAGTCTTCTTCGCAGCTCCCTATACCACTTTGCTCTTTGGCAGCTCTTGTTACTCCAGCGTCACCAAGTAGTCGTACAAATCTGGCCCGCCCGCGTGGGTTTCGACTTCCACTTCGGCAAATTCGCCGCTGATGCGCTCAGCCAAGGCGTCGAGGTCGGCCTGCGACTTTTGCGGCCCGCCAAACACGGCCACGACTTCCTGACCCTGATGGGCCGCTCTCAGCATTTCCAGCACCGCGTCTTCGGGCGAGCCGCCCGCCTGCACCAGCTCATCGTCTTGCAGGCCGATCACGTCGCCGTCGGCAATGTGCAGCTCCTTACCCGCTGCCGTGGTAATCACCGTGGCCCTGCTGGCCCGCGTAACTTCTAGGGTGGTGACACTCTTGGCGGCTTCTTCCATCTGCGCGGCGAGGTCGGCGGCGTTCTCGCTGGCCTGAAAGCTCAGCGCCGCGCCCATGCCTTGCCCCAGCGTGCGGGTGGGAATGACCACGGCGCGGCCATCCAGCAGTTCGGCGGCTTTCTGGGCGGCCATCAATACATTCTTGTTATTTGGCAGCACCAAGACTTTCTCGGCGCTCACGCTCCGCACCGCGTCCACGATGTCCTGCACGCTGGGATTGGCGGTCTGCCCGCCCGAGACGATTCGTGCGCCCAGTGACCTGAACACCTTGACCACGCCGTAGCCGTTGGCCACCGCCACCAAGCCGCTCAGCGGCACTTCTTCCTCGGCCCGCGCCGCCGCGCCCGCCATGCCCAGAATCTCGGTGTGCTGCTCGGACATGTCTTCGACTTTGGTTTTGAGCATCTTGCCGTGCCGGCCCACCGCTGCCAGCAACTCGTCGGGGCGGTTGGTGTGGATGTGGCCCTTGACGTAGCCTTCCGCGCCCACCACCAGCAAGCTGTCGCCAAACGGCGTGACCAGTTCGCGAATGGCTTCAATCGGTTGGGTGGCCTCACTCATCAGGAACTCGGTGCAAAAGCCGAACTCCTCGTTTTCAAACTGCTGCTGGGCGTAGTGGGTGACTTCCGGCTCGGGCGGCAACTGATCGCCGCGCAACTGGCCGAGCATGCCTTCCAGCAAATACAGGTAGCCTTGCCCGCCGCTGTCGACCACACCCGCTTGCTTGAGCGCCGGAAGCATGTCGGGGGTCTTGTCGAGCATGGCCTGTCCGGAAAAGAGAGCCTGCTCCAGCACCGCGTCGGGCGTCTCGCCCTTCGCGCCCTCAGCAACGCCGCGTGCCACCGACAAGATGGTGCCTTCTACCGGCTTCATCACCGCGCCGTAGCCGCTTTTCTGGGCGGCATTCAGGGCACTGATGAGGAGTTTGGCATCGACTTGGGGGGCGTCCTTGATGGTCTCAGCAAAGCCCTTGAGGAGCTGACTCAGGATCACGCCGCTGTTGCCGCGTGCGCCCAGCAATGCGCCGTAACTGATGGCGCGGGCGACGCTGCTCATGACGCGCTCGTCGCAGGTGTCGAGTTCGCGCCGCACCGACTGCATGGTCAGGTGCATGTTGGTGCCGGTGTCGCCGTCGGGCACCGGATAGACGTTGAGCGCGTTGACCTGCTCGCGGTAAACGCCCAGCCAATCGGTGGCGTAGCGCAACATGGCGGCGAGGTCTTTGGGTTGCAGGGCGAGTTTGGCTGGAGGGGTGCTCGGTTCAGTTGCATTGGATGGATTGGCTTCAGACATGGCGCACTCCCACGGCGTGAACGCGAGTGGAGCTGAGTTCCAGGCCCGCTTGCGTTTTGACGGTGTGTTCGACGCGCTCGGCAATGTTCTGGGCCACCGCTGGAATGTTGACGCCGTAAGCCATTACCACGTAGAGGTCGGCACTGGTTTTGCCGCCGTCTTTAACGATTACCACGCCGTCACGGGCTTGAGCTCTGCCCAGCACGCGCTGCAACCCTTCTTTGAGATTGGCGGGGGCCATGCCCACCACGCCGGGAATTTCGTGGGCCGTCAGGCCGATTAAAGAGGCGAGCGCCGCCTCGCTGATTTGAATGGTTCCGTTCACGATGCAGGCAGTATACGGGAGAAGGGGTTTTGGCGGGCTTACCAACAAAGCATGAGCCCGGCGCAGGCCACCTGAAACTCGGCGACACCCTCAAAACCGCCAGCGGAGGCAGCGGCCAAGTCGTGCTTCTACAAACGGTGAGTGAGAGCAAGCAGATGTACAATCTCACTGTTGATGCCGCCCACACCTTTTATGTTGGGGAAACGGGCTGGCTGGTTCATAACTGTGAATTCAGTTGGAAGCTTGGTCAAGCACAAGCTCACTTTGACAAGCACGGTGGTGAAATAGTTCAAGCGCTTGGCTTAAAATCTTATGATCTCGCAAAGTATATGGAGGACACCAACTTGGTCATCAAGAATGGTACGTGGGTTCCTGAGATGAATGCATATGTACAGATCATTGGAGGTAAAGGCAGTGCCAAGGTACTTCTTGCCGGTCTAGACAGGACTATAGGTGAAATTACGACACTTCATGTTAAGACGATCAGTGAGGTTTCCAGAAAAGCCCCAAGTCTTGGATGGAAGAAGTAGTGAGAGTATCCGAGGTATTTAGCCTAGATCAGAGTGCCCAGGAGGCAGAGGTTTATGTAACGGATGGCTTCTATAGCGCCCTCGTCTTCTCATCCTTCTATAAAGTGGAACCTCGTTCTGGAGATATAGTAGATTGCGTGATGGCTTTTATGCCATACGACGTAGAAGTTGTAGAGGATGGCCTTCAGCCGAGCATAGTTAAGTTATCTAAGGGTTACTTTGCCTACGAGGTAGTAGGCAGTGTCGCAGAAGAAGGTGGAGTAGTGTTCGTTGGAGGTTTCCGAATATGTATTGAGGATGACTTTCCGAAAGTTGGCAACGTAAGGTTTAAATGTACACGTTTAGATCTACAAGTTTGATGAGAATTGAGTTGGTCGGAAATCGCGTGAGAGGCTATTGCATTTTAAAGAAAAACACCCAACCCTCATAGATTATTTGCCACTGTAAAGATTCAAAATTCTCCACCTATACCATATAAGCTCTTTTACTCACACCCCGCACCAAGCCAACGCTGAGGCGGGGTGCTTCTTGGCGTTCCGCTTTCCGACTCCTGTTCCTCTAAAAGCTGTACCTCACGCCCAGCATCACCTTCAGCACCGTGCCGGGGCGCTTGACGGCTTTATTAATCGCCTCATAGCCGCCCTCACCGGGCTTAAAGGTGTCGGTGTTATTTCTGTCGTCGCGGCTGACAATAGGGCCGCCCCCAAAATACTGATCCACTCCCACGTCGCCCACTACGCTGAGCGAATTGGTCAGCAAGTAGGCGGCCTGCGAGCCGAGTCCTATCCCGAAAGCACTGCTGGAATAATCGGTGTACTGGCCGCCTTTGTAGGTCAGGCGCGAGTTGAACCGGCCATAGCGCAGCCCGCCGTAGAAGCTGGTTTCCAACCCTGGAATTTGCTGTCCGAGGTCATAGGTTGCCCCCAGACCAAAAAAGAGGGCGTTGGCCCGCTCGCTGCTGATCAGCCCGCTCTTTTTTTGCTGACCAATGCTGCCGAGTAAGCCCAAGTCGGCGTCTTCATCAAAGCCGCCCTCCTTGCTGCTGCGGCCCACACTCAGGCGCAACCCCAGCGGGCCGGCGAGGTTGTTGTAATTGGCAAACACCCGCACGCTGCGGCCATCCGCGTAGCCGCCGAGCAGACCAAATTGAAAGTTGGTGTAGGAAAAGGGCAATGCTGCCGGTGCGGTTTGGGCGCTGGCTGCCGGAAGAGTGAAGCAAAGAAGAGCGAACAAGGTCTTCAGCGGTGGGTTCAGCCCGTACATGACTCCACGATACCTTGAGAACAGACAGCCGAAGGTCAGCTCAGCAAACCGTTAGACTCTGGAGAGCTATGACCTCTTTTTCTCCTGCACCTCAGCGGCCCATCGGGGTGTTCGATTCGGGCATGGGCGGCCTGAGCGTGCTGGGCGAACTCCGGCGGGCGCTCCCGCATCAGGATTTCGTGTATCTGGCCGACACGGCCCACGTGCCTTACGGCAGCCGCACGGAGGCCGAAGTCCGAACCTTGACCACCGCCTGCACCGATTGGTTGCGTCAGCAGGGCTGCGCGGGCGCGGTGATCGCCTGCAACACGGCCAGCGCCTTTAGCCTCGACTTTTTGCGGGCGCGGTACGGCCACACCTTCCCCATCGTGGGCCTCGTTCCAGCGCTCAAGCCAGCGGTGGCAGCAACCCAGAGCGGCACGGTGGCGGTGCTGGCCACGCCGGTCACGCTGCGCGGGGCGCTCTTGGAGGAGGTGATTCAGCAGTTCGCGGTGCCCGCTGGGGTGCGGGTGCTGCGCCTGAGTCACCCCGACTTGGTGCCATTGGTCGAAGTGGGAGAAGCCGACTCGCCGCGCATGCGTGCCGCTTTGCGTGAGGCGTTAGCGCCCGCCGCCGCTGCTGAAGCCGACCAACTGGTGCTGGGTTGCACGCATTTTCCCTTTCTGGCGAGCAGTATCCGAGCCGAGTTTGGGAACACCTTCGCGCTGCTCGACTCCGGCGCGGCAGTGGCCCGGCGCACGGTGCAGGTGCTGGGAAGTGTAGTCTCAGACGTTTCTGGAGAGGTGCGTTACTTCGCCACCGGAAACCCTGCCGAGGTCGCGTCCGTGATGGCGGCTTTGCTGGGCCACACCGTGAAGGTCGAACACGCCGAGTTAAACCAACTTATCCAAGAGAGTGTTGCCAGATGAGACAGACCCTATGAGACAAAACCGCTCTGCCGATCAGGCCCGCCCGCTCAAAGTCAGCCGCAACGTCAACGCTTACGCTGAGGGCAGCGCCCTAGTGGAACTCGGTCAGACCAAAGTGCTGGCCACCGTATCCGTTGATCAGAAAGTGCCGCCCCACATGCGCGGCAAGAAAGAAGGCTGGCTGATGGCAGAGTACCTGATGCTGCCGCGTGCCACCCATGACCGCCAGAACCGCGAGCGCAACATGCAAAATGGGCGGCGGCACGAGATTCAGCGCCTCCTGGGCCGCTCGTTTCGCTCGGTCACCGACCTGCGCTCCTTCAAAAATCAGACCTTGATTATCGACTGCGACGTGCTACAAGCCGACGGCGGCACCCGCGTGACCAGTCTGCTGGCCGGATACGCCGCCCTGTTCGACCTTTCCGACCGCCTCATTCGGAGGGGTACGCTCAGCGAGTGGCCGCTGCTGCACGAGTTGGGCGCGGTGAGCGTGGGCTATGTGGGCAATGAGCTGCTGGTCGACCTCGAATACAGCGAGGACATGCAGGCCAGCGCTGATCTCAATGTGGTCGCTACCTCCAAGGGCCTGATTCTGGAAGCGCAGGGCGGCGCAGAAGGCCAACCGATTGCGCCGGAAAAGTATATGGAACTGCTGAATGCTGGCATCAAGGCGGCGGGCGAACTGTCGCGGGCACTTCACGCGCAGCTGTAAAGGGGGATGCGGAAACAGCGGAATTTCTGGCTTTCTAACCCCTCCACTCAGCGCCCGCTCTATGCTCAGGGAATGCCTCCCGCGCTTCCCACTTTGCCGCTGACTGATCCGGCCTTCGTCCAGAACCCGTATTCACTGCTGGAGAAGTTGCGCGACACCACGCCAATCTTTTACGACGCGGCCATCAAGCAGACGGTTTTCCTGCGATACGACGACATCTCCGGCATCCTGCGAGACAAGCGTTTTGGGCGCACCCTCACCCACCTGTACTCCCGCGACGAACTCGGCTGGCCGCCGCCTGACCCGGCCCAGGCGCACTTTGACGCCTTCAACGGCAATCACATGCTGGATTCTGAGGGCGCAAAGCATACCCGCTTGCGCTCGCTGGTCGGCAAGGCCTTCACGCCGCGCCGGGTAGAAACCTTGCAGCCGCGCATCGAGGCGATGCTGGAGGAATACTTGGCTCAGTTGGGGCCGCGCTTTGACGTAGTGGCCGATTACGCCGAGCCGCTGCCGGTGCGGGTGATTGCCGAGCTGCTGGGCGTGCCGGAAGCCGAGCGCGGTTTGCTGCGCCCCTGGTCGGCGGCCATTGTCAAGCTGTATGAGCCGAGCTACAGCGCCGACCAGCAAGCCGAGGCTGAGCATGCGGTGGTGGAATTCAGCGCCCTGATTCGCCGCCTCGCTGTCCAGCGTCGGGCCGAGCCCAAAGACGACCTGATCACCGCGCTGGTGCAGGTCGAAGACGGCGGCCAGAAGCTGAGCGAATCCGAGCTGACCGACACCTGCATTTTGCTGCTCAACGCCGGACATGAAGCCAGCGTCAACGGCCTGTCGGCGGGCGTGTTGGCGCTGCTGAGGCAGCCGGAGAAATGGGCCGAGCTGGTGGAGGCCGCTCAATCTGAAAACAGCTTGCCTATCTTCCGCACCGCCGTAGAAGAGTTGCTGCGCTTCGACACCCCGCTGCCGATGTTCGAGCGCTACGTGCTGGAGGACTTGGAATGGAACGGCACGCCGCTCAAGATGGGCGATCAGGTGGCTTTGATTTACGCCAGCGGCAACCGCGACCCGCGCCGCTTTGAGAAGCCTGACGAGCTTCGCCTGACCCGCGACCCCAATCCTCACCTGACCTTTGGGCTGGGCAAGCATTACTGTCTTGGTGCGCCGCTGGCCCGCTTGGAGTTGGCCCTCAGCTTGCGGGCACTGGTTCGCCACGCGCCCAAGCTGCGGCTCACTGATGCCACCGCCGCGCCGGAATACGTGGGCGGCTTTGTGATTCGGGGCCTGAGCCGGTTGGACGTGTGTATTTAGCGAAGTGTTGATTGACCCTTCGCCCTTGTGAGAGAGGAAGGGTGAGAGCGCGACGAGGAAACGAATCTGCTCCACAACAAAGGCCGCTGCAACTCAAGCGGCCTTCCATTTTTATTGCTGATCAATTGGTCTCGAATCTACCGCTCTAAAAACTTCCCGCCTTGACCACCACCAACTTGCTGGGATCGACGTACTTCTTGAACGCCGCCAGAGCACTGGCCGGAGTCACGGCCTGAATGCGGGCGTCTAATTGGGCGCTGTCGGCAAAGGTTTGGCCGTAGTACAGTTGCGAAGCCAAACTGCCCAGCAAATTGCCGTCGTCGCTGCGGTTGGCGGCGGTGGCCTGAGCAATGGCGGCCTGCACTTTGCTGACCTCGCTGGCCGTGAAACCGTCTTTGAGGGCGCGGGCGACTTCCTCGCGGATGGCGGTTTCCACCTTGCCCAGATCTTTGGGCGAAGCGGTAGCCGACACGTCAAAGCTGCCCAATGCTTCGTCGGTGTCTACGCTGATGCTCGCGCCAGACGAATAGCTCAGTCCTTCCTTTTGGCGAATGCGGTCGGCGAGGCGCGAGGACAGGCCGTCACCGCCCAGAATCTGCACGGCAATCAGCAGCGGCGCGTAATCGGGATCGGTATTTTTGAGCGCGAAGTTTTGCGAGGCCCGCAGCACTGCGCCGGTTTTGTCGGCCACCTGAATGCTCAGGGTCTGCGGCTTGGCGATCACCAGTGGGCTGCTCAGACGCTGATACGGCACGCTGGAAGTCCAGCCCGCCAGCAGCTGACTGACGCTGCTCTCCACCACCGTTTTGTCGAGCGGCCCCACCACCGCGAGCTGCGCCGACGAGGACAGGCCCCACAACTTGGTGTAAGCCGCTTTGACATCGGCCAGAGTCAGCGCTTTTTGATCTTCGATGCGCTCGTCAAAGGTGCGGCCATAAAAACGGCTGCCACGTTTGGTGCCTTCCGGCATAAAAGCGCGGCCCAGCGCGACGCTTGCCAGCGCGTTGGGTTCGGTCTTGGCGCTTTCCAAGTTGCTGAGCGTGCCTCTCTTGAGGTCTTCAAAGTCGCTCTCGGGCCACAGTGGTTCGCGCAGCACCGTGCGGGCCAGCGTCATGGCGGCAGCCAAGTTCTCCGGCGGCGAGGTTACGCTGAGGTTCAGGCCCGTCGAGCCGCCGCTGATGCTGAGGGTGGCGTTGAGCTTGGCGAGCTGGTCGCGCAGTTGCTGAATGCTTAGATTCTTGGAGCCGCGCAGCAGCAGGCTGTCGATGTAACCCGCCGCGTCGCGGGTGCGGACGCCGCTCTCGCTGGCTTCGTTGCCAAAGTCGAGGTTGAGGCTGAGCAGCACCCGGTTGCCCTGAACAGCCTTTTTCAGGTAGGCCGCTTTGACGCCGCTCGGCAAGGTGAGTCGCTCTACGCGGGCTTCCAACGCCGCAGGCGCGGTGTTCAAATTCTCGCCCTGCGCCTGCGCGGCACGCGGCTTAAAATTCTTTAAGGTCTCGGCCACGCTCGGCGCAATTGGCACCGTCACCAGATCGGGTTTGGGGGTGGGGTAAAAGGTGCCCGCCGTGAGGTTGCTGGCCTTGAGATAGGTCTGGGCCACGCGGTTGACGTCCGCCGGTGTCACCGCCAAGAAGGCGTCGCGCTGGGCAAAAAAGGTGCGCCAATCGCCGGTGGGCAGCCCCGAGATCAGCGCTTCGGCGGTGCTGGCGGGGTCGGCGGCGAGGCGGTCAAAGGCGGCGATGACCTGCGTTTTGATGCGGGTCACATCGGCGTCGGTGATGGGGTCTTTGGCCATTCCTTCCAGCACGCCTTGCAGGGCGACTCTGGCTTTGGCGATATCACCGTCCGGCGCGAGGCTGACCACGAAGCTCGTCAGGCCCGGCACGTTGTACGAATCCACGCTCATGCCCGCGCCTACGGCCAATTTGCTGGCGACCAACTTCTGATACAGCCTGCCGTCGGGCTGCTCGCTCAGCACCGCCGCCAACATGCTCAGCGCGGCGTTGTCGGGGTGGGTTTCGGCGGGCGTGTGGTAGCTGTTGATCAGCAGCGGTGAAGCGCCCACCCGCCGGATGCTGACGGTGCGCTCACCGCTTTGCGGCGGCTCCACGGTGTAATCCTTGGTCAGCGTGGTGCCGCCGCTGCGAACCGGCTTGGCGATTTTGCCGAAGGTGGCTCCAAGCCGCTCCAAGGCGTACTGCGGATCAAAGTTGCCCGTCAGCGTCACCACCGCGTTGTCCGGCTGGTAGTACTTCTGGTAAAAGGTCTTGAGGCTGCTGGCCGGAACACTGATGACTTCTGAGCGGTTGCCGATGACGCTGCGGCCAATCGGGTGAAATTCAAAGGCGGCCTGCTGAGTGGCCTTGAACAGCAAGTTGCCCGGATTGTTTTCGCCGTTGTCGAACTCGTTGATGACCACCTTGAGTTCGCTGGCGAGGTCTTCGGGCCGAATCAAGCTGTTGACCATCCGGTCAGCTTCCAAGCCCGTCAGAAAGTCTAAATTGGCTTTGGTGGCATTCAACGTGGCGTGGTAATCGGTGTATTCGGCGTGGGTATCGGCATTGGCGTTGGCTCCGCGCTCACGCAGTAGGGCCGGAATGTCTTTGTTGGTGGGCGTGCCCTTAAACAGCATGTGCTCCAGCAGGTGCGCCATGCCGCCTTCGCCTAAGCCCTCGTTGACGCTTCCGACCAAGTAGGTGACGTGCATGGTCATCAGCGCGTTGGAAGCGGTAGGGGCCAGCAGCACCTTGAGGCCGTTGGTGAGCTTGTACTCGCTGATGCCCTCAACAGAAGTCACGAACTGCACACCCGCAGGAAGTTTAAGCGGCGCAGTTTGGGTCGTGGGCGCGGTTGGAGCGGCGCTTTGAGCTTGGGCTACGGGGGCCAGTAAAAGGAGAGAGAGGGTCAGGGTGCGGAGGTTAAGAAGGCGCATTTGTGGAGTATTTCATAGGTTTTTGTGAGAGACGTCCGCTGTTTTGCGCTATACTCGGCCGTGCAGTGACCGGGAAGAGTACCCGTTGTGAGCGCCCACAGAGAAAGCTTCTCTGGCCCCTGGCTAGACTGAGAAGAAGCTGGGAAACGCCGCCGGAGAACGTCGCCCGCGAGCACGAGGAAAGAACAGCTCTGCCGGATGGATAGGCAAGGCTCAGTAGACTTCTCCGGGTGCGCCCGCTACAGCGCGTTCAAGGGCTTGCCTCTTTGCCGAGGCGGGAAGAGCGGTGGTACCACGGGAATGACCTTAACGGCGTCTCGTCCGCAGCAGTCAGCGGATGGGGCGTTTTTTGTTGCCTCGCCTTGTCTTTTCCTTCTTGCGAGGTTGGCGGTGATGGTAAGCGAAGTTGACCAGAAGTTTATCCAAATCCTCTTTAATGAATTGGGGGAAGCTCGGCAGGTGGCTCAGCTGAGGCGACTGCGCGAAAAGGCCGTCTGCATGGTCACACGCCTTGCTGCTGAAGCTGAATTGCTCGCCTTTGACCATGTCCCCGACGACTCCGGCGTGCAAGTTCCGGCGGGCGGCGTGGAACTGGGCGAAACACCTGCCGAGGCGGCCAGCCGCGAATGCCGAGAAGAAACCGGACGCACTGGCTTCGGGGCTCCGCTGTATCTGGGCAGCGCTGTCTGGATCAACGCCGAGCACCAAAAACGCGAGATGCGGCACTTCTTTCGGCTCGCCGCGCCTGCTGGCTTGCCCGAAACCTGGGATCACTGCGCCGACGAGCATTTGTTCCGGTTTCGCTGGGTGCCGCTGAGTAACCCCAAATTAGATTGGAATTTTGACGCTTTCCTTCCCACAGGAGTAATCCAATGACTGAACCCAATACCATCAACCCCAATACCATTAACCCCGACGCCCTCAACGAACTGCCCAAGGCCTTCGATCCTGCCGCCACCGAACCGGCTTGGGCCAAAAAATGGTTTGAAGAACCCTTCCGCGCCGACGCTACCAGCGCCAAGCCTCCTTTTACCATCGTCATTCCGCCGCCCAACGTGACCGGCAGCCTGCACCTCGGGCACGCCTTAGACAACACCCTGATCGACACCCTGACCCGCTACAAGCGCATGGCGGGGTTTGAGGCGCTGTACTTGCCTGGCATGGATCACGCCGGAATTAGCACCCAGGTACTTGTGGAAAAGCAGCTCCGCGACGGCGGCGTGACCCGGCACGATTTGGGGCGCGAAGCTTTCTTGGAAAAAGTCTGGAGCTGGAAAAACGAATCGGGCGGCACCATTTTGGATCAACTTCGCCGCCTTGGCGTCAGCGCCGACTGGACCCGCGAGCGCTTCACCATGGATGAGGGGCTGTCCCGCGCCGTGCGGCATCAGTTCGTCAAGCTGTACCACGAGGGTCTGGCCTACCGGGGCGAGCGTATTGTCAACTGGGACCCCGCCGCCCAGACCACCCTCAGCGAGCTGGAAATTGACCGCGAAGTCCGCAAGGGCAAGATGTCTACCCTCAGCTACAAATTGGAAGATTCGCAGGCGGCGGCCAGCAACGGCGAGGCCGGAGAAATCCTGATCGCCACCGTGCGCCCCGAAACGATTTTTGCCGATCAGGCCATCGCCGTCCACCCCGAAGATGAGCGCTTCACTCATCTGGTAGGAATGAAGGCGCGGATTCCGCTGACCGACCGACTCATTCCGATCATTGCCGACAGCGCCGTAGAACGCGACTTCGGCGTGGGCGCACTCAAAATCACCCCCGCGCATGACCCCACCGACTTTGAAATCGGCGAGCGGCACAACCTGGCCCGCCCCAGCGTGATCGACCTCAACGGCAACCTGACCTCTGAGCTGGTGCCGGAGCCGTTTCGCGGCTTGGAACGCTTCGCTGCCCGCAAAGCGGTGGTCAAAGCGCTCGTTGAGAGTGGTGATTTGGTCGAAGAAAAAGACCACGACACCGCCATTGGTCTGTCTGAGCGCACCAAAGTGCCGGTGGAACCCATCGTCAGCTTGCAGTGGTTCGTCAATGTCAAGCCGCTGGCCCAGCAGGTGCTGGCGGCCTTAGACAAAGGCGAAATGCAGTTTGTGCCGGAGCGCTACACCAAAGTCAACCGCGATTGGCTGGAAAATATCCGCGACTGGAACATCTCGCGTCAGCTCTGGTGGGGCCATCAGATTCCGGCGTGGTACGACGAGCAGGGCAACATCTACGTGCCTTCGCCGGAAAATCCGGATCTGGACTGCGACGCCGACCCGCAGTACGCCCACCTCACCCTGAGGCGTGACCCTGACGTGTTCGACACCTGGTTCAGCTCTAACCTGTGGCCGTTTTCCACCCTCGGCTGGCCTGACGCGGGCAACGAAGACTTCCTCAAGTTCTACCCGACGCAGGTGCTGGTCACCGGCTATGACATTTTGTTTTTCTGGGTGGCCCGGATGCAGATGGCTGCTTACGGCCTGACCGGCAAGGCTCCCTTCAATACCATCATGCTGCACGGCCTGTACCTCGACAGCAAGGGTCAGAAGATGTCCAAGAGCAAGGGCAACGGCATTGATCCGCTCGAACTCTTTGACCAATACGGGGTGGATGCCTCGCGCTTCGCCTTCGCCTACCTGAGCACTGGCGGTCAGGACATCCGCCATGACGCCCGCCGCTACGAGCAGGGCCGCAACTTTGCCAACAAGCTCTGGAACGCCGCCCGCTTCGTGCGCCTGCGCCTCTCGGAAGTGGCCGCCGATTTGCCTGACGACGGTCTGCTGGCCCCGTATGTCCGCGCCGCCTCGCAGATGCCGGAAGGGGTCAACCCCCGCAGCGGCGACCTGCTGGCGCACTTGGCCGAACACAAGGAGCTGCTGACCCTGGCCGACCGCTGGATCATCAGCCGCCTCAACGCGGTGACGGCGGAAGTCACGGCCCACTTGGACGCGTTTGATCTCGGCGCGGCGATTCGCACCATTTACGCTTTTACCTGGGACGAATACTGCGATTGGTATTTGGAAGCGGCCAAGCCCAGCATGAGCGCGGCGAACATCGGCACGCTGGCGACGCTGAAATTGGTGCTGGAACATATCCTCAAGCTGTTGCACCCGTTCATGCCGTTCATTACTTCCGAGCTGTATCAGGCGCTGGGCCACCGCCGCCAAGTCGCGGTTCACGCCTGGCCGGAAGTCAACCCCGCCCTGCAAGATGACGAAGCGGCTCAGGCCTTTACCCGGCTCCGCGCCGCCGTGAGCGCTGCCCGCGTTCTCAAAAATGAGCTGGGCCTCTCTCCGCAAGACCGCTTGGAAGTGGCGGTGGAAGGTGAAGCGGCCAGCCTCGTGAGCGAAAATGCCCGCGTGGTGGAAGGCATTGCCCGCGTGACGTTGGTGCCGGCGTTGTCAGGCCGCACAATCAGCGCCGTGGACGCTGGCGTAATTATCCGCGCCCCCTTAGACGGCACGGTAGACACCGCCGAGTGGCTGGGCAAGCAAAAAAAGCGTCTCGCCGAGCTGGACAAGCAAATTAAGCAGGCGCAGGGCAAGCTCAGTAGCGAAGCCTTCGTGGCCCGCGCCCCCGCCGAAGTGACCGAGGAAGAACGCCGCCGCGTCATTGATTTCAGCGCCCAAAAGGTGCGGCTGGAAGAAGTGCTGGCGCAGTTCTAGAGCTTCTAGAAGCTGGATAGAGGAGAAGGGCCGCTGAGCATTCGAGCGGCCCTTCTCCCTGTTCTCATGTTCTGTTTCAAGCCAGCGCCCAGGCCAGGTCGGCCTGAAACGCGCCGGGGTTGCCGCCCTGAATAACGTAGCCGCCCGGACTGTGGCGCATCACCGCGCCGTGCGGCAGCAGCAACTGAAAATCGTGCGGCACCACACCGCTGCGGTATTTGACGGCTTCGCTGGCCGATAAAGTTCCCAAAGCCACAAGATGACACAGCGCCCGCGAGAAGGATGCTGGGCTGATGAACTTCTGGTGCATGATTTTAGTTCTCCTTAATGCCCAGTTTGCCTGAAAGTGACCTACAGAACTCTTGCAGATCACTTTCAAAATGTCAAATTCATCACGCCGCGTGCATCAGACCCACTTTTTGGCTCTTTTTTAATTGTTTCAGTCCGGTCATTGGGTCAGGCGTTCGACCAGTCCTGGCAGCAAGCTGTACACATTTCTTCCACATTTGGCGTCAAAGTCGGCTTTGAGTTTCAGCGTAGACCGCCATTTATGCGGCGTCACCGCGTTGAAGCCGTAGCGCAGGGCCACGTCCACCAAACGCTCCTGCACCGTGCAAAAGCCATCCGCCAGCGCCAGCGCGTCACAAAGTTGCAGCAAGCGGTCTTCTTCGGTGATCTGGACAGTTGCCAGCAGCTCGCCCAGCCACACCCACTCCTGAGCGGTGCCGTCCCACTCGCCCTGCAAGGTCGCCAGATCGGCCACCGGAAAGCTGTGGGTCAGAGCAATGCGGGCGGCATCGGGGAAGCCGAGTGAGAGCAAAAAGTCATGCCCATCCAGAATGTGGCGGTCTTTGTTGGGGCCAGTCTGCCGCCCGATGTCGTGCAGGAGCCCCAGCACGTAAGCCCGCACAGGATCGAGGTCAGGATGATGCTCGGCTATGGCGCGGGCGGCCTGTGCCACAAAGCGCGAGTGTGCCGCCCAACTGCCAGGATTAAGCGCTTCGGCTTCTCGAAGAAGCTGCTCGGCTTGGGCTGGGGTGGGAAACATGTCTGCAGTTTAGGCGGTGGGCGGAGGCGGCGTTTGCGTGCCGCTGTCGGCGAGTTCGATCAGCCAGCCCATCAGTTGCACCAAGGCCACCGCCATGCCCGGCAGGCCCGCCAGCATCATGATCCAGCCGCTGATGCTCTGGTTTTGCAGCGGAGTCAAGTTCCACAAGCACAGCGCACTCACGTAAGGCGTATACAGCACTTTGGGGCTATACAGCCACACTGCCGCCACCGCCATCATCGGCAGCCCGCTGAGCAGCCCGAACCAGCCCCGGTTGCCTAAACTGCGACCCTGAATGCTCGGCAGAGGCCGCAAAATCACCGACCAGACCAGCAGGCCGCCCAGCAGATACAAGCCCGGCAGGAGTGCGCCCGCCGTGTTGGTGACGATGCTGGCGTTAAATCCAGCCGGAATATTCCAGAAAATAAGGATAGCCACCCACAGCGCCAACACCACCCACGGATCAAGGATGACGCTGAGGACGCGGCCCAGCGCGGACTCACGCGAAATCTTGAGATGGCGCGGCATCCCCAGCACGGCCAGTGGCGGCACCAGTTCGGCCAGCACCATCAGGCGGCCCATGTAGAGCGCCATGCTGTTGAGGGTCAGCGTGATCGCCTGACTCTGAGTCACGATCACGGTGCAGATCAGCGCCAGCCCGAACAGCACTGCCCGCCAGATCGGCCAAGCGTTGGGACTTGTCTTGCGGCTGCGGGCAAAGGCCACGAAATACCATCCGCCCACCAAAATCAGTGGCAGCCAGACCCAGGCGTCGAAGCGCAGGGCCAACAACTCACTGAGGCTGGGACTGAGATTATTGGCGTCAAGGCCGCTGGGAGCAGCAGCCAAGCTCACTGCATCACCTCATGGACGTCGGCCTCTAAGCGCTTGAGCTGCGGCAACTGGGTGTAGTCCCACAGCAATCGGATTTTGCCCTGCTTGTCGATCAGATAAGTGGCGGTGGTGTGGTTGACCTGGTAATCGTCTGGCCCTTTGATGTCGGCTTTGGTGTAGGCCGCGCCGTAGCTCAGCGCCACCTTCGCCAGTTGGGGTTCGGGAATATGCACGCCCACCGCATTGCCGAAAAAGCTGAGATAGCTTTTGATGAGCGGCGGCGTGTCGCGCTGCGGATCGACGCTGACGAACACGATTTGAAAGTTCTGGCGCTCGGCGGCGGGTAATCTCTCACGCAGCTGATTCAAATAGGTCAGGCTCAGCGGGCAGATGTTGGGGCAATGGGTGAAGCCGAAAAACAGCGCGGTGGTTTTGCCGTTCGGCGCAAAGGTGTAGGCGTTGCCGTTTTGATCGGTGCCGGACAAAATCGGAGCGCTCAGCGGCGGCGTGTAAGCGGTGCCGAAAAAGGGAAAAGGGCTTTGCAAGCGGGCGTACACCCACGCGCCGCCGAGCAGCAGGACGACGGCTGCCAGCGCAAACAGCAGCGAGATGTACCAAGGACGGCTGTGGCTACTGCCCTGGCTGGCGTGGCCGTCGCGGCTGGGTTGGGTGGGCGTGTGCTCAACTTCGGTCATCTTCACTTCCTTCGTTTCGGCTTCACCGGCTTTGTCCGCATTTTGCGCCCTAAGCGGCTGGCCTTTGTCCCCTTCCGCTTTAAGTCCCTTTGGAAGCTGCTTCCACGCCGCCGCGTTCTGGGGTTAGAATGCCGCCAATGCACAAACCAACCATTCAAGACGTGGCGCGTCTGGCGGGCGTCGGCGTCGGCACGGTGTCGCGGGTTCTGAACAACCACGCCGCCGTGCGCGATTCCACCCGCCAAACGGTGCTCAGCGCCATTCACCAACTCGATTACGTTCCCAATCCCCACGCCCGCCGGATCGCGGGCGGCAAGTCGTACACCATCAGCATTTTGCTGCCGGTCGTGACCACCGAGTTTTATGTCCGGCTGCTCGACGGCCTCGAAGCCGCTTTTCAAGAAGCCCGCTACGACGTGGCGATCTTTCCGCTGCTCGACCGCGCCCGCTTGGAGCGCTATTTGGGCAGCCACACTTTGGCGTATCAGGCCGACGGGCTGGTGATGGCCACCTACAACCTGACCCAGATGTTTACCGACAACCGCTTGCGCGATCAGCAGCCGGTGGTGTTGGTGGACGCTTACGCTGAAGGCGTGGACTGCGCCCGCATGGACAACCACCTCGGCGGCGTGCTGGCCGGAGAATTTGTCGCTCAACAAGCGGGCCACCTCTACGCCATTTGGGTCGAAACCGAGCTGGATCAGGTGTTTACCTCGCGGGTGTTCGAGGAGCGCAGCGCCGGATTTCACAAGTCTCTGACGGCGGCTGGGCGCTGCACCACCGCCGAACTCACCAGCTCGTTCGATCCGCACGCTGCCCGCACGGTGGCCGCCCGTTTCCTCGACGGAGCCGAGTTTCCCGCCACTGTTTTCGCGTCTGCCGACTTGCTGGCCGGAGCGGTGCTTGACGAAGCGCAGGCACGCGGCCTCAAAGTGGGCACGCAGCTCAAGGTGCTGGGCTTTGACGATCAGCCGTGGGCGGCGGCGCGTGGCCTGAGCACCCTGCACCAGCCGGTGGAAGCCATGGCCTACGAAGCGGCCACCTTGCTGCTCTCGCGTTTGAGTGGGCACCGGGGGCCACCGCGCGTCCGCACCTTTGAGCCGAAACTGGTGTTGCGCTCCAGCACGGGGCCTTCCAGCACTGGAGAGGCAAAATGATTCGGGACGCCTCAGCCAGTGACCTGCCCGAAATCTACGTGGTCATCAACGACGCTGCCAGCGCTTACAAGGGCATCATTCCGGCAGACCGCTGGGTTGAACCTTACATGAGCGAAGCAGAATTAACCGAGCAAATCGCGGACGGCGTGCGCTTCCGCTGCTGGGTCGAGGATGAGGGAGTTGACGCGGGGCGGGTGACCGGCGTGATGGGTATTCAAGACAAAGGGGAGGTCAATCTGATTCGCCACGCCTACGTCCGCAGCGCCCAGCGGGGTCAGGGCATCGGCGGCCAGCTTCTCGCAGATTTGACATCCCAAACGTCCAAGCCCATCTTGATCGGGACTTGGCAAGCGGCGACGTGGGCCATCCGGTTTTATCAGCGGCACGGCTTCGCCTTGGTTTCGGAGAGCCGAAAGAATGCCTTGCTGCGAACCTTCTGGAACATTCCAGACCGACAAGTAGAAACGTCGGTGGTGCTGGCCAGTCAGGACTTTGAGCCGGAGCAGGCGGGCTAAGCGGCCAGCCAAAACAAGCGGGGCCACCTCTACCGGTTGGCCCCTTTGCTTTCTTTGCACTCAAATTTCGTTTAGCTCGGCCCCATTTCGTACACGGCTTGCCAGGGCTTGTAAAGGGTGTCCATACGGTCTGTCCGCACGCCCGAAGCGTCTTTGATGGTGCGGGTGATGTAGAGGTTGTAACCGTTGGCCGCCCAGTCGACTTGCTTGCTCGCGCCGCGCGGCAGACTCGAATTGACGATGTACTTGGGCGCGGGGTGCGGCGTGCTACTGAGAATGGTGGCTCCCGACACGCTGACGGTGCGGCTTTGCGGCACGCCCCAGACCTGTACTTCGAGGCGGCTGAGGGCATTGTTGTTGACGGTGCGGATCAGCATCAAGCCGCCGGTGTCGTTTTTCATCTTGAGGTCGACGCCGGGATCATAAACGGCGGCTTCAAAGCCCACACGCGGCTCGTAGTAGCCCACCCGGTAAGAGTGCTGGTTGCGCTCCACGATGGGCATTCCAGCTTGATACAGCGCCCTGAAGGTGGTGGTCGAGACTTGGCATACGCCGCCGCCGAGGCCGTCCACCGTGCGCCCGCCGCTGATGATCAGGCCGCCGACAAAGCCGTTGCCTTCGCTGATGCTGCCGAGCGTGTTGAGGAAGCTGAAGACGCCGCCCGCTTCCACCACCGCGCCGTCAATTTTGGCCGCTGCGTTGGCGACATTGGTGCGCCGCTCAGGGCTGGAATGGTAATAGGTGCTGACGCCGGTGGTGATCAGGGTCAGTTTGGTGGGGTCAGGCAGCGCCGCCACGGTGATGCTGGGCTGCTGGGTTTTGCTCGGCAAGCTGAGGGTCTTGACGCTGGGATCGAGCACCGCTTTGCTGAGGGCCGCGAGCGCCGCCGCTTGATCGGTCACGAAGCCCGCCTGCTCTTCGACCCGCACCAATTTGCCGCCCTGATTGGCGTAGCGGGCATTCTGAGCCGGTTCGTCGAGGTAGCTGCTGAGCGTCTTGAGGCTCTGCTTCATGGCGGCTTTGTCGAGTTCCAAGCCGCTGGGCCGCACCCAGAACAAATTGGCGACTTGCAGGGCGCTGAGAACGCCAGTGTGCTGGCTGTCTCCGAGCTGCACGGTCATGGGGCGCAGCAGGGCGTTGCCCTTGTCCACCAGCGCCTGCAATTTGGCGCTGCTGTCAGACGAAATCCAGGGCACGGTACTGATGGTCAGTTCGCGCAAGCTGGGGTCACTGGCAAAAGCGGTGGCCGCCGTGTCCACTTCCATTTTCTGGCCGGGGGTATCGGGCGTCATGGCGTAGCGGGTCTTGTCGAAGAAAATCTTGCCGCTTTTGGGCGCAGTGTTGAGAGGAGCCGTCAACTCCGCCAGGGTCTTTTTAGCCACGCTGGCGTCCACGCTGATCTTGAGCGGGTAGTCCTGGGCGCTGCTCTGGCCCGCAATCTGTCCGGCGAGGTCTTGAACTTTCTGTACCAGGTTGCGGTTCTCGGCGTCCGAAAAGGCGGCGGCCACACTGCTGTTTGCGTCCACCTGATAGCCGAGCTTTTCGGCGCTCAGCGTCCAGCTTTGGGGAGCGCTTACCTGACTGGCCGCGCTGCTACTGGCTGCACTGTTGCTGGGAGCCTTGACGCTGACCTGCGGCACCTTGATGGTCGCCTTGACTTTGGCCAGCGCCTCAGTTTGGTTCAGGCCGCTGACATCCACGCCGTTCACGCTGGTTCCTGTCGGCAAGCGGCCTTCGTTCACTGCCACGCCAAGCGCCAGTGCGCCGCCCAAAACGGCGACGGCTGAACAACCGATGATCCATGCTTTTACGTTACTCAACTTCTTCTCCAGTTCGGCGGGAAGGTGCGGCGTTTTTGGTGTACTGCGCCGCCGGACTTCAGAATCTAAGGTAAAGGGGTGAGCGAGTGTAAAAATTTCACGTTTGGAGGCGCGTCCGCTCGCTCAGTCCACTTATCATGACATATCACTGCCGACAACTGTCAACTTGTCAGCACGATGCCCGGTTTGGGAGGCCTGAAGTGAGCATCTTACACATGATACTCCAAAGCTGAAGCCTGCGCCTCCACAATCCCTACGCTCTGCTAAGCTGGGCGGCGTGACTCCCGCTCTCCACGCCGTCAAGATCAGCCAGCGATTTGGAGAAACCCAGGTGCTCCACGAAGTCAGTCTGGAGGTGGCACGCGGCGAGGTGGTGGCGGTGATGGGGCCGTCGGGCAGCGGTAAAAGCACCTTGCTGCACCTTTTGGGCGGCCTCGGCCAACCGCAAAGCGGAGAGGTGTACTGGGAAGGTGTGCGGGTAGACAGCCTCAGCGTCGAGGCCAGAGCCAAGCGGCGGGTGCGGGCGCTGGGCCTGGTGTTTCAGCACCATTACCTGCTGCCGGATTTGAGCTTACTGGACAATCTGAGGGTGCCAGGCATGATTTTGGGCGAGGATTTGACCGGGCGGGCCGAAGAACTGCTGAGGCAAGTCGGCCTCGGCGGGCGTGGTCAGGTGTATCCAGAAGTGTTGAGCGGCGGCGAGCGGCAGCGCCTGGCGGTGGCCCGCGCCCTGATGGCCCGCCCTGCCGTGTTGCTGGCCGACGAACCCACCGGCAGCTTAGACCGCGCCAACGCGGCAAAGGTCGCCCAACTGATGATCGATCTGGCCCGCGAAAATGCTTCGGGCGTGCTGCTCGTCACCCACGACGAACACCTGGCCGCGCTGGCCGACCGCCAAATCCATTTGCTGGACGGCAGAGTGGTGACGGGCGCTGAAGCAGCGGGGGCAGCGCTGCTGCTCGCGCCGTCCGCTTAAGGCTGACCCTGTCCGCAATCTGGGCGCTATTCTGGGGCCGGACTGCGGCGTCCAGTGCCCACCCAGCGGGTGCCTGCTAGAGACGTTGTGACCGTTGGAGACGCTTGCCCCCCGATTCTGCTCCTCAATCCATAGAACGCTCAAGCCGCCGCCTTAGAGGCAAAAGGACTTTTGCTCCGCTGGGCTGGCTGCTGGCCGCCGTGCTGCTGGGCGGCCTGCTGCTGATTCCCGGGGTACGTCCTTGGCTGTGGCAAACCGCCAGCGCTCTCTTTGGCTCCGACGACACCCAGCGCCGCGCTTTGGTGGAGCGGTTGGGCATCTGGGGGCCGCTGGCGCTGCTGGCCGGCATGCTGCTGCAAGCGGTGGTGCCGCTGCTGCCCGCCGCCGCTGACGTGGTGCTGGCTTCGCTGCTCTACGGCTTTTGGTGGGGCTTTGCCATCGTCTACACCGGCACGCTGCTGGGCGCGGCGCTGGGCTACGCGGTGGGGCGGCGCTACGGCGGCTGGGCGGTGCGGCGGCTGGCGGGCGAAACCATGACCCGGCGCTTAGAGCAGTTTGCCGAGGAGCGCGGCGTGCAGGCGGTGCTGCTGGTGCGGCTGATGCCCGCCCTCAAAGCTGAGGTGATGAACTTGGTGGCGGGCGCAGTGGGGATGAGTTTTTGGCCGTTTATGGCAGCCTCGGCGCTGGGCGCTTTGCCGGCGACGGCGCTGGTGGTGTGGCTGGCGGCCAGTCCCCAGCGCTTGTTTTGGGGCGTGCTGGGCTTGTCGGTGGCGGTGGGTTTGGGCGCGGCAGGCCGCTGGTGGTGGCACAGAAAAGTGGTGGTACAGAAAAGGCGCACAAAAGCAGTGACCGGGCCGTCAGAATAACTTCAGGCGCTCAGTGGG